>CAYJFU010000019.1:30413-35027 GCA_964369445.1 uncultured Oscillospiraceae bacterium | reverse complement strand
GGTAGTAGTAGTCGCGGTACAACCAAAAGTAACCCAGTGCAAAAAACGACGGCGACGCGGTAAAAAAGTGCTGTGATATCATATCAATAAGCGCCCTGTTGTCAGTATAGCGTGACAGACGCTTATTGACAGGCTCTTTTGCCCTGCTTATTTGTACTATCGTCACCATGTAGCGTGCTAGCCACGGCAACAGCTCGCCGATTAAGTACTTTTTGTCGGTTAAATCATCTTTAAAAAGCGGATTTTGCACTCCATACAGCACGTCCATTGACTTTACCGTACGTTCAATCTCCCCCATTATTCCCTCGATGTCCTTGCTGTTTTGCGGGAACAGGCTTTTTAGCATGTCGTTGTATTCTGTCAAGCTGTCCTCTGTGCTGACATTGACGGTGTGCTCACCTATACGTATCATCACATCGGTTTTTTGCAGTTTGGGATCTATGCCCAACTGTTTAAGCATCGGCAGTAGAGTGCCGGCATTCTCGACGGCATGTATGCCGCAGTCGAACACAAATCCCTGCCGACAAAAACTTTTTACAAGACCGCCAACCTCCTCCCCTCTTTCACATAGTGCCACCGACTTTCCGCCACGTGCCACCGTTGCAGCGGCGGTCAGCCCTGCCATTCCGCCCCCTACTACTACCACATCATAATGTTTCAAAACATGTCCTCCGCAATATTATGCATAATTGACGTTAAATAACTGAAAACCTACACCGTTATTCACCTTTCACCCCTAGACTTAAGACTCACGATAAACACGCGGCCCCCTTACTATTAATATGCACGCAATATTCCTCATGTAGACAACATGTCAATCCAATTGCAATGATTTCACACAAAATGGATACGGTTGTGTTGTTCGCTCTATTTATAGCAGGTTTTTTCAAAACACTACAGAATCGCATAAAATTACCGACATGTGACACCCCCATTTGATTGGATAATGAATTGACAAAGACACAGTATGGTTATATAATAAACCTGGTGATTAAAAGGAAGATTTATCATGAGAAAAACACTTATTGATGCACAAAAAATAGTTATAAAGGTCGGTACATCGACGCTTACACACAAGACAGGGCGCATGAACCTGAATATCGCGCAGTTGCTGTCGATGGTTATCTGTGACATTGCAAACAGCGGTCGACAACCTATACTCGTCAGCTCCGGCTCAGTGGCGCTGGGTGTCGGAAAATTGCGCATAACCCCCTACCCTACCGACGTACAGGTGAAACAGGCCGCCGCCGCCGTGGGGCAGTGCGAGCTTATGAGCATGTACGACAGATTTTTTTCCGCTTACGGCAACACCATCGCACAGGTGCTGTTGACAAAGGACGTCATTGACGATGAATTGCGCAAAGAAAACGCAAAAACCACGTTCGACAAGCTACTGCGCATGGGCATCATACCCATTGTAAACGAAAACGACACCGTGTCCTCACAGGAGATTAAGTTCAGTGACAACGATATGCTTGCGGCTTATGTCGCGCTGATAACCGGTGCTGAGGCGGTTATCATACTGTCGGATATTGACGGACTTTTTGATAAAAACCCGGCACTGCCCGGCGCGACGCTGATAACCGAAGTGCCATCGATAACGCCGGATGTAGAAAGCTTTGCGGTGTCAGCCGGCTCTAAGCGCGGCACGGGAGGTATGCACACCAAGCTGTCTGCTGCAAAACTTTTGACACAAAACGGCATCTCGATGGTTATTGCAAACGGAAACAACCCTCTAAATGTTCTCAACATTTTAAAGGGTGAGGATATAGGCACATTTTTCAAGGCTGAGGAGGCACGCTTATGAGCGAGTTGAAAACGGCAGCACAGCAAAGCCGCACAGCACAACAGACACTTCAAGGTAAACCGCACAGCGTGCGCTGTGGCGCAATCAAACGCCTTGCCGAGCTTATCGCCAATGAAAATGCTGATCTGCTTGCCGGCAACGAGCAGGATGTCAGTGCGGCGGTGGCGGCGCAAAAGCCGCAAGCGTTTATCGACAGGCTTTTACTGACAAAGGAGCGACTGGAAGGGCTGTCGCAGTCGTTATTAGAGGTAGTATCATTGCCGGATCCGCTCGGTCGTAGCACAGGTCACACCCACTCAAACGGCATGAGCATAACAAAAACCACGGTTCCGCTTGGGGTTATAGCCGCCATATACGAAAGCCGCCCCAACGTGACGGCGGACATTGCGGCGCTCGCAATAAAATCCGGAAACGGCGCGATACTGCGCGGCGGCAGTGAGTGCAAGCACACCAACGCGGCAATGGCGACGCTTATAGCGCGCGCACTGCGTGAAACCGCCATCGACGAGCATTTGATATACGTTGTCAAGGACACCTCACGCGCCACCGCGGACGAGATCTTGACGCTGAGAGGGTACATTGATCTGCTCATACCGCGCGGAGGTGCAGGGCTTATAAAACACACGGTTGAAAACAGCAAAGTTCCTGTTATCGAGACCGGCGCCGGTATATGTCACGTCTATGTCGACAGCGCGGCAAAGCTTGACATGGCACTTGACATACTTGTCAACGCAAAAACCCACCGTCCGTCGGTTTGCAATGCCGCCGAAACACTTTTGTGTCACAAGGACGTTGCAAAACAGTTTTTGCCGATGGCGAAAACTGCACTGGATGCGCACGGTGTGCTGTGGCACGGCTGTGAAAAGACGGCGGAGCTACTCGGCGATGTCAGGCTTGCAGACGAGCAGAGCTTTGCGACGGAGTACAACGATCTGGAGCTTAACTGTCGCGTCGTTTCGGACGTTAACGAAGCGGCGGCGCACATTGCCAGGTACGGCACCATGCACAGCGAGGCAATCGTCACGGAGGACATGCACTCCGCCGAGACGTTTATGCTCGTTGTGGACGCGGCTGTCGTCTATCACAATGCATCGACGCGCTTTACCGACGGCGGCGAGTTCGGACTCGGCGCGGAAATCGGCATTTCAACGCAAAAGTTGCCACCACGCGGACCTATGGGGCCGGACGTGCTGACAACCGTTAAATATTTTGTTAAGGGGTGCGGTCAGGTTAGATAGGTTCTATCATATAGTTGTTCAAGTTGAATAGCTATAAAACATATTTCTTTGCAAATTCATCAATGGGCAGGGGCTTGTCGAACAGATACCCCTGTCCTTTTGTGCACCCCATATCCTTTAGAATATTGTGCTGTTCTTCGCACTCCACCCCCTCGGCGACGGAGATCAGGCTGTTCAGCTTGTTGCAGAGCACCAGCACCACCTCGGTTAGCGCTTTGGACTTTTCATGAAGATGGATGTCATTTATTATTTTCATGTCAATCTTAACCTCATCAAAGTCGGAGATTACAAAGGAGGTCAAGTTGGAGTACCCACTACCAAAGTCATCAAGCGAAATAGCAAATCCAGCTTCGGTAAAATTTTTAGTTATCGTTCTCAATACATTTTCGCTAATTGCATTGGTGGTTTCGGTTATTTCTATTACAAGTTGTGATGGTTTAACACCGTACTGCTCGCATATTTCGGAAAAGCGGCGAACTATCCCTACCTCGGCGATGGTCATGCGCGAGCAGTTGACAGCTACCGAAGATATTTCCTCATGCCCTGCTAAACGCCATTCTTTAAGGGTTCTGCAAACCGTTTCAAACACAAACGTGTCCAATTTGGAAATGATGCCCTCTTTTTCATAAAATGGTATAAATGATACGGGCGGCTGATAGGTTCCGCCGCCGCCGACACGGCGCACAAGTGCCTCAGCGCTTTCGGTTTTTCCTGTTGCCAGTGTCACCTGCGGTTGCAAAAAGACGGCAAACTTACCTGCTGCTATCTCCATTTCAAGATTTTGTGCAAGGATGTGCTTGTATTTTTCACTGCCGGTGTAATGATTAAACGCCTGCGACGCCACATCATAGTTTTGGTTCCATGTGTAACCGACAGTGACGTTAAACTCTTTTTCCAGATTGACCGTGCTTTTTAGTCGATTGACATTTTCCTCAAACTGATTTTCCGTGATATTTTCCCTGAACACAACAAATTCATCACCGCCCACACGGTAAACATCCTCACCGTAGATGTCGGTCAGTATCTCTGCCAAACGCTTTAGAATAGTGTCACCGTACAAAACGCCTTTACTGTCGTTTATGGCGCTCAAACCCTTGATATCGATGTAAATGACACCGAGACTTTCGATGTGCTTTTTGTTCAAACTTTTTATAGCATCATTGTAACTCTGCCGATTTTTAAGACCGGTCAGTGTGTCGTAATAGCTCAACCTGTTCAATTTTGTTACAAATTCTGTTTCATCCAAAAAATTTGCAATAAATTTAGATACAGTCTCTAGTATAAGCGCTTTCTTTGCGTTTCGTTGCGGGTTGTCCATCCCGACAAAGCCGGTTATTCTGTCATCGGAAACTATAGAACATATTGTTAGATTTGTAAGCTTTTGTATTTTCATCAAGTGATATTCAAGCGACTGCTTAGACATACTTTCATCATCGATCCGCATGGAGAATGACTGTTGCTTTTTACAGCGCTCAAACAAAAAGGAAAGTTCGCTTATCGGCAACTGCTGCAATTCGCTTTGGTAGCCGGGTACCACGTCCTCACACCATTCGTAAGTGTTGCTTAGGT
>CAYJFU010000019.1:16400-30403 GCA_964369445.1 uncultured Oscillospiraceae bacterium | reverse complement strand
ACCTGCCACCCTTTTAAGCAGTTTGTATATCGACACCGACGGATCGTTGCCGGAGTGTAATAACTCTACGCAACCGGACAAAAATTTCTCGTCCACAAGGCGCTCCTGCAACTCCTTTTCAAGTGTAACCGTCTTTGAAATATTTGTTGCTATCTCCAGCCTTGCAAGCTTACCGTTAAACGGTATCAGCTTATCTTTAAGCAAAAAGGTTGCCTCTATTACAGGATTATAGAACGTCCACTCGTAAAATTCATCGCTCTTTAATAGGTGGTTTGTGCAAAATTCACATGGTGCATCAAGCCCCTGTAACATTTTATAGCATTTTACACTTCCTAATATCTCTTTACCGGGGGATCCGACCGCTTTAAATCCCGTTTCATTGAGATAGAGCAGGTCATAATTCTCTGTGTCGGCTATATATACAACATCATCGGTGCTGTTTAAAATATGTGCTGAATTTTTGTTGTTTTCGGCAAGTTTATCTACTTCTTCGCGCAGGTGAGTGCCTTGCAATATGATTGACAGCAGCTTTCCCATGTACTGTAGGCTGTTTATCTCCTTTTCACTCCACACTCTTGTCTTGGTGCAGTCGTCAAGTCCGATAAAAAACGTCATCATGCCGTCTTTTTTGATCTGCGCATGCACGAAGGACAGTATTCCTTGATTTACCATTGTTTCAAAAGCAATGTCGATTTCCAAAGTTTCGCGCAGGTTGTTGGAGTAGATGATGCCGTTGTGCGCATTTTCAATAAAATCTGCAAATATTTCTGCCGGAAGCTGTTGTAGGTTGTCGATTTCGCTGCTTATTCCAGCCTTGCAAAACTCAAATGTGTTGTCATAAGTCAGTCCGCTATCAAGCGTTTCGAATATATAGCTTCTGTCGGCGTTGTATTTCTGGCAGATGTATTTAAGCGCAAAATCGATGGAGGTTTTGTCTCCGCCACGCTCATAAAGTATATTAAATACGGCAGAAATAAGGTCGTAGTCGAAAAAGACCCCGGCTATTCTATCTGCATTTTCTATTTTGGTTGTGTTGCGCATTGTGCCGACATTCAGCTCGTCGGTGTAAATTACAAAGCGGTTTTTACCGGATGCTTTAGCCTGATAAAGCGCTTTATCCGCGTTTTGATACAGATCGTCATATACTTTTCCATTTTGTGGAAAAAGCGCAATGCCCACACTTCCGGAAATAGCATAATCTTTAAATTCGCCTGAAAATGTCTTGTTATAAATTTTCAGTATATTTTTTGCCTTGTCCTCAATGACTTTTCTATCGTCTATGTTTTCGATAAAAACAATAAACTCATCACCACCGATTCTGGCGATAATATCCCCACCCCTAAAAACAGCGTGCAGGCCGTCAGCAATCTCCTTAAGCACCTCGTCACCGAAAAAGTGCCCGAGATTATCGTTTACGCCTTTGAAATTATCAATGTCGATGATAAAAAGCGCATGCGTGGCCTCAGGCCGCCTTTTTAACTTTTCCGCTATAATCTGTTCAGCGCTTATTTTGTTATAACAGTTGGTGAGCAGGTCCTTTTGCGAACGCTCTTCCAGCAGCCTTTGCTCATGAACATCCACCCCTTTACCAATGATAAAAATCGGTTTGTCGGCCTTGTCTTTTATCACCTTGTAAACCAGTCGGCTGTAGCGATATTCACCAAGTTCATTTAATATTCTTATGTCATACGGTTCAAACACACCATTGCTTAAATTTTCTACTATTTTTTTGTAAACATCAATATCATCTTGATGTACAAAGCCACTTTTTATTATATTCTCCACCGCTAGAGCGGAAGCACCGTCAGCGCTACTCATATCTATTGAGCGCATATACTGTTGCATATTGCCGGTACGCAAATCTATGCTGAAAAACCACTCCTCGGAGAGCGCCGATATTTCGTTTAGCAGAACGCCAGTCGGAACGGCATCGGTAAAGTAGTAGTTGTATTCCTCACTGCCCAGCTGTGAAAATTCCTGCCTTAAATCGCGCACAAAGCCAACGATAAACTGACGTTGCTGGAAAGCAAGTCTATAAAGTGCAACTTCACTCGGTATCGATTCGCCATTCGATGTCTGGTGCATCCAATTAAATACATACGCACCTTCCGCAAGGGCCTTTTGAAAATTTTGAATACCAAGCTCGGTCGAAAGAACGCCGTTCGGCTGATACTGCGGTGATAGCGTATGGACACGTTCAAGATAATCCTTCTCGCTTTCAAGTCCGAACAAGGTCGCCACATGCTTATTGCACATAACTCCGTTCATATTTTCATCCCACACGTTCATAGCCATCGGAACCATGTCCAGTATAGCTTTAAGAGTTGGCGCATGAGCTATTTCTTTTTGAATGTCGTCAACACTGTAATTTGAATTATCAGGTTTGTGAGCTTCCATAGTTGGCATCTCCTTTATCCGTCATCAGGATCTCATTGCAAAAACTTTCCCGATTGGACATTTTTGTATTGTAGCTGTTAATTTAAAGTGGTAGTGTGGAATAGAATTGTATAGCTTCACAAATATCATTATAGCGCAAAATTAATGACCATGTCAAGGGCGAGATTATATCTGCAAGGTAAACTCATATGCTAACGGATATAACTTGTGGACTGTCACATTAAACAGCCCACAACTATATTAAATGTAACTTTCCACCAGTGTGCTCGTTCCATCTATAGAGCCTATCATTCTTATGCCGGTGTCGTTCGTGACGATGGAAACACCACTATAATCAAGCAAGACCGGCTCCGCCTGACGACTGGTATAGTCGGCAACGGTGGCGGACAGGCTAAGCAGCGTTAAATTTTCGTACTTACCGGCACTGTCGGTGGAGGTGCTGTAAGCCATGATGTAGTTATCTTCAAGGGCAACTATCGCTACATCAGAGCCTGACTGTTCGATATACCCTATAGCCGTACCATCCAAAGATTGCGATATTGCGTCTTGCAGTGTTATGACTTCGTGCGCGCCACCGATATAGTTAAGGGCGACACCGGCATTTTCAACCCCGTCATCGTAAAAATATCGCTCCGTCCTACTGCCGGAGGTTAGAAACATGTCCGCGCCGAAAATGACCTGACAATCCACCGAAAGTCCGCTCACCTGATTTGTAGCAAAAAAGTCGAGCGCTTGGGCATATATGTGCGGAGGTGCAGTATCGAAAATACGTGCGGTGTGTTGTTCCACCTGCGACATACTGTTCCAGTAGTAGCCGGTCAGGGTGTAGGTGCCGTTGTAGATACTGTCAAAAAAGTTCTCGTCCATAATACGACCTTTGGCCCAATCCTCTAATATTAAAGATGTAATATCGGGGTATCCACCGCGCGGCTTTGGATTGTAGTAATCTATCAGCTCCTCGGTCATTGGAATGTAATTGTATAAATCATTCAATGTGGGCTGTGTATCGTCCGGCAAAGGCGATTGAGTGGCATCGGTAGGGACGGCAGGTGGCGCAGTCTCTTCGGCAGGTGTGGTCTCGGGCACCGAGGTGTCGGCGTCAGGCACTTCACCCTCTTGTGGTGTTTCGGCTTCTTGTGGTGTGTCTTCGCCGCCGTTAAAGGGAGCTTCAAAGTAACCCGATGAGTAGAAATTATAAACCGACTCCGGCGCGACCATGCCAATCTGCGATGTGGCGGTCAGCGTGTTGGCAACATCATCGTATATTAAAATGTATACTGGCTCGATGTTTTCGTATTCGCTTTGCGTGACATTCAGGTTGAGGAGATATGTTTCCTCTTCAAGGGTGATTTCGGCATCGCCGTAGACAAACTGTGTCTCATCCGCGGCGATAATACGCATTTCAAAGCGTCCATCAAATATAGTTACAGATGGGAAATTGCCCTCTTCAAATACCGTGCCGTCGCTGCCCTCGGCGCAGACATAATCCTCATAAAACGTGCCTGCTTCCACGGCAACACCGCTTGACATTTCGCTTTGCAGGTCGCTTAAAGCCGACATGGCACCTATCAAGTCGGCGCATCCGACAAGCATTAGTGACAGGCACAGTATTAGAACAGCAAGTAAATTTTTACATGTTTTCATAAAGTAAAACTCCGCATCGTCTAAGTTATATATTATTTTATCATGAAATAATATATAATGCAATTCTAAATACACAAAAATCAGGCGAAGCACACGTTTTAGGTAAAATATTCGTCCACTTAAGTTTATGCCCCCACCCCGCTGACGGCGGTGGTGGGGGCATAAAACAGAAATTGTGTTGTTAAACCTTATTGCATCTTCCATCAACCCGCGGCGGTGCCGGCATTTCCTTGTTGCCGTAGCCAACTGCCACCGTCATGAGCGGTATGTTGCCCTTTGGCAGGTTCATCGCCGCCAGCAGATCTTTGTTTGCTTCGTCCTGTAACATAAGGCGCACAATGCCGATTATACAGCTGTTGAGACCGATTGACTCAGCAGCTATGCATATGTTCTGGGCGGTTACACCACTGTCAAATATGCTGTAAAACTCAGCATCCGGCGATGATATCACATAAACCACCGGTGCAAAGTAGTAGACGGAAAAATCGGGGTCACCGCCGTTGCGCTCGGTAAAGCGTGCATTTGTAGCATCATCAAATGTCGCACGTGCTCGCATGTTTATGTCATTTATCAGCTTTGCATCGGTTATCTGTGTCACATGACACTCTTGTTTGTTGACAGCGCTTGGCGACCATAAAGCCGCCTGCATTATCTGATCCAGCTGCTCCGCTGTGGGCATATCCGGCTTGTAAGCTCTCATGCTACGCCTGTTTAAAAGTATGTTCATTGTCTCATTCATTTTTTCACCTCTATATTGCTTGAATCAGGCAAGTGCAAAACGCACTTGCGTCTAATATGTGAAGACTTATATCGCTTTTTACTAAAGCTGTTGCCTTAAATTGCAAAAGGCACCAAGTTATTTCACTGTAAATAATAAACAGTCATTTACTATCCACTTTAAGCCTTAGCGCCATGTGGTTTGCACGTGGCTACTTAAATGGTATAATTTCCGTCCAGTAGCCATCGGGGTCGCTTATAAAATAAAGCCCCATGTCGGTGTTTTCGTAGCAGACACAACCCATTTCTTTGTGCATGGCAAGTGCCGAGTCGTAATCGTCCACCTTAAAAGCCATGTGTATCTCGTTGTCACCGAGATTGTAAGGTGTATCTCTGTCGCGCAACCATGTCAACTCTATCATGTGGCCGCTGTTTTCGTCCTGCATAAACACCAGTATAAACGAGCCGTCGCTGGACTGTTTGCGTTTTGCTTCCTTTAAGCCAAGTGCCTTGGAGTAAAACTCGACACTCTTTTCAAGGTTTAAAACATTTATATTGTTATGCACGTATGTAAATTTCATAGCATTTCACCTTTATAATCAAATAGCTTTAAAAAGTCGCAGGTTTGCCGCACAAAATTTCGCCTATCAGGGTGCTGAAAACCGGAATATATAACGACAAGACGTTTAGAGTGCTATGGGACTGTTGCACTTTAGGCAACCTACACAGTTACACACACCCCCGCCGGCGGCGGGGGTGTGTGTAAACTTAGTTATAATGAGTTATTACGTCCATACAACATTACGTTATTTCGACAACCCCACATTATTCCTATATAAAATTGTAATTAGTTGAGGATAGCCTTTTCTGTCTCTACGTCGAACAGATGCAGTTTTGTCATGTTGAAACCGATCTTGATGGTGTCGCCTGTGCGGCTCGGTGTGTGCGGGTCAACACGAGCAATCATCTTCTTGTCGCCGTAATCGAGGTACAGGTAAACTTCACTACCCATAAGCTCGCTAACCTCAACCTTAGCGGTCAGTGTGTTGCCAAACTTAGCGATCTCATCCGGTGTGTCGGAGATGTCTTCCGGACGGATACCGAGCTTTACTGTCTTGCCAACATAAGCGTCAAGTACAGAAGCGTCAGCTTTTTCTGCCGGTATTTCTACCTTGTCAGAGCCGATTGTCAGGCTGTAGCCTGTGCTCTTCTCAAGCTTTGCATCAACAAAGTTCATCTGCGGGCTACCGATAAATCCGGCAACGAACATGTTGCAAGGATTGTCGTACAGGTTCTGCGGTGTGTCGATCTGCTGGATGAAACCGTCTTTCATAACAACGATACGGTCACCCATCGTCATAGCTTCTGTCTGGTCATGTGTAACATATACGAATGTTGTGCCAAGACGGTTGTGCAGTTTGATGATCTCGGTGCGCATTGCGGTACGCAGTTTTGCGTCGAGGTTGGAAAGCGGCTCATCAAGAAGGAAAACGGCAGGGTTACGAACCATAGCACGTCCCAGAGCAACACGCTGACGCTGACCACCGGACAGAGCCTTGGGCTTTCTGTCAAGCAGATGCTCGATGTCAAGGATTTTAGCAGCTTCACGCACGCGGTTTTCGATTTCCGCTTTAGGTGTTTTGCGGAGCTCAAGACCGAAAGCCATGTTTTTGTAAACGGTCATATGCGGATAAAGAGCGTAGTTCTGGAACACCATAGCGATGTCACGATCTTTCGGTGCAACGTCGTTTACAAGGCGGTCGCCGATGTAAAGCTCACCGGAGGAGATTTCCTCAAGACCGGCGATCATACGAAGTGTTGTGGATTTACCGCAACCGGACGGGCCAACGAGTATGATAAACTCTTTGTCGGCTATTTCCATGCTGAACTCGGAAACAGCCGTTACATTTCCGGAGTAGACTTTTTTGATGTTTTTAAGTGAAATGCTTGCCATATAAAAACTCCTTTTGTTTTCGGGTTTGTTCTATATTCTAATAATAAAGCATTTTTCATAATTTTCAATGGTAATTTATTGACAAATTTGTATTTTTTATGGTAATATATTGATATGAACAGTGAATTGATGAGCGCCGCTAAGGCAGAGATAGAGGAAAACTACGCGACACTTTACGGTGTGGCGGAGCTTTGCGACAACCTCGGGGTAACAAAAGAGCATCTTGTGAGGAGTTTTAAAGCGCAGTACGGCATCACGCCCGGGGCTTACCTGACGGCGGTAAAAATGGCGCGCGCAAAGGAGCTCGTCTGCGGCAGTGACATGCCGTTCAAGGCAATAGCGATAAACTGCGGCTACAGCGACGAGGGTTATTTTGGCAAGGTGTTTAAAAAGGAATACGGCACCTCCCCCGGCAGTATGAGGAAAAACAATACCGATAACGAGAAAATTGATTACAATGACATTGCACAAAGCATATATTTATGATATTATATTATGGTAAATGGTAACTTCTAAATATTCATTCACGCTTTCCGGTTCTTGCCTTTTTCCGCCATATTGCCCAAAAACGCTCAATAATTCACAAAGTATTCGATCTGTTTTTTGAACAATCTGACAAAAAAATCCCGCGAACTGAAATTGTACCCGAATTTTTAAAGGTCGCCTTACAGGGGATTACTATCGGCGTTGATTGCCTTATCCGGATACATCGCAGCAGGTGGCGAAGGGTAGCAGCTCAAACGAAAATTAATATATTTAGGTAACTTTACATGATACATCCGGACTACTATTTTCGTTCCGTTGTCGGCATCACGCCGGAGTTTTTGCGCGAGCGCGGTATAACCGCACTTTTGCTTGACGTGGACAACACGCTTTGCAAGGACGAGGACCCCGACATGGCGCCCGGTGTACGCGACTGGCTGGACACCATGCGCAGTCACGGCATTAAAATGTGTATAGTCAGCAACAACCGTCACGAGCGCGTACAACCTGTTGCGGCGGCACTGTGCTTACAATTTGTGCACAAGAGCGCCAAACCCTCACGCAAGGGCATCACAAAAGCCGCAGGTTTGCTCGGTGCACAACTTTCGCAGTGTGCTATGGTGGGCGATCAGATTTTCACCGACATAGCCGCCGCCAACCGCGCCGGTGTCATGGCGATTTTAGTACATCCTGTATCTAAACACGAAATTACAACAATACGTATAAAGCGTTTCTTTGAAAAAGCGTTTATAAAAAACTACTTTCGGCGTGGTGGCACGCTCAGTTAAGGAGGTTACATGACCGCAATCTTCGGTCCTGCCGGCAAGGCGGACAGCTTTGACACTTTGGGCTACAAGACATCAGCGCAACTGCCGGAATATGTGGCAAAATACGGTCTTGACGCGTTTGAGTACCAGTGCGGCCGCGGCGTTCGCGTATCTGAAAAATCCGCCGCACCGTTTAAAAAGGCGGCACAGGAACACGGCGTCACCGTGTCGGTGCACGCACCCTACTTTATATCTATGAGCAGTGTCGAGCCGGAAAAGCGCATCGGCAGTCTGCGCTATTTTGAGCAGAGCATCGACGCTGTGCACAAACTGGGTGGCAGGCGCGTTATCTTCCACAGCGGAAGTTGCGCGAAAATATCGCGAGAGACGGCACTGGGGTACGCCCTTGACACAATGAAAGCCATACTGGAGCGCCTTGACGAACAGGGGTACGACGATTACATACTCTGCCCCGAGACGATGGGCAAGATAGGTCAGCTTGGCACACTTGCGGAGGTGCTGGAAATCTGCAAACTTGACAGCAGGCTTGTGCCCTGCATCGACTTTGGGCACCTCAACGCGCGCACCCTCGGCGACATCAAAACTAAAGAGGACTACCGCACCATACTGCTGACAATGGCGGACGAGTTACAGGACGAGCGCGCGAAAAGCTTTCACGTGCATTTTTCCAAGATAGAGTACACAAACGGCGGTGAAAAGCGACATTTGACATTTGAGGACACGCAGTACGGGCCGGAGTTCGAGCCGCTCATGGAGCTTTTTGTGCAGTACAACCTGACACCGACCGTCATATGTGAGAGCGACGGTACCCAGACGGAGGATGCCGCCACAATGAGGAATTTTTACAGGGGACTATTATTGCCCCCACAACTAAATGGTGGAAAACCTTGACGGCGATTTTGCCGTATTTCGGCGTCAAAGAACCATTTTTAATGCATATAGCATTAAAAAGAACCTTTTCCTTGAACTACGGACAAAATCTCTCGGCAATATTTTGTCCACAATTTAATTGAGGGAGCAATATAATGTTAAAAAGAATTGAGGGGTTGCGTCGTTGTCTGCCAAGCGGTTTTGGGGCGGCGATAGTACAGGATATTGACAACAGATTTTACATGACAGGTTACCGCACGTCGGCAGGGTTTGTCGTCGTTTTACAGGATAAGGTGTATTTTTTGACCGACATGCGCTATGCCGAGGCGGCAAAAAAAGCACTGCCCTATGCTGAGTTTGTGCTGATGACAAACGGTACGGCACAGGTGGCGCAGATACTGGAAAAAAATAAGATAAAAAAAGCACTCATTGAGGACATTATCAGCCATGCATCGGCAAAGAACATGATGTCGGCGCTGTCGGGCGTGCAGGTGGACGACGGCGAAACGCTGTCCTTTGCACTCAAGCAACAGCGTATGATAAAGGACGAGCAGGAGACGGAGTGCATCGAGCAGGCGCAGCGCATCGCCGACGAGGCATTTTTGCAGTGTATAAAGTTGATAAAACCCGGCATGACGGAACGCGAGTTGAAGTTTAACCTCGAAACGCTTATCCGCAAGGGTGGTGCGGACGACATCTCCTTTGACTCCATTGTCGTCGCCGGCGAAAACAGCTCACTGCCGCACGGCGAGGCAGGCGACCGACCGCTCAAAGTCGGCGACCTTGTCACGATGGATTTTGGCGCGAAGTACAAGGGCTACTGCACCGACATAACGCGCACCATCGCCATCGGCAGTGTTTCGGACAGACAGCGCGCGGTGTACGATACCGTTTTGAAGGCGCAACTTGCCGCCGTCGCGGCGCTGAAACCCGGTAAAACAGGCAAAGAGGTGGACAAGGTGGCACGTGATATTATCGATGCAACCGAGTTTAAAGGTGCTTTTGGGCACGGTCTTGGGCACTCACTCGGGGTGCAGATACACGAGGACCCGCGCCTGTCACCCAAAGACAGCACCGAGGTGTGCGCCGGCATGGTATTAACGGTCGAACCCGGCATATACTTAGAGGGTGAGGTCGGTGTGCGCATCGAGGACACCTGTGTCGTCACCGAGGACGGTTGCCGCCCGCGCTCAAAAATCTCCAAGGAGCTTATAATAGTTTAGCGGTGTCGACAAGTTTGATAGTATCATCACTCGTGTTCAGTCGGCCGGTTTCGGCGATTTTTCTGCTTTACCTGACGAAAAAACCACTTACAACCTACTCGTTTCAACTCGTTACTACCCTATTGGGGAAAATATTCCCCTTTGCACAAAAAATTGGTGTGTTTCGAATTGTGCAATTGTATTAAATGGTAGCTTAGGAAAAACATTTAGGAGATACACTCATGAATAAAAACATTATTATTGGCGCTATTTTTGTGCTTGTCGGTGCGCTTTTGTTTGGATCTATTTTTGAGCTGTGGTCGTTTGACCTGTTTTTTGACGGTTGGTGGACGCTGTTCATTTTAATACCGAGCGTGGTGGGTCTTTTTCAAAAACAGTGGATAAGCTCGATACTCGGCATTATCATCGGTGTGCTGTTACTGCTTGCATCAAACGGCACAATTGAGTGGAGTATGGTCGGCCGTGCGTTTTTGCCGGTGGTTTTTATCATGGTTGGTCTTTCCATTATATTAAAGCCAAAGTTTAAAAAGGTGCACGGCGAGACGGACAGTAGTGGTCAGTCAACATACATTGCATTTTTTTCCGGCGTCGAGCAACGCTTAAACGGCATCCTGTCCGACAAGACGCTGACGACGATGTTCGGTGGTGTCGACCTTGACCTGCGTGATGTGCAACTCACCCACGATGTCAGGTTGCAGTGCGTGTGCCTTTTCGGTGGCATCGACCTCATCATGCCGGACAATGTTACGGTAAAGACGACAGGCGCACCGATTTTCGGCGGTATTGACAACAAGTACAACGGCACCGGGGAACACACGGTGACGGTTGATTATACCTGCATATTCGGTGGCATCGACATAAAGTAGCCAACGTCAACGACATATTGGAAACACAGAAAATCCAAACAAGAACGGTGCAATTTGACTTTAGATAGTGGCGACAACTACTTTAAGACAAACAAACGAGGTAAAATGGTAAAAATAGTTTACAGAGGCAAGTTTGACGGCGACCCCGACAACCTACCACATGGCGAGCACAAGCCCGGTGCTGTTATGTTTAATGAACCGGAGGACCCCAAAAAGTTCGGACTGGTCATCAACATTGCAGGGGCGGTTATATTTGTGGTTTTAGCGGTGTTCACAACGATTGTGACCGGTTTTGATATTTACGGAAACTTTCTTCAGTTATGTATCGGCGTGTGGCTATCACTACTCGCAATGATACCACACGAATATCTGCACGCGATATGCTTTAAAGACAAGGCATATGTTTACACCAACCTAAAACAGGGTATGCTGTTTGTCGTCGGCCCCGAGGACATGAGCCGTGCACGGTTTGTATTTTTATCACTACTACCCAACATCTTGTTTGGATTTTTGCCGTACATTATCTACATGTTTTTCTGGCGCAACAGTGCCATAGGAATCTTCGCACTGTGCAGCATCTCAGCCGGTGCAGGTGATTATTTCAACGTCTTCAACGCCCTCACGCAGATGCCTAAGGGCGCAAGAACATACATGCACAAGTTTAACAGCTTTTGGTATATGCCGTAAACCACGTAAGACTAAAGGTGACAGGCGAACTACTGATTTTACATTCAATTAGGCTATTTTTATTACAATTAAGTCCTTTACCATTAATCATTACTGATTGGTCATTCATCGCAAGTGTGTTTTGCGCTTGCCCAACATACCGCAACAACAGGAGGAACAATGAAAAACACGGACAAAACAATGGAAACTATCATATCACTGTGCAAGGCGCGAGGTTACGTCTTTGCCGGCAGTGAGATATACGGCGGTCTTGCCAACACGTGGGACTACGGTCCGCTCGGCGCTGAGTTTAAGCTGAACGTCAAAAAGGCATGGCTAAAAAAGTTTGTTCAGCAAAATCCCTACAATGTGCCGCTGGACTGTGCTATTTTAATGAACCCCTCTGTGTGGGTGGCATCGGGTCATGTTGGCGGTTTTTCCGATCCGCTTATGGACTGCCGCGCTTGCAAGACGCGTCACCGCGCCGACCAGCTTATCGAGGCAGCCGGCGAAAACCCTGCCGGTTGGTCTAACGAGCAGATGGCGGACTATATAAAAGAACACTCCGTGACCTGCCCCAACTGTGACAAGAGCGATTTTACCGATATCCGTCAGTTCAACCTGATGTTTAAGACCTTCCAAGGCGTGACAGAGGACAGCAAAAATGAAATTTACCTGCGCCCCGAGACGGCACAGGGCATATTTGTCAACTTCTCCAACGTTCAGCGCACGACAAGGCGCAAACTGCCGTTTGGTGTATGCCAAATTGGTAAAAGTTTCCGCAACGAGATAACACCCGGCAACTTTACCTTCCGCACACGTGAGTTTGAGCAGATGGAACTGGAGTTTTTCATCAAGCCGGGCACCAATACCGAATGGTTTTTGTACTGGAAAGATTTCTGCTACAACTTCCTCATCCAGTGCGGTCTAAAGGAAGAAAATGTGCGCACACGCGACCATAGCGCCGAAGAACTTGCCCACTATTCCACCGCCACGACTGACTTTGAGTTTATGTTCCCGTTCGGTTGGGGCGAGCTGTGGGGTGTTGCGGACAGGGGCGACTTTGACCTGTCGCGCCACGGCGAGGTAAGTGGCAAGCCGATAACCTACTTCGACGAGGAGGCAAAAGAGCACTATGTCCCACACGTCATCGAGCCATCGCTCGGTGTCGACCGCTTTGCGCTTGCACTGCTGTGTGATGCCTACGACGAGGAACAGGTCGGCGAAAACGACACGCGCACGGTACTTCGCCTGCATCCGTTTTTGGCACCTTACAAAGCCGCGATACTTCCGCTGTCCAAAAAGCTGAGTGACAAGGCGCGTGAGGTTTACGCACTGCTCGCCGAGGATTTCATGGTGGACTTTGACGAGACAGGAAGCATCGGCAAGCGCTACCGCCGTCAGGACGAAATAGGCACGCCGATGTGCATCACCGTCGACTTTGACACGGCAGAGGACGGCTGTGTGACCGTTCGTGACCGCGATACGATGGAGCAACAGCGCATCGAGATTGCCAAACTGAGTGAGTTTGTCAAAAAGGCTACAAACATCTAGTACGTGGCAACGATAAACATTTTTACTACCTCCACCGCCACCGGTGGAGGTGAGTAAAACATATATGTTCGAACTTGCATTAGATAGTGTCGACAATAGTGTTCAGCCGGCAGATTTTGGCGATTTTTCCGCCATTCTTCGTTGTCAAAACTCACATTCCACAAAGGAGTGTATCGTTTTTCCGCCTTGCGAAAAAATTACTCAAAATCTGCACGTTTCAGCTTGTGGCTACACTATCTACTCCCACGTGTTTTGCGCGTGGCTACCACTAACTCAAGTGAGGTTTTTTTATGCAATACTGCATGGGTTGTATGCACGTCCGCGAGGCGGGGCCAAACTGTCCTTTCTGCGGTTTTGTCCACGGCATGGCGGCGGCGGAAGCCTATCACCTGCCGCCGGAAACTATATTGCAGGGGCGATATATCGTCGGCAAGGTGCTGGGTTTTGGCGGTTTTGGTGTCACCTACATAGGCCTTGACGCACAGACGGAACGAGTAGTCGCCATAAAAGAGTTTTTGCCGACAGTTTTTGCAACGCGCGTACCCGGCAACACGGCGCTTACCGTCTATCAGGGCAACGCAACCAAACAGTTTGAAAGTGGTCTCTCGCGCTTTGTCGATGAGGCGAGAACGCTGGCGCAGTTTAACGGCATACCCGGCATCGTCGACATCTACGACACCTTTAACGGTAATAACACCGCCTACATTGTTATGCAGTTTTTAAAGGGCGAGGACTTAAAGCACTACATAAGCCACAACGGTGTCATGGACTACGAGACGGCGCGCGGTATCATCATAAAGGTCTGCGAAACGCTGGAGCGTGTGCACGCGAAGAACATTAT
>CAYJFU010000019.1:15704-16390 GCA_964369445.1 uncultured Oscillospiraceae bacterium | reverse complement strand
GGCGAGATAAAGCTGCTGGATTTCGGTGCGGCGCGATACGAGAGTGCGTTCAACTCCAAAAGCCTTTCCGTCATTCTTAAAAGCGGCTATGCACCGGAGGAGCAGTATCGCTCCAAGGGTGAGCAGGGCAGTTGGACGGACGTGTACGCGCTGTCCGCAACGTTTTACAAGCTGCTGACCGGCAAGACGCCGCCCGACAGCATGGAGCGCGCAATCAACGATGAGATTGTCGAGCCGGGCAACCTTGTCGGAGGCATACCGTCCAGCGCACAAAATGCCATCATGAACGCGCTTAATGTACGACAGGCGGACAGGACACAGACGGCGGCGCAGTTTAGAGAAGAGCTTCTCGGTGATGGCGTTCAGCGCAAAAAGGTGAAAAAGCAAAGTGTATCGACGGGTATGCCGGTCGGCGCAAAGGTTGGTATCGCCTGTTGCATCGTGCTCGCCCTCGCGCTGGGACTTTTTACCGCTACAGGCGGTTTTGGCAATGCCGTGCAGGAAGTTACATACGGCTCAGAGGTGCAACACGATATGCCTGACATCGTCGGCATGTCTATAGAAGAGGCTGAAACAGTGCTGTCCGAAAACGGCTTCACCCCCGTAATTACGCGTGCTTACGTCACGAAAAATGCGACGGCAAACACCGTGGTTGCGCAGGAGTTAGCACCCGACACACAGCATTA
>CAYJFU010000019.1:13676-15694 GCA_964369445.1 uncultured Oscillospiraceae bacterium | reverse complement strand
AAGTTTGATGTGAGTGTCGGCAGTTTTGAGGAGGTGTTCCTGCCGGGCGGATATCTCGATGTCGTCGGCACCGATGCACAAGCGGCACTTGACCTTATCAACAACCTGTACGTCGACAGTTCTTCCTACGACTTTTTGACCTTGTACACCGATTTTACCGCTGTGGAATCGTCCGAGGAGCAAAAGGGCAAGGTGCTCGCCGCTGAGTATGTAGTGGATAAATTTGAATACGAGTACATTGACGATGAGCCGGAGTACTCCCACACCATTGAGTTACAGGTGGGTATCGGTCCAAAGCAAAACGAAACATTTACCGATGTGTTGCTATCGGATATGCATGGGTACTATTTCCTCCACGACGATGAAAAAACCATTATGACAGGGCAGTACTACACCGCACAGCTCACCTTTGACGGCGGCGCAACGTGGTCCGAGCCTATCGACCACCTGTTTGACGACCGTGCCGAGCACCCTAACAGAGACTACGAGGGTCTTGCGAACAGAATGTTCGACCGCGGCTATCTCTACTACGACCTTGTGGGTCTACTGCTCGCGCTGGACGTGCCGACCCATGCACAGACTATGGGTGCTACCGGCGAAGTGTCGTTTGCAATACGCATGGACACAACACTGCACGACGGCCAAGGTGGCGATTATGACGAACACATAATACTGGATGGGCTGACCATCAACACCGACACCGGCCAGATGTTTAAAGACGGCACACTTATCGAACATATTTATTTGTACGATTGACAGCAGAGGACAACTTCATGAACAACACCTGTTTCAACTGTTTTCAGAATAATGCCGGTTACGAGGTCTGCCCCTACTGCGGATATGTTGCCGGCACCCCCAACCTACCGGAGTTTATGTTGCAACCCAAAACAGGCTTGTGGGGGCGCTATGTCATCGGCAGTATCCTTGGCATAGGCGGTTTTGGTGTCACCTACCGCGCCTTTGACACGCGCCTTGCGCGCATGGTCGCCATCAAGGAGTTTTTTCCGCAGGCTCTCGCGCGACGTATGCCGGGCGATTTGACGATACGTCCCTTTACCGGCGACGGCCTTGCGGAGTTTAACACGCAAAAGGCGCGCTTTGTCGCTGAGGGCAAAAACCTTGCAAAGCTGGGCGATGAAAAGCATGTTGTCAACGTTCTGGAGTTTTTCGAGGACAACGGTACGGCATACATCGTCATGGAATTTTTGAGCGGCATGACCCTTAAAGAGTATATAAATGCGCAGGGCGGCAGGCTCTCACAGGCGCAGGCAAAACAGCTTTTAACTCAGGTGCTCTCAGGCGTTGACGCCATCCACCAAAAGGGTGTTATACACCGCGACATAAGCCCCGACAACATTTTTGTCACCGACGAGGGTGTTGTGAAACTTCTGGACTTCGGCGCGGCGCGCTTTGCCGACAAGGAGGAATGGACGCAGAGTGTCGTGGTGAAAAAGGGCTACGCACCGCCCGAGCAATACCGCCAAAACATGCGTCAATCAAACGTCACCGACCTGTACGCTGTCGGTGCGACCTACTACCGCATGTTGACCGGCACAGCGCCGGAGGAGTCTATACAGCGGTGGGAAAAGGACACGCTACAGCGACCGTCAAAACTTGCGCCGAACCTTGACGTTGCGACGGACAAATTCACCATGAAAGCGCTTGCACTTCGCCCCGAAATACGCTTTAAAACAGCATCGGACATGCTGTCGGCGCTACAGAGTGACAGCGGCTACGACTTCCCTGAAAATGAGTTGAAACGTCGCAAGGCACGGCAGACATTTGCCGTTGTCGCGTCGGTTGCTGTGCTTATTGCGGTGCTTGGGGTGGCAGGGTTACAGTTTGGTGACTCTTCCGACACGATAGCATCGGGTGCGTCGACGTTGCCACAGAGCGTTCCGCCACAGGAGCTATCATTTTACGCGGACGAGAACGGCACCTTCTTCACCTCGCTTGTAGAGGAGTTTAACCGCTCGACCGAGCACAATGTCACATTAAACCTTACAAACCCAAAGGTT
>CAYJFU010000019.1:0-13666 GCA_964369445.1 uncultured Oscillospiraceae bacterium | reverse complement strand
AAACTTGACATCTCCGACAAACCGTTTGACGGCGAGTACGCCGACCTTACACCGCTATTACAGACTATGCCCTCGGGCAACTACCTTTTAATTGAGCAGGACTATGAGCGAAGGACAGCAAACGGCGATTATCACAGTTTGCCCATAGGTTTTGCTTACACTGTATACTATGTCGAAAAAGTGCTGAACCAAAGTTTGGGCAATCAGCTACTGCCACTTGAAGAGGTGGTGCAGTTGACACAGGACGACAGTGAGCTTGGGGTTCACACCGGAGATCTTGGCCGCTACATGGATATAGTTGATCCACCGATGTTTGTCGACGGTGTTTTTATGCCTGACAATGTTGTCGGCACGATCAGTGACATGATAGCGCTTCAAATGATGGTTGAAACCTCAAACGGCAAATCTGACATAAGCCTAGCCACCACCGGCAATATAACCTATCAAAATGAAAAACAGGAAAAGGACATTTATGTCCTCACGCAGGACGGCATACCGCTCGGCGAGATGATAGAGCTTTACGTCAACGCGGACATATCGGCGGACAAACAGGCGGCGGCGATGCAGTTCTTGAACTTCTGTGTCAGCGAAAAGGGACAGACGATAATGCACCTACAAAATGAGGTCTACATGCCGGTGCACAGTGCTGTCATGCAGGAATATCTGTCGATAACACCGGGCGCTGAGCAGTATGAAGATCTTTTTGACTTGGGACTTATCATGCCGCAGGGCGTGTATAATGATTATTACATAGAGGCGCTCGGATATGAAGAGCCGTATGACCGCCTAATGCTGTACCTGCCGGAATATGACAAAAACACACTTGAAGAGCGTGTTGACCTGTTTTACGGTCTTGAGACGCTGAGCACCGATTCAGAGTTGTATTGATACTTTTGTCGACACTATCTAAGTTAAACGACGAATATTTTTTTGTTTACCTCCCCCCGCCGATGGCGGGGAGAAGCAAACGGCAAGTGTTCCTATAACAACAAACAAACCTCGGAGGAAAAAACATTGGTTGCAGAGATTATCGCCGTCGGCACGGAGCTTTTGCTCGGTGACATAGTTAACACCAACGCGCAGTACCTGTCAAAGGAACTGGCGGCGATGGGTTTTTCCGTCTACTTCCAGTCGGTGGTCGGTGACAACAAGGCGCGCATGGTTGAGGTTATCGAGCTTGCAAAGAGCCGAAGTGACCTTGTTGTGCTCACCGGCGGTCTTGGACCTACCGACGACGATATGACAAAGGAAGTCACCTGCGAAGTGTTTAAGGATCGCCTTGAGATGGACACCGAGGAGTTGAAAAAAATCCAAAACTTTTTCGCCTCCATCGGTCGCCCCATGACAAAAAACAATCAAAAACAGGCGATGTGCCCCGTGTTTGGTGACAAGCTGAACAACGACGTCGGCACTGCACCGGGCGCGGTGTTTTACGACAAGGTCACCGATGTCATGGCGGCGGTCTTGCCGGGACCTCCCTCCGAGATGAAATGGGTGTTTGAGCACTCGTTGCGCCCCAAACTTCAAAGTATGCAGGGGGGTGTCATTGTATCGCAGATGTTACGTGTCTACGGCATCGGCGAAAGTGAGCTGGAGCCAAAAATACAGACATTTTTACAAGGTGCAAACCCGACGGTGGCACTGTACGCAAAGACACAACAGGTCGCGATAAGGGTGACCGCCAAGGCAAACACCCACTCCGAGGCGGTGTCGCTGATAAACGTTACGGAAAAGCGACTGCGCACCGTACTAGGCGATCACATCTACGGTGTGGGCGAGACGACCCTCGAGCGCACCCTTGTGACGCTTCTGCGTGAAAAACTGCTGACCGTCGCGACGGCGGAAAGCTGTACCGGCGGTATGCTGTCACAGCGCATAACCTCGGTGGACGGCGCATCGGACATATTTGACTACGGCATATGCAGTTATGCAAACGAGGTGAAAAGCCGAGAGCTCGGCATACACAAAAAGCTTATTGACAGGTACGGTGCGGTGTCGGGGCAGGTCGCAGGCGAGATGGCGCGCTCCGTCGCCGTTGCAGGCAACGCGGACATCGGTGTCGGCATAACCGGCATTGCAGGCCCCGGTGGCGGCACGCCGGAAAAACCCGTTGGTCTTGTCTATGTGGCGGTCAGCTACAAAAAACTGACCTTTGTAAAAAAACTTAACGTCGGCAACACGCGCGGCAGAAACTTTGTGCGCCTTTACGCCGTCAACACGGCGCTTGACCTTGTGCGGCGCATCGTCTGCGATATGGAACTTAACGCAGTGCGTGTGTTTGACCGCCGTGAAATATGCGACTTTGAAGCCGCCGCTCACGATACCAAACGCTTTAATGGCGGCAGGATAGTAAAGCTTATACTGGCAGTGCTCGTTGCGGCAGGCCTTGGTGTGGGCGGTTATTTCGGCTACAACTATCTTGTGGCGAGTGGATTTGACTTCACTTCGCTGATGTTTTGGCAGAACATAAGTACCGGCATATATCCTGCGTTCCCCGAAAAACCGTCGCAGGGCAGTGACGGGTACGCAGGCGCGGTACAGTCGCACATGACGACACTTGCCGCGACCAACCCCGACACGGTGGGTTGGCTTTCGGTGGACGGAACCGACATCGAGATACCGATTGTGCAGGGTGAGGACAACACACATTATACCGTCACCGGCTTTGACGGCGAGCCACTTATCGGTGGCACGGCGTTTTTGGACGCGCGCAATGTCGACACCGACCAGCCGCAGACGCTTCACATATACGGCGGCAGTAACACGTTCGCTCAGCTCTCACAGCTGACATCGCAACAGCGCGCACAGCAGGTGCAACACTTTTCCTACATAACCCCCGAAAACGAACGTGTTTATCAGATAGTGTCGGTAATGTACAACGACAGCAACGAACCGATGCAGCCCGACCTAACAGCGGTGGGTGAATTTGAGAGCCTACGACAGCAACTGGAGTTTGCGGTGGGTATCAAGTCGCGCTCGCTGTACAACTACCCTGTCGAAACCGCCGAGGGCGACAGCTACATGTGCCTTGTAACGGACAGTGATATTAGTAGTGGCGTACAGCTTATTGTCGTCGGCAGACAGCTAAAAGACGGCGAGGTGCCGACAAGCTATGAGCCGGAGGCCAACACGACGGTCATACACCCCGACATAGTCTATCAGCGCGAGGGCGGCGCAAGGCCCGACACCGACCTGACACTTTTACGACTTGCAAACAACATAGGGTCACTGGGGGCAAGTGACGTTGTGGGTTTTTTGCCCACCGATATACCGCAACTTCCCAACATCCCCGTAACGACAGCGGAACAGGGTGGTGACAGCACTGCGGCAAGCTCCTCTCAGAGCGGAAACAGCGACGACGATAGCTCAAGCGATAACGACATCAGTGGCAGTTTGTCTCAGAGCAGTAGTGCATCGTCCTCCTCCGACAACACGTCGAGCAGTTCTGCACCGTCCGACACCTCATCGTCGGCATCTGAATCGAGCACACCCCCGTCAAGCAGTACGCCGCAAAGTAGCGCACCGAGCAGCACCGCGCCGTCGTCAAGCACCACGCCGACACCGACACCCGAACCGACAGGCGCAACCCTCACCGTAACGATGAACGGTGCCGTAACAACCGACAGCGCTGTCAATATATTAAGTCAAATTGTGGCGGCGGAGATGTCGAGCGGCTGGCCTGTTGAGGCGCTAAAGGCGCAGGCGGTTGCCGCACACAGTTGGATACTTAACCAACAGGCGGCAGGAAACCCCGCACCATCGGTGGTTGGCAGAACTGCGGCACAAAGTGTAATAAACGCGGTCAGTGAGGTGGCACACCTTAAAATGACCTACGGCGGAGCGGCGGCATTTACACCGTATTTTGCAAGTTCCGCAGGTCGCACAAACGGCTCGCACGAGGTGTGGGGGGGCACAGTGCCCTACCTTGTAAGCGTTGACAGTTCTGTCGATGCCGCCGCACCCGGATACACCGGCACTGTCACAAAAAGCGCCGCGGAGATAGCGGCAATGGTGCTTGCCACAACCGGCATACAGCTTACCGGCGATCCGTCAACATGGTTTACCGTCGTCGACCACACAAGTGGCGGTTACAACGGCAACATGACTATAGGCGGTCAGAGCAGTTACAACGGCAAGGCGATAACAGGCCGCGCCATACGCGACACGATACTGGCAGGCGCAGGTCTGCGCAGTGCGGCATTTGACATCACAACGACAACGGACAGCATAACCTTCACCACGCGCGGCTACGGTCACGGCGTGGGCATGAGCCAGTGGGGCGCGTATTTTTACGCAGGAGAGCACGGCTACAGTTATGCACAGATACTTAACCATTATTACCCCGGGGTTACTATAGGGTAGATCCTGCTCGGAAATCTTGTGTCGTTTTTCAAGTTGAACGACTATACATAACGCCCCCTCCTTTGGCGGGGGCGTCAGAGTGTCAAAAAAACCCACACAAAACCCTTAAAATGCAAAATTCGGCGACATGCGCGGCGAATTTTGCAATGTCATTTGTGGGGGTTAGACCGAGTGGGGGCAAGCGCCCCTTTTCGGAGGCTGTCGACTTTTTCGACAGCCTAACTCCCCCCCGCGGTAGGCGAGGGGGAGTTGTACAAATGCAAGTTGCCTTTAAAGTCAAACTTTATTTCAGCCAACTGCAATAAAATGCATTCCTCCTACATTGTTATATCGAAAGGGAGCAAACTATATGACGTCATCACAACCGCAAGACACGCACAGCGTAACGGAGTACCTTATCGCACGCATAGCAAAAGGTGACACCGAGGCACTGCGCCAATTGTATGAACAGCAGTATACGGCTGTTTACGGTTTTGCATACTCTTTTTTAAAAAATCCGCATGACGCACAGGACGTGGTGCAGGAGACCTTTGTCAGCATAAACACCTCCGCGGCAAAATACCGCGCACAGGGCAAACCGATGGCATGGATTCTCACCATAACAAAAAACGCGGCACTTATGAAACTTCGTGACGGCAAAAGGACGCTAAGTTACGAGGAAGCGGTTCAGCCACACGCCGCATCAGAGCAAAGTTTTGAAACGCAGGTGCACAACTCGGACTTTGCGAGGCGAGCGCTGTCGTTGCTGTCAAAAGAAAGCAGGCAGATAGTGTTGTTGCACGCGGTGTCGGGTTTTAAACACCGCGAGATTGCGGACATTTTAGGAATGAAACTTTCGACGGTACTTTCAAAGTACAACAGGGCAATAACCAAGATACAAAACGAATGTAAGGAGGACGGCTATGAATGAGCGTCAGATAAATGAAAAACTGCGCGAACAGGTGCTGAGCGACATGCCCGCACCGGACTTTGACGCTGTCCTGACTGCCTGCAACAAACGCAGGCGAAAGGGGATAATTATGAGAGCTAAATTTATGGTAATACCGGCCGCGGCGGCGGCACTGGTACTGACAGTTGGCGGTATATTCGGTTACAACGGTTACATGGGCGCACCGGCGTACACCCTCGGCATTGAGGTAAACCCGGGTGTAGAGCTTACCGTTTCAAGGGCAGGTGAAGTCGTCGAGGCGGCGGCGCAAAACGCTGACGGCGAGACGATACTAAACGGCATGTCGCTTGTGGGCACTGACCTTGAAGTTGCGGTAAATGCGCTTGTCGGCTCCATGATACAAAATGGCTTTGGCGAGCAACTTGCCGGCTCGGTACTGCTTACGGTGCAGGGCGACAACGTTAGCGAAGAGGTAAAAAATGAGCTGATAACAAACATCGGCGGCGTATTTGAGCAAAGTGCTGTCGGAGCGTCGGTAATATTCCAGCAGTTGGAACAGACGGCACAAACAACGGAACAGGCGGCAAAAAACGGCGTATCCGAGGGCAAACAGCAGATTATAGACAGCCTCATCGCCAGCGACGCAACACTTGTACCGGAGCAACTGTCGCAACTTTCCATAAACGAATTAAACCTGCTTGCGCAGTCAAAAAACAGGTCACTTGGTGATGCTGTTGTAAGCGGCACACCGCAAAGTGAGCAGTATATCGGTGAACAGGCGGCACTTGACATAGCGGCAGCTCACAGCGGCTTTGCAAGCACCGATGTAACGGTGACGGACAACGATTTTGACGTTGAGGACGGCATTTTCGTCTATGAGGTGGAGTACAATGTAAACGGCGCGGAGTATGAGTACGATATAAATGCCATCTCAGGTGAGGTGGTAAAAGCCGAGACCGACCTGCCGGATGCAACCGACGCGGATGACCTTGACGATGCAGATGATCTCGACAACATCGATGATATTGACGATATCGATGATATTGACGACATTGATGACATCGACGATATTGATGACATCGACGATATCGATGACATCGACGACATTGATGACATCGACGACATTGATGACATCGACGACATCGATGATGCAAACGATCCGGATGACGATGTTGATGATGTCCCGGCACCGACACCACCCGCACCTGTTGCGCAACCCGATGACGACGATGACATTGACGATGCCTACGAGGTCGATGATGATGACGACGATGACTATGAAGTTGACGACGACGGCGATGACGACTGAGGTTAACGGCAAGATATAAATGTTATATGAAGCATAATTTTACAGAAAAGTAATCGAGGCGTCCCTGTCATTACTCCCTGCCATCGGCGGGGAGTAATCCATATAGGCAAACCGGTACTATCAGCCGCTCCCGGAAACCCTTATAACTTGACAACCTCGTAAATTAGTGTATAATTACAAACAAAAATGCGGGGCGTGAACAATAGCATTGACT
The DNA here is from genome assembly GCA_964369445.1 of uncultured Oscillospiraceae bacterium. Classification (GTDB taxonomy): domain Bacteria; phylum Bacillota; class Clostridia; order Oscillospirales; family Ruminococcaceae; genus CAYJBH01. Next base: position 6,892 of record CAYJFU010000019.1, on the reverse strand, counting down.
TGACTTTCTATGCTCACTCCCAAATGCAAGTTGCAAAATTTAAAGGTTGCTATGAAAAAAGTTGAATTGATAGACAAAAACAGCCCTATCCCTATGTTCTTTCAGCTAAAGCAGATTTTATTTAACAAAATAAAGTCCGGCGTTTACGGTGTTGGTGAGATGATACCTACCGAGCTCGAGTTAAGCAATCAGTACAATCTAAGCCGCACAACGGTGCGACAGGCAGTGCTTGCGCTTGTGCAGGAGGGGTATCTGTTGCGCGTCAAGGGCAGAGGCACATTTGTTAACAGGCAGAAGCTGGAATATAATTTCATACAGCGCATTGAAAGTTTCGAGGACGAGATGCGACGCTTGAATGTCAAACCCGGCACAGAGGTCATAGAGCTGAACGTGTGCTGTGCAACGGCGGATATCGCCGATGTGATGAAGATAAAAGAGGGCGACAGTGTTATATTTCTCTACCGCAAGCGACTGGCGGACGGCGAGCCGATAGTCACTATCAAAACTTACCTACCACATGACAGTTGTAAGTTTATCTTGAAGCACGACCTTGAAAGAGAATCGCTGTACAGCATACTTCGCAGTAAAAGTGAAACAACGGTCTGCAAGGTCAACCGCCGCATTGAAGCGACGCTGTCAAACGATGAGGACACAGCACTGCTGTCAATGGGGAAAGGACAGCCGATACACCATTTTACATCGGTGGGTATGTCGAGCGACAATGTCGTTATCGAGTATTCAAAGGCACGATATCGCGGCGACCGAAGCAGTTTTCAGGTTTCAATACTTTTAGATGTGTAAAGTGGGTAGCGTATTAAGTGTTGATTTTGGTGTCTTACCGCATCTATGTTTAAGTTAGCACACAAATATTTTTCTGTTTGCCTACCCTTTGTCGGCGGCAAAGGTAGGTAAACAGGTGTATTTCCTTAACTTAATGACATTGGCAGATGCGGCGATAAGAAACGCGGAAAGTCAAATTAGCGCTATGCGGTAACGTTGACAAAAAACTTTAAAAGTGTTAAAATTACAGGGCAGAGGTAGTCGCATTTACAACCTTTAATGTCGATTTGCGCAAACAAAACAGCGCTACCACAGCAATCATTACGTTTTTAAGAGAATTTTTATTGCATGACATATTCGTTTATCCTATTTAAAGAAAAGGCGCGGCGGCTCTTTGCAAAGATACCACCGCGCTTTTGGGCATTTTTGTGTATGTTTAGTTTAGGTGCCGTTTCAATACTGGCACTTACGGCGCCGCTGAACTTAATTCTCGTGACGGACGAGCACGAGGGCAAGGCACTCGTCTACCACTACAGCGGTTCACAGCAACAGATATCCGCCTCACTCGGCATGGATAGCGACGGCCCCGAGTTACATAACTACAGGCACGGGCACGGTATGGAGCTTTCCACTCTTTATGTGGACTATAGCTTTCCCGTTTCCATTGAATACGACGGTGAAGAGTATTCGGCATACATGCACGACGGCACCGTTGCCAATCTGCTTACCAATGCAGGTGTGACACTCGGTGAGGAGGATTTTGTCGAACCGTCACTTTTTACGCCTCTTGAAACTGATCTGACAGCACAGGTTTACCGCGTCACATACGAGGACGAGGTCGAAATAGGCATTATCCCCCACGAGACGGTTGTGCGCGCCAACTCACTTTTAAACACGTGGCCGGACAGAACGGAAATACTTATCGAGGGTCATGACGGCTACGGCGAAACCCATTACAGGCACAAATACATCAACGGAGAGTTGCAGTACACCGTGCTTTTAAACAGCACGATTGAAGAGGAGCCTGTGACGGAGGTGCAACTTAAATACGCGCCCGAACCCATCTCATCCATCGAAAGTCATCCGGGCATCACCATAACCGACGGTGTGCCGTCCTCCTACACATCCGTTATTTCCGGTGTGGCGGCGACAGGGTACTATTCCGCGCGCGGACGCGGCAGTTCCGGTCTGGGGCTGTACTACGGAACATGTGCCGTCAACCCCAACGTCATTCCATACGGCACGCTTATGTACATATCCTCTGCCACCGGCGACAGCTTTGAGTACGGCTACGCCATAGCCACCGATACAGGCACGGCAATGATGGAGGGGCACGTCGGTGTCGACCTGTTCTACGAGACGTTCCGTGAAAGTCAGTTAAACGGCCGCAGGACGGTTAATATCTATATTATAGGCTAGTTAGTGTGGAAAGGAGTGTTAACCGCACGATTTTGGCGATTCCACCCTCAATGACACTCGCTGTTTCTTTTGTGCTTTTCCACAAAGAAAAAATGTGTTTTTAAATACGCCCCACCGCCCAACGGCGGTGGGGCGTATTTAAAACTAAGCTGTAATTTTGCTTAATGCGACAGCACCCTGTTCTAAAGCCAAACAAGGTGCTACATTTCTACCGAAAACGTTCACCACCACTCTATTTCATGTCCGGCAAAAGTGAGCGGTCAAGTGTCAGTATGACGGAACAATCCTCATACTCGCACAGGACCGCTTGTTCTATCTCAATGCGCAAATCGATATCCGTCATTGAAAATGTCGACGGTACCGCCACGTCAAAGATAAGGTATGTGCGCTGTTTGTACACCCTTGTGTGAAAGTCGTGCACCGATAGCTCCTCCGAGACGCTAGAAACGATGCCGTTCATGCTGTCGCGCAGTCGGTTGGTGCGTTCATCATTGGCAATGGGGTCGATGTGCAGTAACAGGTACATGTTCATGCCCTGCGTTATGTCGTGCTCTATCCTGTCGATTATCTCGTGGCTTTTTAAAAGCTCCTGATTTGCGTCCATCTCGACATGAGCGCTTGTAAAACACCGTCCGTGGCCGTAGCTGTGCATGACGATATCGTGCACGCCCAAAACTCCCTCATATGACAGTATCTTGCGCTCCACTTCACGCAAAAGCTCCTCGTCGGGGTGCTCACCGAGCAGTGGGTTTATTGTGTCGCGAACAAGTTCTATGCCGGATTTAATGATAAACGCCGCCACCAAAATACCGATAAACCCGTCAAGTGCAAATCCACTCAGCGCGCCCACGACAACACCGAGCAGTACTGCCGACGTAGCAACAACATCGTTGCGGCTGTCCGTTGCGGCGGCAAAAAGGGTCTTGGAATTTATTGCGGTTGCAAGTTTAAAGTTAAAGCGACTTTGCCACAGTTTGACCCCCACCGACACGACAAGCACAACCACCGTCACGGCACTGAATGAGGGCAAAGTGGGATTTACGACCTTTAAAAAGGAGTTGTAAAGCAGTTGCAGGCCGAGAAACATCACGATAAACGACACGGCAAGCCCTGCCACATACTCCATGCGTGCATGGCCGAAAGGGTGCTCGGCATCGGCGGGTTTGCCGGACATGGCAAACCCAATAAGCGTCACGACCGACGAGCCGGCATCGGCCAGGTTGTTTATGCCGTCCGCCACGACCGAGATGTCGCCGAACATAAGGCCCACAACAATTTTAAGCAAACTCACCAGCGTGTTGGTAACAATACCGCACACACCGGCAAGTTTGCCGTAACTGCCACGAACCGCAATGTCCTGCGTCTCGCCATGATTTTTCACAAATGTTTTTATGAGTAATTTTGTCATTAAAAATAGAGGTGTAATGTCAATAACTTAAGCAGACAAATATTTTTTCGTCCTTATCGCCGCCGACGGTGGGGAAAAGGACGGGAACGAGCTCTTAAGTTATGTTCATTGAATAGAAGTGTATAAGCGTCTCTGTTAAGCCATGATTTTAGCGGTTGAAATACATATATAGTTGACACATCATCATGCCGTTATACAGCTTGCGCCGTCTGTCAGCTTTGCGCCCAAACAGACGCTCAAACTCTTGCGACGGCGATATGATATATGCATGTGCGCCGCTTTTTTGAACCTCTTGCCCAAAATGTTTTATTATGGCGCTTGCTTCCGCTTCGTTGCCCAGTCGCTCGCCGTAGGGTGGGTTGGCAATAACTATGGAGTTTGCATCAAAGCTGTTATCGTAGAGGTTACGCTTTTCAAAACGGCATACGCCCGCAACGCCTGCAAGCTCTGCATTGTTACGCGCTATGGTAAGTGACTCGTCGTCGATGTCGTAACCGACCGCCTTGAATGTCACATCGGTGCGCCGGTCTGCGCGCGCCGCCTCACGTGCCGCGTTGTAGACGTCCTGTGGCACAAAACCGTTGCGCTCAGACGCAAAACTGCGATTCAAGCCCGGGGCGATGCCCAGCGCCTTTTGCGCCGCCTCGATTATAAGCGTTCCGCTACCGCAACAGGGATCAACGACACTGCTATCGCCGCGTACCCTTGCAATATCACATATAGTGGCAGCAAGCGTCTCTTTTAACGGCGCAACACTGCTGACACGACGATAACCGCGCTTGTGCAGACCCTCACCGCTCGTGTCAAGAAAGACTTCCACCATGTTACTGCGTATGGAAAACCTAAGCGAGAACTTACGTCCTCGCTCGGTCAAAAACTGAGTTTTGTATGCGGTTTGCAAGCGTTTTACCACCGCTTTTTTAACAATACTCTGGCAGGTCGGCACACTGGACAGCTGGCTTTTTAAACTGGCACCCTTAACGGGAAACGCACCGTCACGCGGTATATATCGCTCAAACGGGATGGCATACACACCGTCAAAAAGCTCGTCAAAGGTCGTCGCCTCAAACGATTTAAGCAGTACAAGAACCCTTTCCGCCGTGCGCAAACGAACGTTACAGCTTGCTATCACGCCGGCGTCACCGGTAAAGTACACGCGCCCGTCAGTGACGTTTATGTTTTCCCCACCTGCTTTTTTTATCTCAAAAGAAAGCGTTTTTTCCGCCCCGAAATAGCACGGGGCAACTAAATTATATGTCATTAATTAATTTCCGGTATAAGTATTCCGTAGCTGCCGTTTTTTCTGCGGTAGCAGAGTTCTATCTCTTCGGTGTCCGCGTTGCGGAACATGTAAAATTCATGTCCGAGTAAGTTCATCTCCAGAATAGCCTCCTCGATGGTACAGGGTTTTACATAAAAACGCTTCTCGCGCGATATATCAAACTGCTCCTCCGGCTCTTCCTCGGCAACCTCGATAAACTCATCAAACGCTGCGCTGTGTAGTTTTTGCTCCAAGCGGCGTTTGTTTTTTACAATTCTCCTTGTGATAACGTCAAACACCGCTTCAAGCGCGTTTTCCATCTTTTCGCTCGTCTTTTCGGCGCGTACCACAAAGCTTCCATCGCGTATTGTGGCCTCTACCGTCTGATGACCTTTATCCACCGTCACCGTTATATGTGCGACGGCGGCGGCAGAAAAGAATTTTTGCAGTTTTTCCGCGCGCTTTTTTGCCTTGTCGCAAAATGCGTCTTTAAGTTCTACTCTTCTTCCGACAAATTCTGTTTTCATAGTTCTACCTCGTGGGTGTTTACCGGATAAAACGAACAATTTTACTTGCATGTTCATTTGCAATGTCAACAACTAAAAGCGGACGAATATTTTATGTTTACTTCTCCCCGCCGTCAGCGAAGGGGTGGTAAACACAAGCACTACCCTAAGTTGTTGAGCTTGTGTTCGTTTGTCTAATAGTACCATATTTTTATAAAAAACACAATAGCTTTAAAACAAATTTCACAGTGTGGGTAAATATAGCTGTGCAGTAGCAAAAAGACCGAAAGGAGCCGGTTATATTGTCGAGCTTGTTATGATATTTTATTCATCTTAAGTTAACTGTCCCTAAAATCCGACAATGCGGTAGGAGGGCTCATTTTTATCGGGTAAACACATAAAGATATCAATCTTTCTCCAGCGAAATCTTCCATATGTGCGAACAGGCGGGGATGCTTACGAAATCAAATATACTATTCCTCGGATTTGTGGCTTTACAGCATTATTGTATCACTCTATATTGACGTGGACTAGATTAGTTGATTGTTAAGTTGGAAACCACACCACTACCTGTAAAGGGTGCTGGCTTTTATTTAAATCGCAGTAAAATTAATTTATGAGTAATTTTTATAAAAAAGCGTGTGATTTTGTTGAAAAGCGCTATATTACTTGACTATTCCACTCAAATATGATAATGTTATTTTGTAATAATATCCTGCAAGCAGCTGTCGTTTTAAATGTTTTGTGGAGCAAACGTATGGAAACTGTAATTATAATTTTGTCAGTTATAAACGTTATTGCTATCTGCCTTGTCATCAAATATCTTGTAGAAAGAAAAAAAGACAAGGAGACGTTGCTTTTTTATAAACTGTTATACGAGGCCTCCAAGCCGACCTACTTTATATATGACATCGAGCACAAGTTGGTGCGAAGCTCTCCGGCGCTTGTTGACCTGTTTGGCGGCGGTGGCGGTCAGGCTACGCCCAGCGGACTTGTCATTGAGGATTTCCCCGAATCCGCTGTGCGTGATGGGCGCGTTTATGAGCATGACATATTGCGCTTTATGCGCTTTTATGATGATATACGTGCCGGACGTAAAACGCAGGGTGAAATACATTTGCGCGTGCGGGATGACGGCACCGGCAAATACCTGTGGGCAAGCGCAGTTGTTGCGACGTTGCCTTTTAAGGCAGGCACCCCTAAAATGGCTATAGGTTTAATGCGCGACCTTAACTTAACCCACAAACTGACCGGCGTTGACAACAAAGACAAGTTTTTTCAGGATGCTGTGCGACTGCTCTCGCAAAAAAGCTATACATACGCCTTTGTGCTGTTAGATCTTAAAGATTTTTCGCTCTTTAATGACATTAATGGCTTTGATGAGGGAGATGATCTCATATGTCACATGGCGGATGTCATTCGAATTGAGGCGGATACCGGCGAGCTTTGCGCCCATTCCTACTCCGATCGTTTCTTTTTGCTTTTGCGCTTTACCGACACCGCAAGCTTTAAGTCGCG
>CAYJFU010000018.1:0-35201 GCA_964369445.1 uncultured Oscillospiraceae bacterium | reverse complement strand
GCTCGCAGTAGGAATCGGTAACGGGCGCGCCACCGATCATTATCTTAACCTCGTCGCGCAGACCTGCCTCGTCCAGTGCCTTGACAACGTCCGCCATAACGCCCATCGTCGTTGTGAGCAGTGCGCTACAGCAGATGATGTCGCAACCCTCGTTTTTAGCCGTCTCGATAAACTTCTCGGGTGGTACGTCGGTGCCGAGGTCGATAACCTCAAGACCTTTGCCCTCCATCATCATTTTAACGAGGTTCTTGCCTATGTCGTGCAGGTCGCCTTTGACGGTACCGATGCACACCTTTCCTGCCGCCTCAACACCGGCCTCCGCAAGCAGTGGCTTTAACAGCTGGGCACCCATGTTCATGGCACGTGCCGCAACGAGAACTTCAGGTACAAACACTTCATTGTTTTTGAACTTTTCGCCGATGATGTTCATGCCGGACAAAAGACCCTCGTCCAATATCTCTTTGGCGCTTAAACCCTCGTCGATAGCCTGTTGCACAAGCACCTTAACGTCTTTGGCTTTACCTTTTTGCAGTTTTTCAGAAATTTCAGCAAGAATACTCATTTTTTTGTCTCCGGTTTAATTTGTTGATTATAGAATACAACTTTCAGGGCGGTTTTTCTTGCATTTTTTTGCGCAATTTGGTAAAATATTATCATAGTTCAAATATGTCAACCACAGCTCATGATGTGCTTCGGTTTTAAGTCAACACGATAACAAATACATAGAAATACTGACATTGAGTAGGAGCAAAACAAAATGCCAAACAAAAAGCCGTTAAAAAACAACATAGATTATGATGCGCTTAACGACTGTGCACTTGCGTTTCACGGTGCAAGCGGTATCGGTTGCACCGTAACCGATACTGACGGCAATCTGCTGAACGAGTACGGTTACGGCATACAAAGCTGTGAGATGTGTGCTGTCATAGGCCGGCGCAAAAACGACTGCACCGGCGCGCACATCTACGGTATGGCGGAGGCAGAGCGTTTCGGAGGGCGGTACATCTATTACTGTCCGTCGGGGCTGTTGTTTTTCGTCACGCCGGTTGCGGATGAACTGCATAGCCGTGCAAAGTTGACAGCGGGCCCGTTTTTAATGGTCTCGGCAGAGGATTACATCGCCTGTGAGCTTGAGCACGCGCCAAAAAAGGTCGCTGAACAAGCGTTTACTATACTAAAACGCCTACCGCTCGTGCCGGCACCGAGGGTGGAGCATCTGTCAAAGCTGTTGTTTATGTCGGGCGGGTTTATGCACAACCTTGCGGCTTTGGAGCGCTTGAAAGACAGCAGTCGGTCGCAAAAAATCCAAGGGGAAATCGGCGGCTACATTCAGCAGCTGAAGGTCAAGGAGCAGGAGCGCTATCCGTTGGAGACCGAAAAGGAGCTGTTGCGCTGTATCGAGCGCGGTGACATTGTGCAAAGTCAAAACATATTGAACAAACTTTTCGGGCACATCATGTTCGAGAGCGGCTACAACACCGAGCAGTTGCTTGCGCGCAGTTACAGCCTGATGGTGCTTGTGGGACGCGCGTGCATGGCTGCCGGTGTCGATGAGCAGCATGCCATGTCCATTACAGACGAGGGGGTGCGTATGCTGTCCGGCACCAAAAGCGCCGAGCAAATCTGTCTGTGGTTGTCCAAAACGACAACCGCACTTATGGATAGCGTGTTTGATTACCGCGACATGCGCCACGCAAGCGCCATTCGAACCTGCCTTAACTACATCGACGAGCATTACTCGCAAAAAATATCACTGAGTATGCTTGCAAAAAAGGTGTACCTGTCGGTGCCGTACCTGTCGCGCATCTTCCACAAGGAGACAGGGCACAACTTCAACGACTACCTCAACCTTGTCCGTGTGGACAAAAGCAAAATGCTTTTAAAAACCCAAAGCCTACGCATAGCCGACATAGCATCCGCGGTGGGTTTTGAGGATCAAAGCTATTTTACAAAGGTTTTTAAACGTTACTGCGGTGTTACCCCTAATATGTATAGAGAGAGCACTAATTAAAGTGTTAAGCAAAAGCGAAGAAGTGAAAACCTTAGTATGGGTTGTCGTGAAAAGGTCAAATTGTACAATCCAAAACACAGCGGCTTTTATGCAAAAGGGAATGAGACTTTTTTCACTGTTTTGTCCACAAAAAATGCGCACTATCACAAAAAATACGTTTTTTTAAAAATAACAGTTGAAAAAAAGGAAAAATTAATGTATAATTAGCGATGAAGATTTTTTTACAGATTTTAGGTTAGTTTGGAGGTTTTATGGCAGCACCCTCGGTATTGACGGTTGTATTGACCGGTATTTTACTCGTATTTTTTATTCTTGTGGCTTTGACGGTTATAATTACCATCTATGGTGGTATTATGTCGTTGCTACACAAGAAAGACACAAAACCGGCAGTTAAAAGTGAAGTAGCACCACCTGCTCCGGCAGTAGAGCCTGTAAAGGCCGCACCGGTTGCAAGTTCAACTGTCGCTGATGACAATGCTGTTATAGCCGTTATTGCGGCCGCAGTTGCCGCTATGGGCGGTGGCGAGATTGTCTCGGTCAAAAAAGCAGCAAGCAGAGGCGGGCGTCACTCCGGTGCCGTAAACGGCTGGAAACAGTCTGCGTTGTCCTCTTATGTTCAACAGTTTTAATTAAAGGAGGATACGTAATATGACAGAATTTTTCAACACTATCGGTTCTATTATAATGAACTCCGGCTTTGCGGCTTTTGCCGATGAGCCGCTCTCGCTTATTATGATAGCCGTTGCATGCCTACTTCTTTGGCTTGCTATTGCAAAACAGTTTGAGCCGTTACTGCTTTTACCGATTGCATTTGGTATGTTGCTTGCCAACCTGCCGCTTGCCGGACTGTCCAACGAGGCAGGCCCTATCTACAACGAGGCCGGCGAGATGACACAACCGGGCGGACTTTTATACTACATGTATCAAGGTATTAAGCTTGGCATTTATCCTCCGCTTATCTTCCTCGGTATCGGCACCATGACGGACTTTGGCCCGCTTATCGCTAACCCGAAAAGCTTACTGCTCGGTGCGGCGGCTCAGGTAGGTATTTTTGTCACCTACTGGGGTGCTACATTGCTCGGTTTTGCACCTAACGAGGCAGGTTCTATCGCTATCATCGGCGGTGCGGATGGCCCGACAGCTATCTACACCACCGGCATACTTGCACCGGAACTGCTCGGTGCTATCGCTGTTGCCGCTTACTCCTATATGGCGCTTGTTCCGATTATACAGCCGCCTATCATGAAAGCGCTCACAACCAAAAAAGAGCGTTCTATTCGCATGACCCAGTTGCGCCACGTTTCAAAGCGCGAGAAGATCATCTTCCCGATACTTTGCACAATTCTCATTGCACTGTTACTGCCCTCAGCAGCGCCGCTGGTCGGTATGCTGATGCTTGGAAACCTGTTCCGTGAGTCCGGTGTCGTTGATCGTATCAACAAGACTGCCGGTAACGAGCTTATGAACATTGTTACCATCTTCCTTGGCATCTCGGTTGGTGCAACAACAAAGGCTTCCAACTTCCTGACAGGCGAAACTCTTAGAATTATCGCTCTCGGTCTTGCGGCGTTCTGCGTCGGTACCGCTTGTGGTGTGCTGTTCGGTAAGGTTATGTGCTGGGCAACAAAGGGCAAGGTCAATCCGCTTATCGGCTCGGCCGGTGTTTCCGCTGTTCCGATGGCCGCTCGTGTTTCACAAAAAGTTGGTCAACAAGAGGATCCGCACAACTTCCTACTCATGCATGCTATGGGACCGAACGTTGCCGGTGTTATCGGCTCGGCGGTTGCGGCTGGTATCTTAATTAACATACTTTCTTAGGAGCGTCATGCCCAGTAAAGAATATATCGAAATGTTAAATAAAGAGGGTGGCTCACTGACGCCACCCTCTAATGATAAGGGAACAAAGCGCGATTGGTGGTATTATCATCGCATATTTTTTATAATCGGTGCTGTGCTTGTGGCTTTTGTTGGCTTTTTTATTTATGACCTTGCAACGCGAGTTATCCCGGACTACAACGTTGGTATAGTTTCGCAAAGTTTTCTGCCGGAAGAAACGCTTAATGCCATTGCAGTGGACATATCAATGTTTGCACAGGATTTAAATGAAGACGGCACTGTAAACATACAGATGAACTTGTACAATCAAAGCCTTGATCCGGACGAGCCCGCCGTTGATGCTAACACCCAAATGGCGGCTGTGACGCGTTTCAGCGCAGATTTATCCATGCCCGAGAATGTTATAATATTTACTGATAACTTTGACGAGGTACAGACTACCTACTCAATTTTCGGCACATTGGGCGATAGTGGCATGCCTGCGCAAACAATAGAGGAAGGTAGTGTTGCGGTTGCCGATACTGCGCTTGTACCCACCGTGACGGAGTTTGTCGATCCGATGGCACAGCAAGCGTATGAAACGTTTTACGAAACATTTGTGTTTGGCGTGAGGTTGGTTTCGGATGAAATTAAGTCAGATGCAGATGAACTTTTGATACAAAATGCAGAACTACTGAAAACTCTGTCCGGCATCGACATTTTACAGTAACTCACCATTTAATTTATACACACAACGGGATTGTGGCGAATGTCCTACATGTTACATCTGATGAGTTTTGGAATTAATCCAAAATAAAGCAAGAAATGGCAAACGTGGTCGATTCGACACAGTTCCTTTTTTGTAACTTTTAATATTAGTTTATGTAATTTTAATTTACAATAACAGCTTGTTTATGCAAAAAACTTTTGCGCCCTATGTCTTCGGCAGGGGATGAAAGCAATAAATTCATCCAATGGGGTTGCCAACACGGAAAAATCACACCGGAGGGAATTTTATGGACTTACTACAGATTTTATCACTGGTCGGACTTGTTATCTACTTTGCGGGGTTGCTCTTTGCGGTCACACGCGAAAAAAAGAACGCCGGTGTACTGGATTATTTTTTCGCAGGCAGGTCTTTGCCGTTTGCAGCACTATCCATAACATTTATTGCGTCCTGGTGGGGTGCCGGATCGGCGCTGTCGACCGCCGACCTTGCCTTTGAGGACGGGTTGGGTGCATTTTGGTACTACGGCGTGCCGGTGCTGCTGTCCACAGCGCTGATGATTTTAGGAGCTAAAGCAATACGTCGCGTGGGTTATCTCACACAGGGCGCAATGATGAAATCGCGCTACAGCCCACTTGTCGCAAAAATGGTTGCAGTGATGATACTTATTTTTATGACCCTTACCGCCGCTTCGCAGATGGTGGGTGTCGGCGCCTTTTTCGGCACGTACCTCGGCATGAACTATGAGGTTGCGGTGTTTGTGGGCACCGGTATTGTGCTTGTATATTCAATGTTCGGCGGGTTTAGGGGTGTTGTGCTGACCGACATAATTCAATTTGTGCTACTACTTATCTCCGCCATCGTTGTATTTGTTATCGCAATGGTTTCGGCGGGCGGTTTTGAAGGCATAGCACAAGCGGCCGCGGCGCAAAACAAACCCGAGTTTATGAGTTTCACCGCAGGCGCAGAAAAATATATGGTCTATGTCATTACATTTGGTTGTGCGTGGATGATACAGGCGAATGTTTGGCAACGCATTTCGGCGGCAAAAAATTCCAAAGACGCGTACAAAATGACGATACTTAGCTTTGTCGTTTATATACCGCTCTACTTAATTGTTGTTTTAACCGGTATGGCAGGCATAACCATGTTTGACGAACTGCCACAGGGCGGTGTGGTGTCGGCAATAGTCACCGGATACATGCCGGCGGTGCTTGGTGCCTTAGTGTTTGTAGGCATATCCGCCGCCATTATGTCGACTATGGACTCGCTTATCAATACCGGCGCAATGACGCTATCAATTGACTTAAACGACAAGGATAAAGATGAGAGGGCAAAACTCGCGTTTTCACGTTTATCCACACTGCTAGTCACAGTGGTGGCGCTTGTTGTATCGCTGTTTATACGTTCGATACTTGAAATTAGCTGGATTGCAAGCGATGTTATAACTACCGGCGTATTTGTGCCGCTTATCATGGGTTTTTTCTGGAGACGAGGCAACTCAAAAGGCGCTTTGTCCTCCATGATTGTCGGGCTTATCTACTGTGTATACAATCTGCTTGTAAGCTTTGGTGTACCGCTCCCCACCGCGTGGGAAGCTCAATCAGCACAGCAGGTAATTATCGGCGTTGCATTGTCATTTGTCATCTATGTGAGCGTGAGCTTGTTAACACCGCCGGAATATGAAAAAGCCGACGCGTTTATAGCGCAGGCATTCCCAAAGGAAAAACCGCAGGTCTAGAGTTTTAATTTAGTTATTATTCCATATGTCTAACAAAATTTGGTTCAGTTAAAGGTACGTAGGGAAGAGTGTGTATTTATCACATCCACCCTATGTGTTGCAACATAATCTCGGTCAAGTTGTAAATCCTCATATTTATGTTAACCCTAATCGCATCCCTTTGAACAAGTAGGATGTAAAGGTTGACCCAAAAGAAAAGAGGTGAGATGCGATGGAGAGCTACAAGTGGACCATATTAAAATATCTTAAAAATGAGCGATAACAACTTTATTGTGGTTTCGGAGCGTATCGGCGGTGCCGGATATCTTAAACACGGCACTAAAGATAAGTCGGATGTTGATAAATACGGTATACGGTCCTTTGAAAAAACCTATCTTGATCGTTTTAATTTAAGATATTGTTTTTGTATAGCCAATCAATGATAAAATTATCGCAGAAATATTGCCTAATATCCTCACTGCTGTTGGCGGTATGGGTTAGCGGGACTGTATTTTTATGTTTAGTTCGCCGACATTGATTATTTTATGTGCGTTTTGCACAAAATACATCTATAAAGTACGTAAGTTTGTACAACACTACTTGTTAATTTTTTAACAAGTAGTGTTGACATTGCAGATACGATAACGTATAATAGATATTGTTAAATAATTAACAATCATTTGTAAGATTATAAATTAATCGGAGGAACTAAAAAATGGCTGAAAAAAAATCTGTGGGTAAAGCAACTGAAGTGGACGTCTCCGCAATGATTAACGACCTCGTAGATAAAGCGAGTGTTGCTTTAGAGCAATTTATGGGGCTTGATCAGGAGCAGGTTGACAACATTACGCATCAAATGGTTATGGCAGGCATTGATGAGCATATGCCGCTTGCAAAAATGGCGGTAGAGGAAACAGGGCGTGGAATTTATGAAGACAAAATTATAAAAAATCTGTTTGCCACAGAATATATTTGGCACAGCATTAAATATGATAAAACGGTTGGTGTTATAAATGACAATATACCGGAGGGATACCTTGAAGTTGCAGAGCCTATAGGAGTTATCGCCGGTGTTACCCCCGTAACAAACCCCACTTCGACGACAATGTTTAAAGCAATAATCAGCACAAAGGCAAGAAACCCAATAATATTCGGGTTTCACCCGTCGGCGCAAAAGTGTTCGACCGAGGCCGCAAGGATAGTGCGCGATGCCGCTATCGCCGCCGGTGCGCCGGAAAACTGTATCCAGTGGGTTGAGTTCCCGTCAATTGAAGCTACTAGTCAGCTCATGAATCACCCCGGAGTTGCGATGATTTTGGCAACAGGCGGCTCCGGAATGGTTAGAAGTGCATACTCCGCAGGCAAGCCGGCGCTTGGCGTAGGTCCGGGAAATGTTCCGTGCTACATCAACAAGTCCGCTAATGTGGAGCAGGCTTGCAACGATTTGATAATGTCGAAAAGTTTCGACAACGGTATGATTTGTGCATCGGAGCAGGCGGCTATTGTCGATAAGGAGATAGCAAGCAGGTTTGAAACTATAATGGGTGAAAACGACTGCCACTTCTTAAATGAAGAGGAAATAGCAAAGGTTACCGAGTACTGCATGCCGGCTGATAAAGGACATAAGCTCAACGCGGCTATAGTGGGACAAAGTGCATTCAACATCGCAAAAGGTGCCGGAGTTTCGGTAAACCCTACAACGAAAATTTTGATTGCAAAACTACCTGATATTAGTGAAAAATATCCTCTTTCCAAAGAAAAACTCTCACCTGTGCTTGCGTATACGGTAGCAAAAGATGCCGAAGACGGATTTGCGAAAGCGAAAAAAATGCTGGAGCTTGGTGGACTTGGCCACTCTGCGGTTATCAATACAGCGGATGAAAAACAGGCAACACAGTACGGCAAAGATATGAAGGTCGGACGTATAATTGTGAACGCCCCATCCTCGCACGGCGCGATAGGCGATATTTACAATACAAATATGCCCTCACTGACACTCGGTTGCGGCTCGTTCGGACACAATTCAACCACTTCAAATGTATCAGCGACAAACTTAATAAATATTAAGCGCATTGCCAAAAGGAGAACAAACATGCAATGGTTTAAGATTCCGCCTAAAATCTATTTTGAAGATAATTCAATTCAATATCTTGAAAAGATGCCGAATATCAATCGTGCATTCATAGTTACCGATAAAACCATGTTAGACCTTGGCAATGTCGATAAAATTCTCTACTATTTGAGAAAACGCTTAAACTACTGCCACGCAGAGATATTTGCAGATGTTGAGCCAGATCCGTCAGTAGATACCATTATGCGCGGTGTGGCTGCCATGAACAACTTCAACCCCGATGTTATTATAGCGCTTGGCGGCGGTTCTGCAATGGATGCTGCTAAAGGTATGTGGCTGTTCTATGAACATCCGGACACAGAGTTTGATGATTTGCGCTTGAAATTTATGGATATCAGAAAGCGCTCCTTTGATTATCCGAACCTCGGTGCAAAGGCGCAGCTCGTCTGCATACCAACCACTTCCGGAACAGGCTCAGAGGTTACATCTTTCTCGGTAATCACCGATAAAGACAACAATATTAAATACCCGCTTGCTGACTATGAGCTAACCCCGGACGTTGCAATTATTGACCCGCAATTTGTGATGACAGTACCCAAAGCAATCGTTGCCGACACCGGAATGGATGTTTTAACCCATGCAATTGAAGCTTATGTTTCCGTGCTCGCTTCTGATTTTACCGATGGACTTGCGCTTCATGCCATCAAGCTGACTTTTGAGCACCTAGTAAAATCTTACAAGGATGCAGACCCTGTTTCACGCGAGAAGATGCACAATGCCTCCTGCATTGCCGGTTTGGCGTTTACAAACGCTTTTCTCGGAATAAACCACTCACTGGCACACAAACTGGGTGGTGAGTTCCACATAGCGCATGGTCGTGCAAACGCAATACTTTTACCGCATGTTATTGAGTATAATTCACAAAAACCCACAAAGTTTGCGACCTTCCCCAAATACAACAAATTTATTGCAGATGAAAGATATGCGGAAATTGCAAAACATTTAGGTTTACAGGGCAAAACAACACAGGAAAGCGTTAAAAACCTTGTCAAAGCCATAAGAGATTTGGCAAAGGATATTGGCTCTCCGGCAACAATAAAAGATTGTGGCATCGACGAAAAGATCTTCTTAGCTACGGTGGATAAACTTGCCGAAAATGCGCACGGTGACCAGTGCACCCCCTCAAATCCAAGATACCCGATGATAAGTGAACTTGCCGATATATACAAAAAAGCATACTACGGAAAGTAAATTATTTGATGCACTTTTGAGGCAAGGCACAGCCAATTAACGTAAAAAATTATATATTTTGTACTAATCACAAGCAAACCCGCCACGGACACATGTGGCGGGTTTGCTTGTGGTTGTATTTATAAGCAATTATCAATCAACTCAAAACGTAACAAAAGCGTCTACATCGGCGGCGAAGCGGTTAAAAAAACAGCACCTTGTTCATAGCAATCAAATTTTCTACCGGTGTGCTTGCCGGTATCTCACAGCCACCGGCGATGAGCGAGCGGTTGTCCGTCTGCTCGATGCAACGTCTTGTTGCCGCCTCGACCTCGGCTACTGTGCCGCGCATAAAAATTTCAACGGGGTCCATGTTACCGCTGACACAGGTTTTGGTGTCTTTCATTGCGTCACAGGCGGTTTTAATATCTACCATCCAGTCGACATCCAGTATATCCGGCTCGACAAGCCTGAGCTGTGGCAGAATAGGTGCTATGTTACCACATATGTGAAGCTTTGCAAGTGCGCCGTTATCACGTATAAATTGCACTGCTTTTTTGTCGTACTCCAGAGCATAGCGCTCGTAATAGTCCGGGCCGATAAGTGATGCCACTGCGTTGCCGACGCCGATAATATCCGCACCTGCGTCAATTTGCGCCTTTATAAACGCACATTGACCACGGTGGATAACCTCCATTATCTCCGGCAGAAAGTCCTCCTCTGCCGCAAGATCCATCATGAGTTCGCTCACACCACGCAGGTCGGCAAACTCCGCCAAAACACCCTCGACCCAACCTATAATAGGTATGTCGCCGCCCACGCGCTCGCGGAAAAGTTCCACCGCCTTTATACGGTCAAGCGTGCGCTCGTTGTCGTAAGGGCTGACTATCCTTAACAGGTCAGCAGACGGTTCGTCGCCCTCCAGTAGGTGCACCTCGCTGTAGGGTACGCCCTCTTCCGGCATTATGACCTCAGCACCAAAAGCACCTGCCTCACGCATGGGGTCGGATATTGCGCTGACACAATCAAACCCATAGTGCTCGGCACAGTACAGGTTGCCCTCTACAAGTTTGCGGTAATCCTGTGCATATTCACGGTAGCTTACACCGGCACACTTTGCGACAAGCGCCATCGCGATATTGGTGTTGGGGATTTTGTCGACGGCCTCACCGTTCATTCTCGCCTTTAATCGTTGCATTGATGTCATGATAAACCTCCTTTTTTATGTCTTGGGGACTGTTATGTTAAAATGAATGAAATGTCACAAAGTACTTGAAAAACAAACGGTTTTGCTCTTTTGCATCTCTCACCGGCAAAGGTGAGGAGAAAGGGCAAATAACAGATATCTTTCAAATTAAGCTAACAAATCTAATATCTACCACGTAATTGTAAAATATAATCGCGCTAAAAAGTGCAATGAAATTCGAACAATTATTTTACCTGTCGGTTTGGCTAATCTAAACCTTTTGCTCTATATTTTTTAGGTGCGGCTAATATTAGCTGTAAAGGTCACCTTTCGCAGTATCGTCTCGTACAGAGGCACCATTGTCCGCTCGATTGTCTTGTCGCCGTGCATAAACTCGCCTTTTACCCTCGGAAGACCGTTTTCCTCTGTAAATGCAAATTGCTTTACAGCATTTTCGTGTATTTCATACGTCTCAACTTCCGGTTCTAACGACATGTAGCCGCTCTCTTCAAACGGTGTGGTGTCGTAGCTGTGTAGCGTGTGGCGCTCACTTTTTATAGGCAGTGCGTACAAAAGCGGCCCCTTTGCGATGTAATAGTCCTTGCAGAAATCCGTTTTGACGACAACATCGCACGCAAAGGAGACCTCAATTGTTGTCTCTTTGTCGAAGATCCCCTTAAAGCTTAAGCGGTTGTCGGTTTGAACAAACTCGCGGTTTGCGGTGACTGCTGTTGCGTATGACGGTACGCGCACGCCAAAGTCAACGGTCGTCGGGGCGCTTGCGGTGACGATAAATTTGACCTGTGTCTGCACAGGGTAGTTTGTGACCTGCTGTATCGTCACAGTGTTACCGCCTATGTTATGTGTCATCTCACTTTCGCCGAAGAGCACACAAGTTACGCTTTCGCCTTTAACAACATACATATTTTGTGTGTAGTAAGGTGTCAAGCGACCCATATTTGGTACACAACAAACAGCGGTTGTCTGGTGGGTGGGGGAGTACTTGTAGCGCTCATCGTGGTAGATGTCGGTGTCGTGGCGCTTGCGGTCGGCGCTGTAGCAGTTGTCGGTTTTGCAGTACATTATTGAACTTTCGCTCGGGTGTTTCATGCCGAGACCCGCGTTGAAGTACAGCCACTCCATTGCATCACCCATGCGCAGGTCGTGCGTTAACTGCAACCACAGTGCGTAGCTGTCAAACAGCTCGGTTATGGAGCAGTACTCATAGCCGGTGTGGGTCGCGTTTGCGGTGCGCCCGTGTATCCACTCGTCGCCGATAGGACCGCCGGACGGTGTCAGGTAAAACGGCAACTTTGCAAACATTCTGTCGACAAGCGGTCGATACTCAGCGCGGTAGTAACCCGCTATCATGACGGCACGAAGATGCTCGAAAGTGTGTACGCCGTGACAGTTCCATATGTAGTTATCGCTTAAAATATTCGGCATTTTCAAGTCTTGCTGTGATACATTGTTGCAAGAAAAATTTTCATACAGCCATATTGCATAGTCTAAATATTCTTTTTTGCCTGTCAGCACATAGATTTCATGCAGTGAATCGACTATCGTCAGCCCGTGCCCATGTCCCGAAAAGCTGTTTTTTACATCGAATGGGTTGCTGTTGTCTTTGGGGTATCCCAGCATCATTTCATCGGCAGCGCGTAATACTGATTGTAGAACTTTGTCGTCATTTGACGATTCGTAATAAGCTAATAGCGCTCTGAAAAGTGTAGATTTTGCCCAAAACTCACCGTTTTCCTCGGTGTGTTTATAGCGTAGGTCGTCAGCATAGATGCCGATGTAGCCGTTGTCATCCTGCGTGCTTATCAGCTTGTCAACGCGCTTTTTTATGTCGTCGATGACCTTTTCGTCTTGGAGCAGCAGACCACCGCGCAGGTAACCGTCCAGCCAGTTGGACTGCGATTCGCTGTTCCACCACATGTACTGCACCATTACATCCTCACCCTCGGCGTGCTCATCAGGTTTGCGCCCGAGTTCCGCTTGCTTTGATGTGAGGGTCAGCCTGTCGGCACCGTAAATGTCCTGCTTGCTTATTATGTCAGGGGCAAGCGCCGGAAGGTTACCGATACAGCCTTCGATGTCACGCTGTATACTGTCATAAAGCGCCCCTTTTGGTTTTATCGCCCCAAAAAACAACTTATCCATAAATATCCTTTCACCGTTTTAAGATAATTCTTTTTTTATACATAACACAATCCGCTTACACAAATGGTATCCTAAAAGAATATAATTGTATTGTATTATAACACATCGTGTAATTAATACAACCCCTTTCTAACAGAAACAACAATTTATATATGTTTCACAAAAAAGATACATTTGTTTGTGCAAGCTTAACAAAAATCATAAAATCTATTGCAATTTAAAAGTTTTGTGTTACAATAAGAACAAGTTTCGGTAACGTATCCGAAACCAAATTCTAATTAAATAGGAGGATTAAGAATGAACTTTAAAAAGCTTTGTGCATTATTATTATGCATAGCACTGTCGGTAACGATGCTTGCTGCTTGCGGTGCACCCGCAGAAGAGGCACCGGCTGCTGACGCAGAGGCACCGGCCGCTGAGGGTGGCGAAGAAGCACCGGCAGGTGACTTTGACGGCACAATCTACTGGCTCAACTTCAAACCCGAGGTTGCAGAGCAGATGCAAACTATAGCTGCTGCCTACACCGAGGAGACAGGCATCGACGTTAAAATCGAAACTGCCGCCGCCAACACTTATGATGCAACACTAACAGCTGAGATGGACAAGAGCGACAGCCCCACCATCTTCGTTATGGCTGACGCAACAGGTATGGTTACATGGAAAGACTACCTGACCGACCTCAGCGACACTGAACTTTACAACATGATGAGCGATCAGTCCTTTGTTCTGGGCGACGGCGATGCTGTTTACGGCATATCCTACGCACTCGAGAGCTATGGCATCATCGCCAACAAAGCTATCCTTGAGGCCTACTTTGCAATGGAAGGTAAGGCTACAGACGTTTCTTCCGTTGAAGAGCTGTACACCTTTGAAAACCTCAAAGCTGTTGTAGAAGACATGCAAGCAAACAAAGAGACTCTTGGCATCGACGGCGTATTCGGCTCCACCTCACTTCGTGCAGGCGATGATTGGCGCTACCAGACACATCTCATGAACGTTCCGATGTTCTGGGAGTTTGGTGCAGAAACCGATCTTTCCGGTACTATCCCCGAGTTCACATTTGAGTATGCTGAAAACTACAAAAACATCCTTGACCTTTACCTCAACAACTCCGTTGTAGAGCCGGAGCTTGTCGGTACAAAGGGCGTTTCCGACTCCATGGCAGAGCTTGCACTCGGCCAGTGCGCAATGATTCAAAACGGCGACTGGGGCTGGAATGACATCAACGGCACAGCCGGCATGACTGTTGCACCCGAAGACATCATCTTTATCCCGATCACCTCCGGTGTTGAGGGCGAAGAGAACATGGGTCTTCACACAGGCGCAGGTCAGTATATGGCTATCAACAGCACAAAATCCCCCGAAGAGCAGCAGGCAGCACTTGATTTCCTCGTATGGCTGTTCAGCTCCGAGACAGGCACAAACCTTGTAGCAACAGAGCTTCAGTTTGTTGCACCTTTCACAGCAATGGCAGGCGCAACCTATGAGAATCCGCTGTTCGCAAGCGCTAACGAAATAGCCGCTTCCGGCAAAACAGCATACCCGTGGGTACTGAGACTTATCCCGTCACAGGCATGGAAAGATGCTTTCGGTGCAGATCTTCTTCTCTACGCACAGGGTCAGCTTGACTGGGATACCGTTATAGCTAACGCCACAGCAAGCTGGGAAGTAGAGCGCGAAATCACAAACGAGGCCGCAGCCGGCTAAGTTTAGCATCAACACAGACTTTCTTTGACAAAACACAAATGCAGTCGGGCGCAAATCCGACTGTAGAGGATGTCGACACCGTCGACATCCTCCGAGAGGGGGCGCGTGCCCCCTCTCGGCCTCTCCCTCACAACCGACTTGCAGTCGGTTGTCGATGTGATATTCGCTGCACATGTCACCGAATATCACTTTGAAGAGGCTGATATGGTTTTTTGACATTCAGATGCAGTCGGGCACAAATCCGGCTGCATTTGTACTATAAAGGAGAGTGTTGAAAAAGTCGGCTTTACAAAAGGCGACGGCAAAATTTCCGTCATGTGTCACAAAAATCCTCGTTAATACACAAAGTATTGCCTGCGGTTTTTGTTTAATCTGACAAATATTTTGCTCTAGCTTTTGCAACCCCTTTATTTTTCAACACCCCCGTAACGTAAAATGAGGAAATAAGTTATGCAAAAGTTATACATCAAATATATGCCGCTTTTCTTTTTGCCGGCGTTTATAGCCTATATTATTGCGTTCGGCTGGCCTTTTATTCAAGGTCTTTACCTTTCACTAACAGAGTTTCAGACAGTGAGCAATGCCGAATTTGTTGGATTTGAAAATTATTTGTATGTTTTTACCGATAGTGAGGGTTTTCTGCATGCACTTTGGTTTACCGTTTTGTTTGCAATTGTAAGCGTTATTACCGTGAACCTTGTCGCTTTCGGACTTGCACTTTTGCTGACAAGAGGTCTTAAAGGTACAAACGTATTCCGCACCGTATTCTTTATGCCGAACCTTATCGGCGGTATCGTACTGGGTTACATCTGGCAGATAATGCTCAACGGTATTCTTGTGGAGCTTGTAGGTCGTGACCTTACATTTTCCGCCACCTATGGTTACTGGGGTCTTGTTGTTATGTACAGTTGGCAGTTTATAGGTTACATGATGATAATTTATGTTGCCGGCTTACAAAATATTTCAGGGGACATTCTGGAAGCCTCCGCCATCGACGGCGCTAACTCATTCCAGACACTTATACGCATAAAGTTGCCGATGGTTATGACAAGTATCACTATCTGCGTTTTCCTGACGCTTACAAACGCTTTTAAGATGTTTGACCAGAACCTTGCCCTGACAGGCGGTGCACCCGCCGACCAAACCGCTATGCTTGCACTTGATATCTATGATACTTATTACAACCGTCCCGGTTTTGCCGGTATAGGACAGGCGAAAGCGGTTGTTTTCTTTATTATTGTTGCGCTAGTGGCGGCGGTACAGCTTAGAATTACTCGCTCAAGAGAGGTGGACTAATGGCTATAAAAACATCTGATAAGGTTATAAGTTATATACTGCTCGGCTTGTTTACGGCATTTTTTATCGTACCGATACTGCTTGTCGTAATGAACTCGACAAAGGGCAGTGCATTTATCGTCACCACACCTTTTGAAATACCCACTGCAGAGTCCTTTTTAGGTATCGAAAACTATGTCGTCGGTGTTGAGCGCACGGACTTTATACAGAGTTTCGGATACTCGCTTTTTATAACGGTGTGCTCGGTATTTTCCATTATGATTTTCTGCTCGATGGCAGCTTGGATAATCACACGCATAAAATCTAAAATCACCACCGCACTATACTACATGTTCACTTTAGGTATGGTTGTGCCTTTCCAGATGGTTATGTACACCACCACACGTACCGCTGACCGTTTAGGTCTTGACAATCCTCTTGGCATCATCGTTGTATACACCGGTTTTGGCTGTGGTATAGCAATTTTTATGTTCTCGGGTTTTGTTCGCGGTATACCGATTGAACTGGAGGAGGCAGCGCTTATTGATGGCTGCAACCCTATTACCACCTACTTTAAAATTGTGTTCCCACTTCTGCGCCCCATCACAATAACCGTCGCAATACTCAACTCCATGTGGATATGGAACGACTATCTGCTTCCTTACCTCATTTTAGGCTCGGAATACCGCACTGTGCCGGTAGCAATACAGTATCTTCGCAGTGGTTACGGCTCCATTGACTACGGTCACCTTATGGCCCTTATTGTCATAGCGCTTACCGTTATCGTTGTATTCTACTTTACCTGCCAAAAATACATCATTCAAGGCATCGTTGCCGGTGCTGTTAAAGGTTAAGGTGAAATATTATGCCACAATTTACCTGCAACATGCTGTCCTATACATTTCGAAGGGCAGTAGATATCAGCGTTATCGTGCCGGGTATAACCTCGTCGGATGTCGACAAGCCAAATGCATCACACAAACCGCCGGAAAAATATCCGGTGCTATATCTACTGCATGGCTATCTCAATGACTACAGCACGTGGTTGCGCTACACCTCATTAGAGCGCTATGCCGAGGAGCGCAACATCGCCATTGTGACTTTTTCCGCCGAAAATGGCTACTACCTCAACATGGAGGAGATGCAATCAAATGTTGGCAGTATGTCACGGCTTATGCACCCAAACTACGTACAGTTTTTGACAAAAGAACTGCCGGAGTTTGTAACGGCGATGTTCCCGATAACAACCGACCCAAAACACACCTATATTGCAGGCCTTTCGATGGGTGGGTTTGGTGCGATGTGCCACGGACTGCGCAACCCACAAAACTACCGAGCGATAGGCACGCTGTCACCGCTCACCACACTGCACGAAAAGCCGTATGACAGTTTTGACGAGCTAGAGGAAATTATAAAGCCGTACGAACCGCTACTACTTGTGACAGACCTTTTGAAAAAAGGCGCGGATGTACCGTATTTTTACTATGCATATGGTGGCAAGGATTTTTTGCTTGAGACACTGGACTGGTTCGAGCAGCGCTTAAAGGCATTAAACTTTAAACACGAATTTATCTACAGCGCCGAACACGGTCACGAGTGGTCGTTTTGGGACGAGCAGATAAAAGCGTTTTTGGATGCAATGCCGCGCGATGATTACTATTATAAAAGGCAAGCAATACGAAATATTTAGTTGGGGTGCATTAAAAGTCGGCTTTGCAAAAAGCTTTTTTTAAAGACTCCTAGATAGGAATGACTTATGAATAAACCTAAAAGAGGTACAAGCACTTATAACGAGCAGCTTGGATACCTTAAGACACTATTTGATAAAAAGTATCACTTTGTTGCCTCGATAGAGGATTTCAGCTTAAATGGTGATGTGCTTTTGATAAATGCAACGACCAATCGCGGAAGAAGTGTGCCACTGCACATTAGTTTTGTTGGCGGCAGTGCGTACAGGTTGCGCATGTTTGCCGGCGAGAGCACCGACAACGCTCTTAATAAGGTGACGGAATTTGACACCGTGCCGATGTCCGTTGAGGAGCAGGAGCACAGATTGGTTGCCACGGCGAGTGACATGCAACTGCACATCGACAAACACCCTTTTAAGATTACGGTGTACTACAAAGGCGAACTGCTGACAAAACAACATGTCACCGACACCAATGTCGACAACATGTGCAAGGTGCTACCCATTGGCTTTGTGACGGACGACGACGGAAAGGTTCTGTCGGTGCACGAGACAATGTACATGTTTTCAAGTGAGAGCTTTTACGGCTTTGGCGAGAGGTTTGTCGGCTTTGACAAGCGCGGTCAACGCTTTAGTTGTTGGCAGAGCGACGCACTCAGCACCAACTCGTCGGAAAGCTACAAAAACCATCCGTTTTTTGTCAGCTCGCGCCGCTACGGCATGTTTTTCAATAACTTTACCAAGATAGACTTTGATATGGGTTACGGCTCGGGCGTGTCCTACAGCGCCACGGTTCACGATGATGTACTGGACTATGTCGTGTTTGCCGAGCAGGACTACAAGTCGATACTGCGTGCCTACCTATCACAGCTCGGCGAGGTGCCGCGTCTGCCAAAATGGGCGTTTGGTCTTTGGATGTCGCGCTGCTCATACGAAACACGCGAAGAGGTAGAGCAGGTCATAGCGACCGCAAAACAGCGTGGGCACAAAATTGATGTTATACACATCGATAACTGGCAACGCAAAGACCGCATCGGCTCGTGGGTGTGGGACGAGGAGCGTTTCCCCGACCCCGTGGGCTTTATTAAGAAACTGCACGAGGACGGTGTTAAAATATCGCTGTGGAACTGGCCGTATATCAGTGAGCTAAGTCCGCTGTTTGATGGATTCTCTCAGAGGAATTTCTTCATAAAGGACGAGAGCGGCGCCCCGATACTGTTTCCTCCCATGGCGACGGTGGACTGGAAGGTTGCCTGCTTTGACTTTACAAATCCCGACATGGTGACGTGGTATCATGAAGCGATAAAAGAGGCGTGCTTTGGCATGGTCGACGTGATTAAAACCGACTTTTCAGACGCGGTGCCGGCCGAGGCTGTCTATCACGACGGCACTAAAGGGGTTAGCGGTCACAACAAAATACCGCTGTTGTACGCGAAAACCGTGTACGATACACTTGCAGAGATAAAAGCTGAACACGGCGGTGTGCCGATGTTGTGGGGACGTAGCGGTTACGCCGGCTCTCACACCGTGCCTGCCGCGTGGGCGGGCGACTCCGCCACAGCGCTAAACGATCATGCCTGCATACTGCGCGGCGGTTTGAGCGGCGCCATAAGCGGCATCCCGTTTTGGGGTTTTGACATGGGCGGTTTTTACAACACCGACAACGAGGGCTACGAGTGCTTCCCAAGTGACGAGGAGTACATCCGCTCCTGCATGTTTGGCTTTTTTGCACCGTTGTCACGCTGCCACGGCAAGACAATGCGCGAACCATGGGAGTATACGCCCGAGACGGAAGAAATTTTCAAACGCTATAACGTAATCCGCCACCGACTTATGCCCTACCTTTACAGCGCGTCGGTTCAGAGTGCAGAACAATATATACCATTAATGCGCCCGCTTATTATGGAATTTGAGCAGGACCTGATAGCACCGCATATCGACAGGCAGTACATGCTGGGCGAAAGCCTGCTTGTGGCTCCTGTGTTTGACGAACCGACACTTAACGTTTACCTACCGCAGGGCGTGTGGCACGAACTGACAACCGGCAAGACATTAAACGGCGGCGGTTACATTACGCTGACACCGAAAATAGACGAGATCCCCGTGTTTGTGCGCGAAAACAGTGTTTTACCGCTCACGTCGGAGGATGACACCCGTATGGATATTGTCATTTATATAAAGGACAGCATCAGCACAACGATACACGGCGAGCTGTGCAGTCATCCGTTTGCGGTAGAGCTTTGTGGGGAAGTGGTCAAGATAGACACAACCCTACCGATTGAGGGTGTCAAGATTGTAAGCGACACGCCGATAGCCTTTGCTTCCATTAACGGCAAGACGGAGGAGCTGACAGCGCACAGCGGTGGATATTGCTATCGTTTTTAGGCAGGTGCAAAGCTCACTAGCAACTAACGGCTAAATACCCAACATGAAAGGCTGACTGATATATTTGAACCAACCGATCAGAAGTCAATAACCGGTCTTTCACACTTCACCCTTAGCCTTTAGTTCCACGTGTTTTACAAGTGGCTAATCGTTATAATCAAGGAGGAAAGTTTACACAACAATGGGCGGTGATGTATCAAACCTGACAATTAAAGATATCGCCGTGATGTGCAACGTCGCGGTGAGCACCGTTTCGCGCGCACTTAACAATCAACCCGACATTAACAAAGTCACGCGCAAACGCATACTAAAGGTTTGCAAAGAGACAGGCTTTGTGCTTAATAACAG
The DNA here is from genome assembly GCA_964369445.1 of uncultured Oscillospiraceae bacterium. Classification (GTDB taxonomy): domain Bacteria; phylum Bacillota; class Clostridia; order Oscillospirales; family Ruminococcaceae; genus CAYJBH01. The sequence goes on along the minus strand of CAYJFU010000018.1, from coordinate 14,876 downwards.
TGCGCGAAACCTTAAAAGGACATATGCCAACAGCATAGCTATAATAGTGAAAGGGCTGCAAAACGTATTTTTCACCGATATTATTAAAGTGTTGGAGATGGCATGCATTGACCGAAGTTACACGACGGTACTGCGCCATGTTGATGCAAAAGAAGACGAACTTGACATTGCGCGCTCGCTTATTATCGAGCACAACCTAAGCGGAATAATATTTTTAGGTGGTAACGCCGACCACCCGCGTGAAAAGTTAGAAGCGATAAAGAAACCGGCAGTGTTTTGCACCTATAACGTTACACAGATTGACGGACTTGACAATTATTCCTGCGTATGCGTTGATGACGTGGCGCAGAGCATGAGCATCGTCAGTCACCTGCTGGATTTGGGGCACAGGGAAATCGCCATCATCACCGACAAAAAAGGTGATTTGAATATCGGCGGTCTGCGCACCGAGGGATATCTGCAAGCATACAAAAACCATGGTCTTTCGCCGGACAAATCGCTATTATTTTACATGGACGATACGCTTGACCGCTACACTATGGAGAACGGTTACGCTATGGCGAAACGGGTGTTTGAAAGTGGCTGTAAACCCACCGCTATCTACGCGATATCCGACCTGCTAGCCATAGGTGTGTGTCGCGCTGTAACGGAGCGCGGCATGAGCATACCGCAGGACATGTCGATTGCAGGTTTTGACGGCATACCTTTTACAAAATTTTATAACCCTAGCTTGACGACGATACAACAGCCTATCGAAAAGATCGGAATAACAGCGACCGATATACTTTTTGATAAGTTGGAGGGGGTTGAAACACCGGCATATGCCTTTCTCGATGGGCATTTGATTAAAGGTGGATCTACAACGGCATTTAAGTAGAAAAAGTCAAGTCAATACAAGTTGACAGCAAAGGAGTTAGATTTGAATCACAAATACAACAACAACTGGTGGAAAGACAGCGTCATCTACCAGATTTATCCGCGCAGCTTTATGGACTCAAACGACGACGGCATAGGAGATTTGCCGGGAATAACCTCGCGACTTGAGTACCTGCAACACCTCGGTGTGGACATAGTGTGGATATCGCCGTGCTTTGCCTCGCCAAACGCCGACCACGGATACGACATAAGCGACTACTGCGCCATTATGCAGGAGTTCGGCACGATGGAGGATTTTGACACCCTGCTTGCAAAGGCTCACGAGCTTGGCCTTAAAATAGTACTTGACCTTGTTGTCAATCACAGCTCCGATGAGCACCCGTGGTTTGTCGAAAGCCGTAAAAGTAAGGATAATCCTTATCGTGACTACTACATGTGGCACCCCGGAAAACCCGACGGCAAGGGCGGAAAACTGCCTCCGAACAACTGGGGTTCCAACTTCACCCCCTCCGCGTGGGAGTACGATGAGCACACCGAAGAATATTATCTGCACCTGTTTACGGTAAAACAACCCGACCTTAACTGGGACAACGAAAAGTTGCGCAAAGAGGTTTACAGCGCCATGCGTTTTTGGCTGGACAAGGGCATTGACGGCTTTAGAATGGACGTGCTCAACTGCTACAAAAAGCCGGATGGTCTGCCGGACAGCACAAAACCCGCCACCTGCGCCGACGGCTACACCCTCGACAACGAGCTGTACGCAAACAACCCCGGTATGATAGAAATACTGCAAGAGATGCGTGATGAGGTGCGCAACGAATACGATATCGTCACCATCGGTGAGACAAGCATAATAAACCCGACACTGGCCCTTGACTATGTCAACGACAAGACAGGCCCGCTTGATTTAATATTCCACTTTGATGTTGTTGCGGATAAATTGAACTTTACCTGGAAATATTTTAAGGACGTGCAAAGACGTTGGAATGACGGTCTTATGCAAAACGGTGGCTGGAACAGCCAGTACCTGCAAAACCACGACCAGCCGCGTATGGTGTCGGTTTACGGTGATGATAGCACCGAGCAAAACCGCGTGCTCAGCTCAAAGATGCTCGCGACAGTCATACACACCATGCCGGGTACGCCGTTTGTGTATCAGGGCGAAGAGCTTGGCATGACCAACCACATCTACACAAACCCCGACGACATGTGCGACCCGAAATCCACCTTTGTCTACAATGAGATGATGACGGAGGGCAAAACCCACGAAGAGGCGATGGCATTTCTCAACAGGGGAAGCCGTGCCCACTCACGCACCCCGATGCAGTGGGATGACAGTGTAAATGCAGGTTTTTCGACAGGTAAAACATGGCAGCCGGTCAACCCGAACTACAAAACTATCAACGCCGCCACACAGCAGAGCGACGACGACAGCGTGTTTAACTTTTACCGCAAGCTGATCTCACTGCGCAAGAGCAACCCTGCTATGGCGCGCGGAAACTTTATCGAGTACTGCAAACAAAACGACAATGTGTTTGTCTATACAAGAAGTTATGAGGGCAACACCCTGCTTGTAGCGGTCAACTTTATCGGCGAGAACCAAAAGGTCGACTATGACTTTAGCGGTATAAAACAACTTGCGCTTTCCAATTACAAAGACGCTCCAAGTAGCACCCTGCGCCCATTTGAAGCGGCAATTATGGTGCTTTAGGATCAGAAATGCAACTTGAAACCGAACGCTTAACACTGCGACAACTTGTACAGTCAGATTACGATGCGCTATGTAAAATACTTCAGGACGAACAGGTTATGTATGCATATAACGGTAGCTTTTCAGACGCTGAGGTGCAGGATTGGCTTGAACGTCAATGTGCACGCTATACAAAAAGCGGCACCGGTCTGCTTGCGGTTGTGCTAAAGTCAAGCGGAGAGATGATAGGACAATGCGGACTTTTGTGGCAGACACCCATTGACAAGCAAGAGCTTGAAATCGGTTATCTTTTACAAAAAGCTCATTGGCATAAAGGTTATGCGACCGAGGCTGCACTTGCCTGCAAACATCACGCGTTTGAAGTGATGAAGCAGGATAGAGTAATATCCATGATAAGAGAAACCAACCTACCCTCACAACAGGTTGCAAAGCGGCTTGGCATGACTATTGTCGACCGTTTCGTGGAACACTACCGCGGTGTTGATATGCCACACCTTATCTTTGCTGTAAATCGGTAAGCGAATAACTGGAATTTTGACCTTAAGGTCGTCCGGCGACATCATTCAGATGCTCGACGGGCGACCAATTTTTTATATCACAATCAAAAGCAATAAAGACAACGACAATAACTTCTTTTCCACATACCTTGTCAACCAACCCCCACTAATTGGGCATAAAAAACCATACTCATCTCGGTGTGTGGTTTCAAAACTATTCGTAACAGTATGGTTTTTGCAAGAATAGTATAATATAAGGATTTTTTTACAGGGTAATTTTATGAGAAATCATGTTTTAAGTGAAGTTGTAGAGGGGCAAAGCTTTGTTGTCACCGACAATGCTGCAACAGGAGGGATTAGAAAGCGCCTAAACGACATAGGTCTTGTTAAGGGTGCCGTTGTCCTTTGTGCAGGTGCGGCACCGACCGGCGATCCCCGCGCGTATCGAATAAGAGATTCTGTGATCGCAATAAGAAGAGAGGATGCCAAAAACATTACGGTCACACCGCTAAAGCAGGCGCTGTCGGCAGAACAAAAATCCTCGAGCACGGTCAAAGCCGTTGCGGTGGCAAAGGTAAGACTGGAAGTAGGATTAATGACCGCAGGGGAAGTCGGTGACATTAACCAAGAGGTGACGTTATGTTAAGCAACGATTCAAAATGCAAGGATGTTATAAAGGTAGCGGTTGCCGGAACACCTAATGTAGGTAAAAGCACACTTTTTAACACGCTGACAGGATTAAAACAGCATACGGGAAATTGGACAGGCAAAACTGTACAGGTGGCACAGGGTCTGCGCAAAAGTAGATTGCACACCTACTGCTTTGTGGATATTCCGGGCACCTATTCACTGGATACACTGTCGGCGGAGGAGGACGTTGCGCTGGACTTTTTATTAAAAGGCGATATTGATACCGTCGTTGTGGTATGTGATGCCACCTGTCTTGAGCGAAGTCTGCTTTTAGTGTTGCAGGTGCGCGAACTTTTCAGCAACACCGTTGTATGCGTAAATCTTATGGATGAGGCAAAGCAGCGCGGAATAACCGTCGATGTCGACAAGCTATCGGCACTGCTCGGTCTGCCGGTTTTGGCAACGGTCGGCTATAAGAAATCCAGTGCAGGCGCCATACTTGATACACTTGATAGGTGTGTACTAACCAAAAATGAGAGCAAAGTCTGTGTTAGATATCCTGATAAAATCGAAAAAGCGCTGTCGGTACTGCAACCTGTGCTGGGTAAACTTTATGTGGGCAACATCAATCGTCGTTTTTTATCGCTCGCATTGCTACAAGACGACACCCAGCACCTCTCTCGTTACCTGACAAAGCATCTGCTAAGCGATGAGCGCCTTTTGTCGGCGCTTCAAAGTGCAAAGTCACTTATAACGTTACAGCCGGGCGAGCAAGTAGGGGATATTATATCGTCACTATACATAAAAGAGGCAAAGTGCCTTTGTGGCGTGGTGACACAAAGACAGGCGCGGCGCGCAGACCCCGAGCGTGTCGCCGACCGCTTGCTAACCGGACGCTTGACAGCCTATCCGTTTATGGTGCTGTTGCTTGCGATGGTGTTGTGGTTTACAATAACCGGCGCAAACTACCTGTCCGGCGCGCTCAGCGAACTTTTAGGCGGTTTGGGGGGCGTCCTGCGCGACGGACTTGTGTTTGTGGGCGCACCTGCCCTCGTTGAGGGGGTGCTGATTGACGGTATTTATCGCGTGCTTTCATTTGTTGTATCGGTCATGTTGCCGCCTATGGCGATATTTTTTCCGTTTTTCACGCTACTGGAGGACGCAGGCTATCTGCCGCGCATCGCCTACAATCTCGACAGCACCTTTAAAAGGTGCAACGCTTGCGGCAAACAGGCACTTACCATGTGCATGGGGTTTGGTTGCAACGCCGCCGGCGTTATCGGTTGCAGAATAATCGACTCCGACCGCGACCGTTTACTTGCGCAACTGACCAACAACTTTGTGCCCTGCAACGGCAGATTTCCGACACTTATCGCGATAATAAGCATATTTTTTGTCGGAAGCGCCGCCGGCCTTTATTCCACAACCTTGTCGGCACTACTGTTGACGGCGGTTATAGTTTTGGGTATAATACTCACATTCGCAACGACAAAATTGCTTTCAGCAACGCTTTTAAAGGGTATGCCCTCGTCCTTTACGTTGGAACTGCCGCCGTACAGAAGGCCGCGCATTGCAAGTGTCATAGTGCGCTCGATATTCGACAGGACGCTTTTCGTGCTTGCAAGGGCGGTGGTGGTGGCGGCACCTGCCGGACTGGTTATCTTTGCGCTTGCAAACATCGACGTATCAGGCGCAAGTCTGCTGACCCACTGCGCCGACTTTTTGGATCCACTCGGTAGCGTCATGGGGCTTGACGGAATGATACTGCTTGCATTTATACTGGGTTTTCCGGCAAACGAAATTGTCGTGCCGATAATTATAACCGGCTATCTGGCGCAAGGCACCTTGACGGAGCTTGGCAGTTTTGCCGAGATGGAACAGCTTTTTCTCGCCAACGGTTGGACGCTGACAACGGCGCTGTGCACAATAATATTTATGCTGTGTCACTGGCCGTGCTCCACAACACTGCTGACGATAAAAAAAGAGACAGGCAGTATTTTTTGGACGGCAGTAGCTTTTTTACTGCCCACCGTTGTAGGCTTTGCCGCCTGTGTGGCGGTGAGGGCAGTTGCCGGGTTGTTTTAAGTTGAATTACTACATAACACTAACACCCCCGCCGTCGGCGGGGGTGTTAGTGTTATGTAGGTGTCTTAATAATCTTTTTTCTTCTTACGCAGTCTTGTAAATACCACGGCAACTATAAGTAGGACAAGCACCACAACCACAAGCGGCATTATCCAACCGTTGGCGTCAGCTTCTTCACTGCGAACCTCGACCCACAGCTCGTCCATTGCGGTGTTGACATCGTCGGGCAGGAGCAAAAAGCTCTCGCCGCTTGCCACTACATCGGCAGGTATAAACATCCTTTCGTCTTCCACAAGCTCTGTCGGCAGTATCTCTCTTGCTGACAGCACCGGTGTGCCGTAACCGATAAACTCACTGTTTGCGGCGGAAACTTCCGGCTCACACATGAAGTTGATGAACATCTCGGCCGCCTCTTTGTTTGGGCTGTCCGCCGGTATGACCATAGCGTCGACAAAAACGTTTACACCCTCTTTGGGGAACACAAAACCAAGATCGGGGTTTGTGTCCATCATTATCATTGCATCGCCTGCGTAGTAGGGTGCAAGCGCGGCACTGCCACCTTCCATCTTGTCAAAAACCTCGTCCATGACGTACTGCTGTACAAGCGGTTTTTGCTCTTTAAGCATGTCTGCCGCGGCATCAAGTTCCTCGACGGTTGTGGGGTTCATGGTCTGACCGACAAGCTTTTGCGCTATTGCAAACGCATCGCGCGAGTTGTTGAACATCAGTATGTCGCCGGCGTAGCGCTCGTCAAAAAGCGCGCCCCAACTGTCGGGGGTCTCCTCCACCATCGTTGTGTTGTAGATAAGACCTACAGCGCCCATCATATACGGCACCGAGTAGGTGTTTTCGGGATCAAACGCAAGACCCATTGCCGCCGGCTCTATGTCAGTCATGTTGGGTATGTTAGCCTTGTCAAGCTCAGCCAACATACCCTCAGCCGCCATACGTGCCACCATATAGTCGGACGGTATAAGGATGTCGTAGCTTGCGCCGCCGCCCGAAATTTTTGTATACATCTCCTCATTCGATGCAAATGTAGTGTAGTTGACGTCGATGCCGGTTTTTTCTTCAAAATCAGCTACGACATCAGTACTGCCTTCCGAGCCGTCACTTATGTACAGCCCCCAGTTGTAGACGTTGAGTGTTATGCCTTGGTCTGCAAGCCGTCCCCAGTCATAATCGGTCGCTTCGTCGGCCGCCGCCGCAGGGAAAAGGAATGTTGCTGTCATTGCAAGTAGTGCAATAAAGGAAATGATTTTTTTCAACTTATGATTTACCTCCGTTTGTTCTGTGCAATGCCACGCCAACCGCTACTTTACGATTCGACGGACATAGCCAATTTATCTTTACGGTTTTGCCGTAAATTCGAAATGATCAGCACCGCCATCACCACGACAAAAATAATGGTGGACAGCGCGTTTATCTCAGGGCTTACCCTTTTGCGTGTCATGGAATATATGGCTATGGGCAGTGTCTGCACCGTGCCGCTGGTAAAGTAACTGATGACAAAGTCGTCGATGGAAAAGGTAAGCGCTATCAAAAAGCCGGATATAATGCCGGGGCTGAGTTCCGGCAAAACCACCTTAAAAAACGCCTGCACCGGACTGCAACCCAGATCCAGTGCCGCCTCGACAAGGCGTTCGTCCATCTGGCGTAGTTTTGGCATGACGGTCAGTATTACATACGGAAGATTAAAGGTTATGTGCGCTATGATAAGGGTCGGCATACCGAAAATCTGTATCGGCACAAGGTCGTTAAACACCGCAAACAGCAACATTAGCGACACACCGGTGACTATTTCGGGGTTGATAACCGGCATGTAGGACACGTTCATGACGACAAGGCGCGGCACGCGCTTCATGTTGAAGATGCCAACCGAGGCGAGCGTGCCGATAATCGTTGCAATAAACGCCGAAAATATCGCAAGCGCTAAACTGCGAAACAGCGCTTCCAGCAACAGCTCGTTTTGGAAAAGTTGCACATACCACTTAAAGGTAAAGCCGCTGAAAACAGCATAACTTTTGCTCTCGTTAAAACTGTACACCATCATGACGATGATGGGGATGTACAAAAACCCTAGTGCAAGGGCGAAAAAGATATTACCTGCCTTTTTCATACCATGCCCTCCATGCTTTCCTCATCGCCTATCTGGTTCATGAGGGTCATAATGAGCAGTACAATGAGCATCAGTACAAGCGCCATTGCCGAGCCGAGGTTGTAGTTCGGCGCGTTGCCCAGAAATTGCAGTTCGATAAGATCGCCGACGAGAAGTGTGCCGCCGCCGAGCATACGTGAGATGATAAATGTACTTATAGCCGGCACAAACACAAGCGTTATGCCCGTCGTAACACCGCGAAGTGACAGTGGCCACAACACGTTTTTAAACACCTGAAGCGGCCCCGAGCCAAGATCCTGCGCCGCCTCGATGACACTGTTGTCAATTTTAACCATTGTCGAGTACATGGGCAATATCATAAACGGCAGGTAGTTGTAAACCATGCCTAGAACAATGGCGCCATCGGTGCCTATCATATCAAACGGGCCGATACCAAGTATGCCGAGCATAGAATTTATAATGCCGGTGCGCTCGATAAGTGCCATCCATGCGTATGTACGCAGTAAAAAATTTATCCACATCGGAAGCATAACAAGCGTCAAAAACATCTTTTGTTTTCGCGCGGCAACACGGCTTATGATAAAACTGACGGGATAGGCTATCACAAGACAAATTGCGGTGGAAATTGCCGCAAGTATTATACTTCGCAAAAACACCGGTGTGTATCCTGCGAGCTCTGCGACATTATCGAGACTGAACGCTCCCGATTTGTCGGTAAAAGCAAAGTAAATCACTAAAAAAAGCGGGCCTGCGATGAATACTATCATCCACAGAATGTACGGTACTGCTACCCGAGACTTTAACAACTTTACATTCCCTTTCTATTCATATTTCATGATGTGTATCTCTTCCGGACCGATGTCAAGACCGACCATATCGCCCGGTATCTGCGCCTGTGTCGAGTGGATAATCCAGTCATAGCCGGAGCTTTCCACCTCTATCTCATAATGCACGCCTTTAAAGACAACCGTCTTGACAAGACCGCTGATTTTACCCTGTATTGCCGGCACGATGTCGATGTCCTCGGGACGTACGACAACGTTGACGGGACATCGTCCGAAACCCTTGTCGACACAGTCAAACAGCGCCCCACCGAACTCAACGGAGTAATCCTGCGGCATGTAGCCGGTTATGATGTTGGACTCGCCGATAAAGTCCGCAACAAAGCTATTTATCGGCTCGTTGTATATGTCCTGCGGCGTACCGCTTTGCTGTATAAGACCGTCCTTCATGACGACAACCCTGTACGACATTGTCAGCGCTTCTTCTTGGTCGTGGGTCACATAGACGAATGTAATGTCGAGGTTTTGCTGTATGCGTTTTAGCTCTATTTGCATCTCTTTGCGCAGTTTTAAGTCCAGTGCACCCAGCGGCTCGTCAAGGAGAAGTATGCGCGGATGGTTGACAAGGGCGCGCGCTATGGCGACACGCTGTTGCTGTCCGCCGGAAAGTTTATCGGTGTTGCGCGCCTCAAAACCTTTAAGCCCCACCATTTCAAGCATGGGCATAACGCGCGATTTTATCTCTGCATGGGGCAGTTTTTTAACCCGCAGGCCGAACGCAACATTTTCATAGACATCCAGATGCGGAAACAGCGCATATTTTTGGAAAACTGTATTGACTTGTCTTTTGTAGGGTGGCAGATTAGTGATATCGTTGCCATCAAACAGCACCGTGCCGCTTTTTGGTATGATAAACCCGCCTATAACCCGAAGTGTAGTAGTTTTGCCGCATCCCGACGGCCCCAGTAACGTCACAAATTCCTTGTCGGCGATGGAGAGTGAAAAGTCCTCCAAAATGTTCTCACGTCCGTAATCTACACGTATCCCCGACATTGATATTATTCCGTTTTCTACCAATAAAGTTTCCCTTTCTTTTATGTAATTCCGGCACATGTCGACACATGCGCAAAAGTGTTGAAAAAGTTTTGAAACTTTTTTCCAAAAGTAATGTTCGCCGGCAATGTGCTTAGCACATCAGATTGTCCTACTTCTGCAAAGCAGCGACATTGCGGTCGATTGACTAGCCAGGCTTTAGCCCTGTGGCATCGCAACATAACAAGCCGAAGGTGGCAGAGGGAGCAAGCAACAAAAATGAGTGGGTGGTGGTTTGCTGTGTGTTAAACATTGAGGCATAGCGTTTGGTTTTCATTAACCGTTTTGCCGTACAAAACAGATTGAAAATAAAGCGCAATCGGCCTACCGAAGAAAGTGCTGTCACGAGAGTTAAGCTATCCTTATACGACGTTTTTTTACCGTGTTTTGTTGTCAAAACACACATTCACAAAGAAGCACACCGCTTTTTTGCCTTGTCTGACGAAAAAGTCACTCAACATCTGCTTGCCTTAAATCAAAACACAATTGTCTAGTAATATTGGTGCAACTTCACCTTTTCGCGCATGACGTAAAGCAGTACGTCGCGGTAGTCCGCCTCGCTGAAATCAGTCTGCACTTCCTTTTGCTCGAGTTGTCTGTGTATGCCGTTAAGTTTTTCGGTTTTCTGCTCGCTCATCTGCGTCTCGAAAACCTCACGGCGGATGTCGCCGTCCTCAACGTAAACCTCTATCATCTGCCACCTGATAAGCTTTACACCCATTGCAACTATATACACGACCGTCGCAACAAGCCACAACCCGTGAAACAGCAGTTTGACGTTGGATAAAAGCAGATCATAACCCGATACATCTGCCGGTATTTCGGTGATCCAACCGTTGTAGGTGGCGGCAAAATAAATTGCAGTAATACCTAAAAACAATATGTCGACAGAGAAAAACACCGGCTTGCGCTGACTGAGTCCGAATGAAATGTACAAAATCGCGCTCAGCAGTACTGCCGCCATTGCGACAATATAGCTGTTGACATCGGACAAGCGCATGTAAACGTTACCTGACACGTCGTTTAAAGCCGACGAAGTGTTGTAATCATAAATGACGGCAAGTGCAAATGCAAAAAACAGCACCGTTTTAACCGCGCGCCTTATCAAAAACAGTACGAACGCCACGACCTTGTTTTCTTTTTTATGCTGCATAACTTTCAAGCTCCCCTAAACCTTGCTTTAGCGATTCATACATGTTTAATAATTGTGAATATATCTCCTCGGGTGACATAAACCGCATATAATCAAAATCTGTCACGAGGGTGTAAACACCGTTTTCTATCTTTGTTATCGTTTCGGTGTTGCTGTTTTTTCTATCCTGTGTCTCGATGGGGATGGTCGGAAAAATCACCTGTGCTGACACGGAAAACTGGTTTTGAGTGTAGGAAAACACAATTCCGTCGTCATCTTTGTAGATGCTGTTAACTGTTCGAAGCACGTCCTTTTGACCCTCGCCATCCACCTTAAAGGTACCTATAGCCTCCTGCTCGGTGTCATAGAGCGTAACCCTGCCGTCCTCGGTATAGGACACGGTGCTGAGCTGTGGGTATCGACGCAAAACCTCTTGCAACTCCATGACATCGGGTAGTTGCAGGTTCATAAGATCCACCTGGTTTTTGTCGTTTTGGTAGCAGGTATAGTAAAACAGTACAAGAGAAGCGACAAAAAACAGTGTAAAAAGGAAAAAACCCACCGTTAATTTGCCAAAAAAACTCATCCTCATTAATTGCTCCGATTGCTGTGATAGTTACTGCGTTGGGTGTGGACACAGAGCGCTGATTTGACTTTCTATGTCCGCTTACCTACGTTTTTAGCGTCTGTCTTTTTTCTAAAAAACGCTCAAGAATAAGCGCTGCCGCAACGGCATCCTCGGTCTCTTTGCGCTTTTTGCCGTGCTTACCGTTTCGCTTTAGTATTTCGTTCGCTTCCATTGTAGTATTGTCTTCTTCAATATATTCAACAGGTTGCTCAATAATTCCGGCTAATATAGAACCGAGCTTGCGGCAACTCTCTGCATGTGGGTGAACTTCGCCGTCCTCGCGCACCGGCACACCGATAACCACCATGCCGATATCGTACTCACGCACGGCATAGACAATCTTCTCTGCTGTCTTTGCCATGCTTTTTTCCGTCAGCACACCAAGAGGCGAACACAAAAACTCCGTCCTGTCGCACGCCGCAAGACCTGTGCGGCTTGTGCCGTAGTCAACTGCCATTATTTTCAATGCATCTACTCCTTTATCGGCTTCATGGTCGGGAACAGCAGTACGTCACGTATGCTGACACTGCCGGTCAACAGCATGACAAGCCTGTCAATACCAATGCCAATACCGCCTGTGGGTGGCATACCGTAAGACAGCGCCGTTAAGAAGTCCTCATCAACTCCTGTGGCCTCCTCGTCGCCCGCCGCTTTTGCCGTCTCCTGTGCTTCAAAGCGCTCGCGTTGATCTATCGGGTCGTTTAGCTCGCTAAAGGCGTTGGCATACTCTCTACCGCCGATAAACAGCTCAAAACGCTCGGTGTACTCCGGATTATCGGGACACTTTTTCGACAGCGGCGAAATTTCCACCGGATGATGGGTGAGGAAGGTCGGCTGAACAAGTTTATCCTCAGCATAGCGCTCAAAAAACATGTTGAGTATATCGCCCTTGCCGTGGTGGCTCATAAGCTCAAAGCCGTGCTCCTTGGCAAGCGCTTTTGCCTGCTCAAAGTTGATGGCATCAAAGTCGATGTCGGCGTGTTGCTTTACGGCATCGGTCATGCGCAGTACCGCAAACGGTGCGCCGAGGTCAATGTCGTTTCCCTCAAACTCAAAAACCGTCTTGCCAAACACACGTTGTGCAATCTCACGGATAAGCGTCTCGCAAAGGCGCATCATGCCCTTATAGTCTGTATACGCTTGGTACAATTCAAGCAAAGTAAACTCAGGGTTGTGTTTTGGAGAAATGCCCTCGTTGCGAAAGACGCGACCTATCTCGTACACCTTGTCAAATCCGCCCACGATAAGGCGCTTTAGGTGCAACTCAAGAGCAATGCGCAGTACCATATCCATGCCGAGCGCGTTGTGGTGGGTGTTAAACGGACGCGCCGCCGCGCCACCTGCCTCGTTGTGAAGCACAGGTGTCTCCACCTCCAAAAAGCCCATCTCATCCAGCACGTTGCGCATCTCGCGGATAATTTTACTGCGCTGTACAAAGGTGTTTTTAACGTCGGGATTGGCTATCAAATCAACATAGCGTTGACGATAGCGCGTCTCGGTATCTTTAAGTCCGTGCCATTTTTCCGGCAGCGGAAGCAACGCCTTTGCCAAAAACTCCATGCTTTTGACTGCGACGGAAATCTCGCCCTTGCGGGTACGGAACACATCACCGTGCACGCCAACGATGTCACCGATGTCACAGTGTAAAAAGTCGGCATAGAGTTCCTCGCCCAGAACGTCCTTTTTAATGTAAAGCTGTATGCGTCCCGTTGTATCGGTCACATCGGCAAAGCTAGCCTTGCCCATGTCGCGCTTTGCCGTCAATCGCCCTGCGATGTAGACAGCTTTAAGCTCCTCGCCCTCCTGTGGGTCGACAAAGTCAGCGACGATATTTGCCGCATATGCATCAACCGGATAACTTGTGTGCTTAAAGGGATCTTTGCCTGCCTGAACGGCGGCTGTCAGCTTGTCTTTTCTTATCTGTAGCAGTTCAGAAAGCTCCTGTCTGCTCTGTGTTTCTATCTCTTTCAATTTAACCTCATATAAAACATACAAAGTTATTATACATTATTTTACGAAAATTACAAGTGATTTGAAAAAAAACTGCGCGCTAATTGTCAAAAATCGACAAACAGCGCACAAAGGGTTGATGTTTTTTTAAGGCCTACAGCGCGGATAAATATAAAAGTATAATTATAGTTGTGGTTTTCAGTGCAAATGCCATGCAACTATATTTAGCAAACGTTATGATAAAATTCAAGTGTTGAGTGCACGGAATTATTCGCTGACGAGTGTTAAATTACACCGATAATAATCAATTATACAGCCAAATCACGCCCAAAAACAACTTTTTGTTGACATTTTCACAAAACTGTGCTAATAATATAGATTAGTTGAACACCCATTTCAAGGAGCATATGTCAAAATTATTAATAGTTGAGTCGCCTGCAAAGGCGAAGACGATAGGAAAGTATCTGGGCAAGGGTTTCACCGTTATGGCGAGCAATGGGCATGTTCGTGACCTGCCCTCTACGCGGCTGGGTATTGATGTGGAAAACGGCTTTGAGCCGCAGTACACCAACGCAAAGGGCAAGGCCGCTCTTATAAAGCAACTTAAAGCGGCGGCAAAAGGAAGTGATGAGGTTTTCCTTGCAACCGACCCTGACCGCGAGGGCGAGGCCATTTCGTGGCACCTTGCCGAGATGTTAAAACTCGATAAAGATCTGCAAAACCGTGTCACCTTTGGTGAAATAACAAAAAAAGGTGTGACGGAGGGTATGCAAAATCCGCGGTCCATCGACAAAAACCTATTTTACGCACAGCAGACAAGACGCGTACTGGACCGCCTTGTCGGCTACACAATTTCGCCGTTTTTGTGGCGTAAAGTTCAGCGTGGACTGTCCGCCGGACGTGTGCAGTCCGTCGCATTGCGTCTTGTTGTCGACCGCGAGAGGGAGATAGAGCGCTTTGTGCCGCAGGAATACTATGACATATCCGCGGTGTTTTCCACAAAGGACGGCGGAAAGTTTTCTGCGCACTACTATGGCAAAGACGGCAAAAAAGTCAAGGAAGTGCGCACAAAGCAGGAGTCGGACACCATCCTTGCCGAGGTCGGTAAGCAGTTTACCGTCACCGATATAAAGAACGGTGTGCGCCACCGTGCCCCTGCACCGCCGTTTATCACATCGACGCTACAGCAGGACGCGTCACGCAAGCTCGGATATTCGCCGACACAGACGATGCGTGTCGCACAGATGCTGTATGAGGGTGTTGAGCTGGAGGGCATAGGCGCTGTGGGTCTTATCACCTACATGAGAACCGACAGTCTGCGAATTGCACAGGACGCACAGGAGGCCACCGCCGAGTTTATCACCGGCAACTACG
>CAYJFU010000017.1:34387-35827 GCA_964369445.1 uncultured Oscillospiraceae bacterium | reverse complement strand
ACCCGAGCACTGTATGTGTTCGGGTGTTGTTGCGTTTATAAGCATAATCCCGCATAGTTACACCCTTGAATCAAGGCAGGGCGTATCAATAAACTACATGGTCGTAGCTTAAAAACAATAGTCATTCAACTTAAAAACCACCACATCTTCCCGGCAGCAATCCCACCTACCTGCGTTGTTGTCAATCGGAATACGGAAGTATTCCTCAATCCTCCGCCTTGATAGGCGAAATTTCTGCTCGACAATCTTGTGACGTTTTTCAAGATGAACAACTATAAAACAAACATATATTTACACAGAAAAAAATTGAGTAACCACACCCTCACTTGGATTATGATTACTCAAAATGGTCGGGATGACACGACTCGAACGTGCGGCATCTTGGTCCCAAACCAAGCACTCTACCAAACTGAGCTACATCCCGAAATATAGGATTAACATTCAAAAGTGAAAAGTGACACAATGTGATTTGCACACTGCACCCACCTTTCACTCTTTCATGCAATATTTAGTTACTGAACCGGGTAAACGCTAACACGTTTGCGGCCGGCGCCAAACTTTTCAAACTTAACCTTGCCTTCTGTGAGTGCAAATAGCGTGTAATCACTACCACAGCCCACATTGTTGCCGGGATGAAAGTGCGTACCGCGCTGACGAACTAAAATGTTGCCCGCAAGCACTTCTTGACCGTCGGCGCGCTTTACGCCAAGACGTTTAGACTCGGAATCGCGTCCGTTTTTTGTTGAACCAACACCTTTTTTATGTGCCATTTTTCACTGCTCCTCTTACGCGTTTATCTCTGTTATTTCTACTTTCGAATACGGCTGGCGATGACCCAGTTTACGTGCCGAACCCTTTTTGGGGCGATAGGTGAAAACTGTTATCTTCTTCGCTTTACCATTTTTGTGCAATTTAGCTTTAACCGTTGCACCTGCAACTGTCGGTGCGCCAAATTTCATGGCACCTTCGTCGCCTACGCTTAGCACGTTGTCGAAAACTATCTCGTTTTCGCCGTCTACGTCCAGCTTTTCGATATAAAGTATATCGCCTTTTTGAACGACATACTGCTTACCGCCGGTTACTATTACTGCTTTCATTTAATACCTCTCTGTTTGTGTCGGAGTCACGCTAAGTGTGGCGGCTCACGCCTTAAAATCGCATCAACTGCGACAGCCAAACTTATGCGGCTTAAATATTTTACCACTAAGTGAAGTAAAAGTCAAGTATTTGTTCGCTGATTATGTTCAGCACTTTTAAAAAACAAGGGCAAAAAAACAAAAAATTTAACAAATGAACAACTTTGTTAAATAACCGCCCCAACCGGTGGAATAATATGAGATGTGCAGGTATATCATCAGCGCACCTAAACACGCACCCTTTATAGGAGAAAGTTTGCACCACGATATAGACATGACAAAAGGATCACCGGTGAAGCAGATT
>CAYJFU010000017.1:27540-34377 GCA_964369445.1 uncultured Oscillospiraceae bacterium | reverse complement strand
TTTAACGTTCGGTGCGCCTGTATTGATAGGCTCTTTGTTTCAGCAACTTTATAACCTCACCGACAGTCTGTTGTGTGGTTATTATTTAGGCTTTGAGGCAACAGGTGCCATAGGGTCGACCACATCACTTTACGTGACGTTTGTAGGGCTTGTTATCGGTCTCAACTCAGGATATTCCATCGTTATAGCACGCCTTTACGGCAAAGGTGACACCGAGGCAATACGCGCTGCCACCGCATGTGTACTGGCGTTTAACATTGTAATTTCCATCGTGCTGGTGGTAACTGCACGCTTTGCCGCAAAGCCTATTTTGACACTGCTGAAAACTCCCAAAGACATAGCGGACTCAGCGCACGGATACATCGCCATCGTGCTCGGCGGACTTGCTTTTAGTGTCTTTTATAACATGTTTTCCGGCATAATGATGGCGCTGGGCAACAGTAAAGCACCGCTTGTGGTACTGGCAATTTCCTGCCTACTGAACATAGTCGCAACATACGCCGCTCTGCACCTCACCGACTTTGGCATAAACGGTGCAGCTTATACAACGGTGCTGTCACAACTTCTATCGGCTGTGCTATGTTTTTTGTACTCACTTAAAAAGTACCGACGCTATCTGCGTTTTGTGCAAGCGCCTAAACTTTATGTCACACGTCAATCGCTCTTAATGTTGAGCACCGGTCTGTCTGTCGGTCTTATGAACAGTGTTGTTGCGCTAGGTTCGGTCTTTATACAGGGTGCCGTTAACAGTTTCGGCACTGCCGTTGTCACGGGTTTCACCACTGCGCGACGCGTTTTTATCATAATGAGCCAACCTTTTATCTCAGTCGCCATTGCAATTGCGACCTTTACAAGCCAAAACTATGGTGCCGGCAAAACCAAACGTATTGACAGCGCGCTGAAAAGCGTACTGCTGTTGTGTGTGGCATGGTCAGCGGTCAGTTTTTGTGTCATGTTCTTTTTTGGCGAGCCGCTTTCGCAACTGCTTACCGGCACAACCGAGCGCGAAGTGCTGGACATCAGCGCCTACACCCTCCGCCTGATAGCACCGTTTATGCTGTTTTACGGCGTTCTCTGTGTGATGCGCAACACTTTGCAAAGCGTGGGTGACAGGCTGTCCCCTGCCCTGTCCGGCCTGCTCGAGCTTGTTTTAAAACTTGTGTGCTCTTATGCACTGGTAAACATAGCCGGATACACCGCCGTCAGCCTTGCCGAACCTGTCATTTGGGTGGTGTTGTCGCTAGGCTTGCTTGTTGTGTTTTTTGTTCGAAAAGGAAGGAGGAGTAGAAGTTGATGGTAAAAAAATATAACTTTTAAACAAATTTCTATAGACTTTTGTGCTTTGCTTTTGTTATAATATTTATAAAGTGAAACTGTTTTAAGGCAAATAAAATGTTGAAGAAAATACTTATCCCTTTAGCCCTCATTCTTTTATTACTTACCGCATGTGGCACAGAGCAAGGTCAAGCGTCAGAAACCTCCACTGATGTGGACATCGACCTGACTTTATTGAGCGCTACTATGGTGTACTCGCAGGTATATGATTTGATGATTAATGCACCTGACTATTATGGTAAGACAATAAAGCTTGAGGGGGAATTTATATCGGAGTACTACGACGCCACAGGTTTAACCTATACATTTGTCGTTATAACCGATGCAACCGGGTGCTGTCCACAGGGGCTTGAGTTTAAAGCCGACGACGACGTTGAAATGCCGGAGCACGGCACACCGGTTGCCTTGACAGGAGTTATAGAGTCTTATAAAGAGGGTGACAGCGAGTATTTACGTATCGCTGCTGACGAGGTGACGTTCGGAGAGGCATAACAGCGCCTACTCCACCGTCACGGATTTTGCGAGGTTGCGCGGCTTATCGACATCGCACCCCTTAAGGCAAGCGGTGTGATACGCCAAAAGCTGTAGCGGCACAATTACCTGCAGCGGCGCAAAAAACGGATACTTGCTGTCAATGACGACCTTGTTGTCGCAAGAGTCGTCGGGAATTTCAATGTCGGAAAGCGTAATGGCGGTCACCTTGCCACCGCGTGCCTTGACCTCTTTCATGTTGCTAATGGTCTTTTGCACAAGTGTTTTATCGGTCACGATTGCAATTATCGGCGTCTGTTCCGTTATAAGCGAAATGGTGCCGTGTTTAAGCTCACCGGCGGCATATGCCTCGCAGTGTATGTAGGAAATCTCTTTGAGCTTGAGCGCGCCCTCAAGCGACAGGTTGGCATCCAGCCCTCTGCCGATATAGAACATGCTTTGTGCGTCTAAAAACGTTTTGGCAACTTCAAGGCATTCATCGTTGTGCTTAAAGGTGTCTGCAAGACTTGAAACCGTCGAGAGCAATTCGGCAACATGCTCTTTTGTAACGTCTTTTGTCATCTGATCTTTACGGTAGGCCAGCTCAATGGCAAACAGGTAAAAAAGTGCAACCTGCACGGTAAAAGCTTTGGTGGAGGCGACAGCTATTTCAGGGCCTGCATGTGTGTAAAGCACATAGTCTGCCTCGTTTGCGATGGCGGAGCCCTTTACATTAACGATAGCTAATGTCTTGACGCCCTGTGACTTTGCAAGTTTAAGTGCAGCAAGGGTGTCGGCTGTCTCGCCGGACTGTGAAATGGCCATGACAAGGTCACCCTTTGAGAACATCGGCGGCCCGTAACGAAATTCCGAGGCGACGTGCGGTGTTGCATTGATGTTTGCCAGACGGCGCACTATCTGCGAGCCGATGGAGCCTGAGTAATACGCTGTGCCACACGCCACAATGTGTATGTGTTTTATGTCCTCAAAAAAAGAGTTTTTCAGCCCGTCGGCTTTAAAATCCGGCATACCTTTAGGTGAAATGCGCGGCAACAGTGTCCGCTCCAGTGCGCGAGGTTGTTCGTAAATTTCTTTAAGCATGTAGTGCTCATACCCGTCTTTTTCCGACTGCTCAAAGGTCAAATCAGATACATTAATGTCCTTTTGTATCTCATTGCCGTTTTTGTCGTAGAAGGTCTCGCTCTCAGCAAGGCGTGCCACCTCACCGGTTTCAAGGGTGTAGTAGTGGTTTGTGTAGTTTAGCACAGCCGGCATGTCGGAGGCGACAAAAAGTCCATCGTCAGACTTGGTGACAACAAGAGGACTGTCCTTGCGCGTGGCATAAAGCTCGCCCACGTGGTCATAAAACATGATGGCAAAGGCGTAACTGCCCTCCAGTTCCTCAGTCGCCTTGTTTATCGAGGCAACAGGGTCGCCGTCATAGTAGTAATCTATAAGTTTGGCGGCTATTTCGGTATCGGTTTGTGTCTCAAAGGTATAGCCTTTACCCGACAAATATTCACGTAATTGCAGGTAGTTTTCGATAATTCCGTTGTGCACAAGACTCAACTTAGGTGTAGAGTGCGGGTGCGCGTTGATATCGGACGGCACACCGTGTGTTGCCCAACGGGTATGGCCTATACCGCAGGTCGCCGCGTCTGCTTTGCCCTCAACCAACTGCTGTAAATTTTGTATGCGCCCCATCGTCTTATAGGTGGCGATGCTTTGTTGTTCGTCAAAAACCGATATACCTGCCGAATCATATCCACGGTACTCCAGCCTGCGAAGGCCCGAAAGCAACCTTTCTTTCGCCTCATTTTTTCCCGTAAAGCCAACTATTCCACACATAAAATGTCTCCTAGATATATTAAATTGTATACATTAATAAAAATATATGTTATTATAGCACAGAAAGAGAATAAAGGCAACAAAAAAAGGTTTGCAGAGATGTGGCCGGTGATTTGACATTCTGCATTTCTTCTCCCCCGTCAGCGGTTGGGAAGAAAAAACGCGGATTACCGTAAAGTCAACTTCATATGTCCACTCCCGGTTTGTGGTAAAAAATTCCATAGTGTTGTTTGACTTTTACTCACACCCGTTATAGAAAGGCTACTTATGAAAACAATAGGACTTCTCGGCGGCATGAGTTATGAGAGCACCGTCACCTACTACAAAATTATAAACGAAACGACAAACAAACTGCTCGGTGGACTGCACAGCGCTAAAATCGTGTTGTACAGCGTCGATTTTGCCGAGATAGAGGCCTGTCAAACAGCAGGACAGTGGGATAAGTGCACCGACATGCTCTCGACTGCCGCAAAAAAGCTACAGGGCGCCGGTGCAGACTTTATAGTCATCTGCACCAACACCATGCATAAAATTGCGCAGGATATACAGTCGAAAATTTCAATACCCATCCTACATATAGCGGACGTTACGGCAACCTGCATCAAAGAACAGGGCATAAAACAGGTGGGACTGCTCGGTACAAGGTACACAATGCAGCAGGACTTTTACAAACAGCGTCTTGTCGACAGTGGCCTAGATGTGTTGGTGCCGCAGGGCGAGGATGTGACAACCATCAACGACATAATCTTTAAAGAGCTATGCCACGGTGTCATAAAACCCACCTCCAAAGAGGTATTTTTGCAGGTCATGCAAAACTTGCAGTGCTCCGGTGCACAGGGGATTATACTCGGGTGCACCGAGATAGGTTTGCTGATATCGCAAAGCGACACGGCGCTTTCGGTTTTCGACACCGCTTTTCTTCACGCCCACAAAGCGGCATTACAGTCACTAGAATAGCTTTGTGGCAAAAAGTTAGGAAACATTTTTGTCTACTCAGGTTATGACACCGGTTAACTATAATAAAACTGGCTAATTTCAACATAAAATTATTGACAAAATATCAAAATCGACAAACTTCATAGCAAAGTTTGTCGATTTTGAGCTTTTTGTGTTATAATAAAAAACAGTTGAAAAACAAATACTAATAGAAATTTGCTAGGCCTTGTTAATTTAACGTGAAAAATACTAAAAAAACAGTTGCATTTTTAAGTTTGTTTTATTTCATTCATTTTAACTTAACAGCGCATTACAAAAAGACGGAGAAAATAAAATGGGTGTTTTGGATTTTACTATAATAGTTTTTGCACTGCTTGAGACGGTCAACGTTCTTGTTATCTACTTTTGGCCGGAATTTCAATACGGAAACGGCGTCGCCGTTTTTAAACAGTGGACAAAATCTAAAACCGACAACAAGGAGCACCTTTTCGCTCGATATATGGCAAACTGGGTGGCCGGAAGTAAACTTGTGTTTATCGCACTGCTACTTGTCATCTATTTTACAGCCGGCGACACGACAAAGTTTTACACTATTGTGGCAATGATACCGGCGGTCGCAACGTATTATCTGTTTTTGCATCCCATCATCAAAAAACTTGATGACATGGACGAAGTTGCCCCAAAAGGCTACTCCAAAATACTACTGTCGATGATATCGGCAATCATTTCACTTTTTGCACTCGCAGCTGTATTTTATTTAATGCAGGGCGGCGCGGCTGTTATATAACGCTGTTGCCTGAAAAACCGTAGATTGCAAGCGCTAAAATTCCGATATAAATTAACATGATAGGCATACCGCGCAGTGCGATAGGTACCTCTTTTTTGAATATAATCTTTTGTCCCTCGCTTATAATGAACACTGCAAAAAAATAGCCAAGTGAACAGCCCACGGTATAGCCAATAGCGTCCGTGAGGCTTGTCAGCGTTGTTGAGGAAAGATATATTGTGCCAAAAACAGTGCAGTTAAAGGTGGCTACGGGAAGTATCTCCAGTATCTGCTCGGCAAACATTTTAAGTGTCATGCTTAAAATATAGTAAATAACAAGATAAATTGCTGCACAGGCAAGGATGTATAGCAACGGTCTGATGTAATAACGCAGATCGCCAAGCGGTATTAAAAGCGGCTCGACAAAAAACAGAATGGGTGTTGTCAGCAGCTGCACGATGAACAGCAAACCACAAAATATATATGTGTCCTTTGAGCGGTCATCGGTGATGATTAAAAGACGCGAAACGCCAAGCGCGCGCGCAAATATGACATTTTCTATCGCCACGGCTACAAAAACATAGCTAACGAACGCGGCAAGTGACCCTAAAACAACATTCATTGACTGCTCTTTGCTCCCATTTCAATTATTTTCCAAAAGAGTACGACACCGCACTTCCACAGTGCAATAACTATTCCCGTTATAATAAATCCGCCACTTGCGAGGCGCGCCATCGGAAAAATTGCAAAGTCCATTATAACAAAACCCGACACTGCACCGGTACTTAAAAACTCTCGCAGTGTGGCGATAAGAATTACAGCCAACGCAAAACCGGCAGATGTGCTCAAACTGCGTGACAAAGCCGTTTGCCACGGCTCACGCGAGTGGCGCTCCGCCCTTTTTATTACTATGGTATCCATTACAAGAAGTGGCAGGTAGAGCTGAAACTGTAACAGTTCGGCAATGCCGAAAATTCGGTTCAGCACAAAAAACACCCCAATATAGCACACACCGGCACAAAGGGCATATAACATCGAGCGGTGCTTTGTCTGCCACACCGAGTTTATGATCGCCGCAATTAACCTTGTCGACACAAGCAACAGCACCACCGCCACCGACAGTATCATGGCATTGCTCAGTGAGTTTCCTGCTACAATAAGCGGAGCTATTCCAAGACCTTTAAAGATGACGGCATTGCTCAAAAGAACCCTTTTGTTACGCATAATCTCGGCGCGGTTGTTGTATGTCCTTACAAAAATATTATTATCCAACTTGCACACCTCTATCATCGGTAAACAGGTCGTAAACGCGCTTTGCTAAACGGTCAAACAAACTGCACAGCGACGATACAACTATGATCGCAAAACAGCTATCCTGCTCGTAAGCACCGTAATATCTGAAATACATAACGACAACACCGAGTACTACCGCATACATAATCTTCGCAAGCAGTCGCTGTGGCACAACGACGTTGTCGGTC
>CAYJFU010000017.1:23518-27530 GCA_964369445.1 uncultured Oscillospiraceae bacterium | reverse complement strand
TATAGCAAAACTGTTGCCAGTGGCTCACCGGTCACACGCGGAAACAGCAACACAAACGCTGAGCAAGTCGCCAAAAACGCCACCAAAACAGAAAAGGATATATCGCGACGCAGTACCAGTAGCAGGGCACAAGCCGCAAGCACAAGTATAAATGTAGTGCCCATGCCGCCGGCAAAGTTGCCGTTTAGTATGTCAATGTGCGTTATATTAGGTAGACCGCCGCTGTTGAGGGCGCTCTCGGGTGATTGAATTATCGCAGCGGATTCCAGTGTCATGGAGGTGCGCACTATCGGCGAAGGGTAGCTGAATACCTTGTCGGGCCAGTTGACCACCGCGACAGCATAACCGATAGCCACGGGACTGAAAGGATAGTGATGCAGACCGCCAAACGCGTACTTACCGATAAGCACCGCAACAAGCGTCGACACGATAACGACCAAATAATCTATGTTAGCAGGAAACATCAACGTTAGTGTCATCGCAATGACAACACTGCTTATGTCCTTTGAAGTATAGCAATTACTGCGTGCGATATGCATGATAAGATCACAGGCAAGGGCTGTGCCAAGCGCTACGGCAGCGACAATAAACACGCGATTGCCGTACAGCAAAAACCCCATGACTGTCAACACCAAAAGGCAGATGAGCCTTTCGATGTCAATATAAAAATATTCCTTTGTTTTGAACTGTATCAATTGTTTGATAACTCCGATATAAGTTGCTTTGTTTTTTCCCCTTTTCCGAAAAGGTAACTGCCGGTAACGAGTACATTTGCTCCGGCATTTTTACACTGTGTGCCGGTGTCAGCGTTGATGCCGCCATCCACCGATATTAGCAGTTTTGGTTTTTTTTCCTGTGCACACCTTGCTATCGCGGCTATGCGCTCCGTCGCTTGAGGCATAAAGGACTGACCTCCGAAACCCGGCTCCACCGACATGATAAGCACCATCTCCACCAAAGGCACAAACGGCATTATCTCCGCAATATCCGTGCCGGGGCGCAGTGATATGCCGGCTTTTTTGCCACAGGCATGTATCTGTTTTATGACCGCCTCTGCGTCACAATCCGACTCGATATGAAATGTTATATAATCCGCACCTGCCTTTGCAAACTGCTCTATAAACAGCTGTGGTTTAGTTATCATCAGGTGAACATCCATGACACTATCGACACAGGTACTGAGTGACTGTAGCACCGGCAGCCCCACGGATATATTGGGGACAAAAACCCCATCCATAACATCAAAATGTAAAAAGTCAGCACCGCTATCACGCATCAACTTGCAGTCGCGCCCTAGGTTTGCAAAATCTGCTGACAGTATCGACGGTGCTATGGTTATCATAATATACCTCATTTTTTGGTCTGAAGCGTGTACATATGGGCTAAAGTTCGGCGCCAAAACAGAACCAGTTAACGGCGTAACAAATATTATAACATATCATTTGAAATATCGCAACCTTTATGCAACTAATCGACAGGTGCAAAACACACTTGAGGCTCTAACTAAATACTAATGGTCAATAGTCTTTAGCCTTTCACCATTAGCCATTAGTCCAAACAGCTCTCCCACATTTTATACTCTAAATTCTCGTACACCACCTTACTTCCTACTTCTATCTCCTGTGGTAAAAAAACAGTGCAACGGTGTTTTCACCCTTTTCGCTAACCAAAATAGCGTAGTCACCCATTATATCCTTTACTTTATACTCAACTCGCTCTAACATATTCCCCCCCCTTTTCAACACGCGATGTTTGTGACTAGTATAGCATACTACAATGTATAAGTATAGAGGGTTTGTACTAAAGTAAAACCCAAGGGTTCGTGTTTCGTTTTGTTCCCTCAGCGGTGGGGTCGAGTAAACCCAAAACACATCAGCTCTTTGCTTAAACTGACAGCCTGCACAAAAAAGTGCAGTATATTTTTTTCAAAATCTATTGACAAACAATTACTTAACCGTTATAATTAGCCTAAACTAACATTAGTTGTGACAAACTGTTGTAAAATATATTATTATCATTGGGGATGCATCTTGGAAGTAGTATTAAACGTTATACAGGGCAAATTTTTTCAAAGAAAAGAGTGTGCTGTGCAAAAAAGGGACAATTTACTAAACGCTGTATTTAATAAAGCATATACCATAAACGGTATTAAAACAGACGACACCGAGATTGAAAATTTTTTATTTACGCTCGGTTGTTATCCGGGAGAACACATCACGGTAATATCACGCGTAAGTGACAATCTGGTTGTTGCTATAAAGGACGCGCGTTATAGCATTGATTTTGAACTGGCACAGTGCATATCTGTGGAGTAGCGGGCAAGGTCAATAACACCCGGACATTTTAACTAGTTCAATCTACCGGAAAATCGATAGCCCCAAAAGAGATCTCATGACTTCTTTTGGTCTATTTATAGAAGAGCGATATCAGCTTTTTGACACTTTGAGAGTTGTGATTTCACAACTTTTTTAATGTCATTAAGTTATATATAGCTAACCAAAGCACACACGGAGGAATTACATGAGAATAGCATTAGCCGGCAATCCTAACAGTGGTAAAACAACTATTTATAATGCGCTGACAGGCCAAAATGAGCAGGTCGGTAACTGGACCGGTGTAACTATTGAGAGCAAAGAAGCATCGCTCAAGCAAAACATTTACCCCGGTGCCGACATCACACTTGTTGATCTACCCGGCGCATACTCCATGTCACCGTTTACATCAGAGGAAAGCATAACCAGAGATTTTGTCAAAGGTGAAAACGTAGATGCGATAATTAACATCGTCGATGCTACCAACCTCAGTCGTAGCCTTTTCTTTACAACGCAGTTGCAGGAAATAGGTATACCGGTTATTGTAGCTCTCAACAAGAGCGACTCTGCCGGCAAAAAGAACATTAAGCTTGATACCCAAAAGCTTTCCGCAAAACTCGGTTGCCCCGTTGTCGAGACGGTTGCCACAAGCACCGATACCGAAACATTTAAAAAGCTTATCACCGAGGCTGTAGGTCTTAAAGGCGCAACATGTACACCGTCTTTTGAAAGCGGCGAAGTTAATTTTAAAGACGAAAAAGCAGTTAGAGCCTCCGACATGGCACGCTTTGATTTTGTAAAGGGTGTTGTCGCCGAAACTGAAAACCGTAGTGTCGGTAGCCACAAAGAGACACAGCAGGACAAAGTGGATAAGATTCTTGCCCACAAATGGCTTGGCTTGCCGATATTTGTCGGTGTAATGTGGGTGGTATTTTACATATCGCAGACACTTGTCGGCCCGTTTTTCGCCGAGGGTATCGCTGTCATTCCGGCATTTGCCGAAATGGAAAACATTCCGCTTATTATGCAGGGTCTTGTCGGTTGGATTGAAGCTTTTAAAGAGTTTGTCGCCGGTCTTTTGGGCGAGTCTGTCTCCCCGATACTCAGCGCACTGCTGTTAGAGGGTATCATCGGTGGTGTCGGTGCCGTTGTCGGTTTCCTGCCGCTCATCATGGTGCTGTTTTTCCTACTTGCACTGCTTGAGGACTGTGGTTACATGGCGCGTGTCGCCGTGGTTATGGACAGATTCTTAAAACCCGTTGGTCTTTCCGGCCGCTCCATCATACCGATGATAGTCGGTGTTGGTTGCGCCATTCCCGGTGTCATGGCAACAAGAACAATTCGTGACGAGCGTCAGCGCCGCACGACCGCTATGCTTACACCCTTTATGCCCTGTGGCGCTAAACTTCCAGTTATCGCACTGTTCGCAGGCGTATTCTTCCCCGGCGCAGAATGGGTAACACCTGTTATGTACTTTGCAGGTATTGCACTTATCATCTTAGGTGCGCTGGTTATAGTACGCATCACAGGAGAGCAGACAAAACGTAATTTCTTCTTGATAGAGCTTCCGGAATACAAGGCGCCAAGCTTTAAACGCGCTACCCTCTCCATGCTTACACGTGGCAAAAGCTTTGTCATCAAAGCCGCAACAATTATACTTCTGTGCAATGCCATTGTACACATCATGCAAACATTTGATA
>CAYJFU010000017.1:4317-23508 GCA_964369445.1 uncultured Oscillospiraceae bacterium | reverse complement strand
ACCGATCGCTGAGGGTGCAACCGGCGACACCTCTATACTTGCCACCATAGCCTCACCGTTTGCACTTGTGCTTGTACCCATCGTCGGATTTAGCGCGTGGCAGCTTGCCGCGGCGGCGATAACCGGCTTTATCGCAAAAGAGAACGTTGTCGGTACACTTGCTGTCGTTTACGGTATAACAAACTTTATCGACACCGACGCACTGGAGCTCGTTGGCGGACAGTCTGAAGTCGCACAGGTCATGGGACTCACCGGCGCGGCCGCACTCGCCTACCTGATGTTTAATCTGTTCACACCGCCCTGCTTTGCAGCTATCGGTGCTATGAACTCCGAAATGGAAAGCAAAAAGTGGCTGTTTGGTGCTATCGGCTTCCAGCTCGGTATGGGTTACGTTGTCGGCTTCCTCGTATACCAAATCGGCACACTTATCACTACAGGTGCACTCGGCACAGCATTTTTACCGGGACTTATCGGCGTGACGGCGATTATAGCATTTATTGCCGTGCTAGCTGTAAAGGGTGGTAAAAAAGCAAAGGCTGCAGTTTAAAACAAGAGGTTTGTTATGGGATTCGCGGATATAATCATTTTGGTAGTTATCGCACTGATACTTGCAGGCGCTGTCGCTTATGTAGTGATACAAAAGAAAAAAGGTGCTAAATGTATCGGTTGCCCAAACGGTGGCAAACATGCTACCGCCGGCAAAAGTTGTGATTGTAACCATGATAAATAAACGTTAGCCTACGGCCTTTGGTCGTCTTGCCATAGAGTAGCCCCCACAGATGTCGGATAAACTCCCGATTCTGTGGGGGTGCTTTTAGTCTATAGGCGAGCCACTCCAAAACCAATACCGTCCGGCTGTTGCGCCCGTACCAACCGCAATAGAGCACCTATTGCGGTTCTTTTGCATTGTTAAATTTTACCGACAGCGCTCCTTAATGAATTTAAAGGTAGACAAATTTCATTTTGAGCCACTCCCCTTTGCCGGTGGCAGGAGGAGTCCTCCAAAACATATGTTATCGTTGTTGCCGCTCAACAGCCTATCCCCTACTCTTCATCGCTCTCATCGTCATTTGCAAGGTCACCATCTTCATAACTCACAACGTCATCTTGGTCATCGTAATCGTCTTCGTAAAACAGCCCCTCAAGCGTGGCGTTTTGCTTTTCTACAAGCTCATAAAAACGTGGTAGATTTGCAACATCATCGGATATGATAATCGCCTCGTCGTAGATGAAATCGACGGTATTTATGCATGCTATCAGTGCCGAGGTGCAGACGGCATACTTTGTGTCGAGCGTCCAGTCCTCGTTC
The DNA here is from genome assembly GCA_964369445.1 of uncultured Oscillospiraceae bacterium. GTDB lineage: Bacteria > Bacillota > Clostridia > Oscillospirales > Ruminococcaceae > CAYJBH01. The sequence goes on along the minus strand of CAYJFU010000017.1, from coordinate 22,199 downwards.
AGCAGGGCGGCGTACCTGTGGTACATCTGCTTGTAGTCCTCGTAGATGTGCACGGCGCCGACCGGCACACTTGCGTTTAGCGTATTCAGCGCCGCAATTGCCGGTGGGATGTTACTGTCGTCCATGTTCATGGCGATGGTGGTGTAAAACTGCACGAGAACCTGCTCCTCATCCACCTCATAAGGTAGCGCCATAACCTCCAGCACCGCCTTGTGCTCAGCGCGCCCGAGCTCCGTCAGTTCCGCTTTGAGCACATTAATTTCCTCGTCAACGACAAGGTAGGACTCAAACCCCATTGCCAACAGCTCCGCTTTAAGCCGCTCCAGTATGTAATTGTTTTTATCACCCATGCGCTACTTTCCTCCTACTATGCCGTCGTTGTAATCAAACCCTCGACTTCCCTGTTTATGACCTGTCTTTTTGAGCTCTTTTAGCTTCTTGTCATCCTTTTTTTGTCGCTTAAATTGTTTAGTTTCTTCTAGGCTACGCAATGACTCCTGCCAATTTTTTCCCTTGTACCCCATTTTTAATGCAAGCTCGTGAACCGAAATACCTTTTAGGGTGGCGGTGTTATCATCGTCAAACTTAAAGCCGAACATGCGCAGTATTTTTTTATCAAGTTCACGCAGTTTGCCGCTATCAATACGCTCCTTTAAATCCTGTGCGTGGATAATACGCATCATGTTGGCAAAATCTTTTTTACTGCCGCTGTCGAAGGACTGCAATATGAGCCTGTCCTGATTTTCTTTGCTGAGCGACCGAAAGCCCGGCGAATTGACAAACCCCTGCGTCTCGCTGTCGCTGAGCACCCCTTCAATAAAGCGGGTGTTGTGTCGTTCTTCCTGTGCGAGTTTGTGAACGTGCTTTGCGACTTTTAGTATAAGTGAAATCTTTTTCATAAAGCCGGCAACCATACTTCCGATGCCTACTGTGGCGACACCCGAAAGCATCAAAGCACGTGAAGCGCCGCGGAAAAAGCCGATACCGATGTTAAACAGAGCCTCGGTGCCGCGACGTTTGGCGGCCATATTTATAAGCGATAACATCTCAAACGCGTCGATATCATCCGCCTCGGCGGCATTGTAGCCATCCTGTAGATTTTTGAGTGCCTCTTTACTCTCCTGCATTATCTGGTACGATTGTGCCGCCTGCACAACGTTTGCGGCAATCTTCGCCGCACTTGTGATGATAGCGACAATGGGCACACCCGTTTCCATAACCTGCTGGCTGGAACCCACGACACCGGTGCCCATGCTCATTCCCACCGTTTTGGTGACAGCGCCAATCACGCTTGAATAGCCCCCTACCGCCTTTAGCGAGTCGATGATAAGGTCGGTGCGTCGTCCGGAGTTGAGCTGTACATCCTGCATTATCTTGATGGTGGTCTGCACACCTTTCATAATACCCACAGCACCGTAAAGAGCGGCGCCCGTCAACCTAAATCCCATCTCGCCGGCATTTGTCACGTTGGTTACCGGTGCCGGTATGGTGGTCTGCGTCGTCGTGTCATCGTTCATACCGGGTACGGTGGTCTGCTGTTGCTGTACCGTCTGCGGTGTCGCCATGAGCTTGTTGCCCTTTTTCGTCTGCTTAGCAAGTTGTTTTGTAAGCTGGCTGGCAGGTTTCATCGCCTTTAGCACCTTGGCGGCATCCTTGTCGAGTTCCGTGCCGACGATTTTGGTATCCTTATCTATTTCCTCCTTTTCGATACGCTTTTCAAGCACCTCGCTGTAAAGACCCTTTTTTAGCTTTGTTTCAATACGTTTGTAAGCAGGTGTCTTTTTAAACTCCTCTTTTTGCAGATCAATAAACGCTTGGTTGTCGACCTGCATTATAAAATATTAAATTTTTTATATTTAATAATAATATAAAATATCGCCGCTGTGCTCAAAGCCCAACATTTTAGCATATTGTTGCAGTATTTTTCCCCCGATATACGCATCACAACTTTCGATTATTTTGTTGATGCGCTTGATATCACTACCTATTTTGACGGAGGGGTTAATACTTGCTTGGTTTAGATAACCTTGTTTTATCTGCTCGGCATATTTCTTTTCTTCAAGCTTATTTACAAACCTATCAAAACCCTCTTTGTCACCCTCAAAGCCGAAACGTTGCACCATTAGCAGTCTTTTGCGGTCACGTATCAGCTTTTCAACCTCCAACGCTTTATTGTGCAACTTTAAGCGCCGTTTTTCTTTGCTTTTGCTTTTGCCCTTTATTGCGTCCTCGTCATCGAAGAATTTTTGCCTTTTTGCGATCAACTCGATAAGTATAGGGTCTTCATCCCCTATCTCCATATACTTTTTCGCCATGTCCGCACCGTAGCCGACCAACGACTTTTCGTCCGCTACAGGTATATTTGCCGTGTCCACGATAAGTTTAAGTTGTTTTGAGATGTGTGCCGGCAGTTTTTCGTCCGCTTTGATGTAGCCCATGTTAACAGCCATGCTACGCAGGTTAAGTTTTTTGCCTACCTCTTTGTCCATGAGCGTTTCCATGCTAAGCGCCGGCAGCGGCTCGGTTAACTTTTTGGCCGCCTTTTTTGCCGGATCGGTGTTATTTTGCTGACCTACCGTCGTGGGCGGCGCCGGTGTACCTTCCTCGGTTTTGCCCGCCTCCTTTTTTTCTTCCTCCTTTTTCAGTTGATCAAAAACAAAACTATCCATGCCCGGCACCGTGTCTTGCGGATCCTTTTGTTGTTCTTCAAGTGTCTTTTTCAGCTCATCGTTGCGCACCCTTATAACGGTGGTGCAACAGTCGATAAGATACTTTAGCTGCTTGTCCGCATCCTTGATGGGATCGCCGTTTATCTTTTTAAGCGCAGATTTACCACCCTTGGCAACCTTGCCTTTTACCTGCTCTTTCGCCGACGAGACATCCACCTCATCAACTTCGGATCCTATCTGCAACGCGCGCCTGGTGAGCAAACTTTTGCGGTATTTTGCAAAAAGCTCCTTTAAAAGTGGGTCACCACGGTGGTCGTCCTTGGTTATACGCTGTAGCGTCTCTTCGCGCTGTTTTGCAAGCACCTCAGATTTTAGCTTGATAGCATCCATGTTGCGGTCGCCGAGCGTGTCGTAAATGGCTTTTTTGCTCACCTCGCCGATGACATCGTTCATCTGTTTGACAACGCCTTTTTTAAGCTCCTTTTGTCCCGGCTGTATAAGTCCCATCTTAACAGCAAGGCTTTTGTTGACTATCTCATCACGCTTGCGGTCAAGCTCGGCTAGTTGCGGGTCAAACCCTGCCGCCGTCTTGTCATTTTTAAAGTCCTTTGGCTTTCTTTTGAGGATTTTCTGTCTTTCCTCTTCATTTTTCTCAAAGTCGGTTTTGTCCGCGCCCTCCTCCGAAACATCGGTACGCTTGACAAACTCAATCTTGCGCAGACGCAGTATTTCCTTTTCCAGTTTTTCCGCTTTTTTCATTGCCTGATATACAGGGATTTCACGCGCGTGTTTTTTCTTTTGCGCCTCACGCTTTTCATGTAACTCGCGCAGTTGGTTGACAAGGGCGGTTATTTCTGGGGTGTCCGGTGTCTCGGCAAAGTCCTTTTGTACGTTTTTGCTCAGCATTTTAAGACCCTGCTCCTCCTGCATTGACTCCATGAGGACAAGTATCTTTTTCATCTTTTGTTTGTTGGCATTATCAAGGCGCTCGCCCTGCTTGATAATGCCCAGTTGCACGGCTATCGTGTACCGTGCCGTCTTGTTCGCCTTTACTATCGACTTATTCACATGGCCAAAACGTTTGTCCATAATGTTCTTGGACTTCTTTTTGACCTTTTCGGTATCCTCTTTGCTCGCGTCCTTTGCATTTAGCACGACGGCAGCGTTGATAAGGGCGTTTATGCGGTTTTGCAGGTAAAGCACGCGTCGTTGCCGACTGTCCTTGCTCGCCTTGTGTTTTATCGCTTTGCCCACGCCGCCGGTGTCCATAATGTCAAACTCCGACTGCGCTATACGCAACTTTGTCACCAGTTTTTGTATCTCGTCCTTATACTCCGGCGGTGCGGCCTCTAACGCTTTTTCACGCAATGCGCCAAGCTCGGTTATTTTGGTCTGTAGGTCGTGCATGGTTATGCGCTGTTCTATCTTGCCCGGGCGCCCCAGCACGCTGTCGATTATTTTATCCAGCCTTTTGCGCTTGTCATCGCTCAAATCGGACAGTTTTTCCGTCGGTGTCAAAAGCCCCATCTGCACCGCGACGGTGTGGCAAAACTTTTCCTTGTGCTCCTTTTTTATTGCGGTAATGTTCTCTTCGGAAAGTTGTTTTTCACGCTCTTTAAGCGCTTTTTTCTCCTTTTCCATCTCCTCGGGTGTTTTGTCGGTGCCGTCCGGCCTTTTTGGCTTGACCTTTAAGTCCGGCTTTACACCCAACTTTTTTCGATCTTCATATACCTTTATAAGGAACATTTCTTTCTCGTGCTTTAGCCTAGCCTCTTTTTGCTCATCCTTTTCACCCTCTTTGACAGGCTTGCCGGAATCGGGAAACCCGTATTTTATTAAGTATGTAGCACGTCGCGCCTCTTCGATGCGTTTTTGCAGTTTCTCGGCTTTTTTTGTCAGCGCCCTGCGCTTTGTGTGAGAGCCGCCGGCGATTTTAAGGCGGTCACGTTCGTTTTTAATGCGGTGTTGCTCCATAATGAGCGTTCTTATAGGCGGTTGTTTGTCAAGCTCGGACAGGTTTTTGATGACCCCGCCGGAAAGGTCGGTCGGCTCGGTTTGGGTATCCTCGTTTGCCGCCGCCGCTTTTATCTTGGCAAGCTCGCTTTTTATCGTGTCATCAAACACCTTGCCACCGTCGAGCAAACCCAGCTCTCGCGCAAGTTTGCGGTCGTTTATCGCGGCGATATCAGCCTTGCCCTTTGCCATCTTATCCAGTGAAGTCAGCGCGGTGCGCAGCTTTTCAATGTCGGCATCGGTCAGTTTGGCGCCCGTCTTATCCAGTATGCTTGCCGAGCTGTCCAGTATGCGCTTTATCTCATCATCCAGCTTTTCAAGCTTTTTCTTTTTTTCCTTTATTTTCTTAACATTTTTGCCTTTCATCGTGGCGGTGTCAAGCTCTCCTTTTACGATGCGACGCTTTTGCATCACGGCATCAAGCATGGTTTTGACCTCTTTGCTCATGCTCTGGGTGGCGTCGGTGCGGCGTGTGCGCAACTGCTCCACGCGGCGCAAAAACAGCTCCTCGTTCGGGTCAAGCTGTTTTGGCGTCTCCGCTTTTTGCGTCTGTATTTTGGGGGCTGTGGTTTGCTCTTGTTCCTGCTCCTCTTGAGGCTCGACAAGCTTTGTCGGCTCATCCACTTTGCCGTCGGTGCTCACCTTGGTTACGGGAAGTGTCTGCGATTCGGGCACGGGTTTTTTATCCGGCTTTTTCACAACGGTTTTTTTTGGCTTTTCTTTTTTCGTAACAATTGTGGTAACCAGTTTTTTCTTTTCTTCTTTACCCTTACCTAAACCCATGTTAACCCTCTTAAAAAATATACATTTTGACTTTGGTGCCAAAGTGTAACAAAACTGTACAATTTGCCTTTAGTGTGACATCCCCTTTAAAGAACGTCGGTCATAAGCGGCGAATACATGCCGAAATCGTGCACAAGCATTGTTTTTCCGACCTTGCTGTTTTCGTTTTTTATGCTGATAAATATGTGTTTCATCGTGACACTGCCCTGATCTGCCGCCGCCAAAAAGGTTGCGTTGAGGGCTATGTTTTTTATCATACCGCCGGACAGTTCAAAGTTATGCGCCAAAAAATCAAAGTCCGGCTCCTCCAGCGGCACCTGTGGCGCAAAAACCGAGCGCCAAATTTCCAGCCGCAACTCCGGCGTAGGCTGTGGAAAGTCCACAATGTATCTCATACGGCGCAAAAACGCGTCGTCAATGTTCTTTTTAAGGTTTGTCGCCAGTATGACGATACCCTCATACTGCTCCAACCTTTGCAGTATGTAGGATACCTCTGAGTTTGCGTACTTGTCTTTGGAGTCGGTTATGTCACTTCGCTTGCCGAATATGCTGTCCGCCTCGTCAAAAAACAGTATGACATTGCTTTTTTCCGCCGTCTCGAATATCTCTTCAAGGCGCTTTTCCGTCTCACCGACGTACTTGTCGACAACCTGCGACAGGTTTATGGAATAAAGCGGTAGGTTTAGCATGTCGCTCATAACGTGCACCGCCATCGTTTTACCGGTACCGGGTGGCCCGACAAAAAGTGCCGACACATTCTTGCCATATGCATACTTTTTATCCATTCCCCACGTGTCGTACACTTTAAAACGGTAACGAACATGGTCGACAATATTCTCAATGGCCAGTCGTTGGCGCGGGTGCAGTTTCAGCTGTTCCAGTTTGTAAGAAGCGTTTATCTTTTTTATGTTGCCCTGACGCGGTGCCGGTATGACACTGTTGCAGGCGGCGGCTACGCTTCGGTCGTCCTTTTCGGGCAGCAACGATATAAGCTCCACCGCTTTTTGTGTCTGCAAACGGCTGAGCATGTACTTGCCGGCAAGCAGTGAGCAGTCTATCTCCTGTCGCAAACCTGCCTTGTCTGCAAAAAACTCAAATAATTCGCTTCTTTGCACCCTTGTAAAGTCGGGTATGTCGGTGACGCTGATAAGTTGGCGCGTGTAGGGTATCAGGTTTACGCTCCTGTCGCTGAGCAGGAAGATAGGCGCACCTGATAACTCACTCAACTCGTTGTTGAGCAGTTGTAACAAAAATGCCCACTTATGCCCCTGTTCATCCTCGACGATGCTGATGTTGTGCACGCACAGAGCGACCTCGTTCAAAATCAACTCACGGTGAAGTGCCCACAACGCGTCATCGCCCTCCTTGATACAGGCGAAAAGCCGCTGAAAGTCGACATGTAAAAATTCAATATCGGCGTCCTGCTCGGCAACCGAAAGTATGTAGAGCAGTTCTTCATTGTCACTGCCGCGGACGTGGTAGGTACCGCCGGTTTGCAACCGAGCTACAATGTCATCTATGTGCTGAGCGTTAACCTCACTCATTCTTTCGACATACCGCAATGAGGACATATCAAACACGCGCTCATATTCTTTAGGCACTCCAACAACGCCGCACATATAGTCCATATAACGTGCGTCAAGGCGCAAACTTCTTTTAAAAAACGGCAGTTCGCTCTCGGTGTTGTCGGTGGTTAGCAAACGGCTTAACCTCTCAAACTGCTGTCTGTAATCGTTATAATCTGAGGTGACATTTGCAGAAATGTCGATAAACTTCAGCGCATTTTCTAACGTAAGCCGTGTGTGCTCATTTCCGAGGGCAAACAGCACCTCGGGGTATACGGCAAAAAACACCGCAAAGTCAAACAGCGCCCTGCCGAACGAGTTTACGCTAAGGCGCGACAGCGGCAGACGGTAGCGCATGTAATCACCGAACATGTCGTTGTGCTCATCAAGGTTCAAAAAGTCCTGTTCGATAGCCGCGGCAACCTTAAGCGAGGGCGTATACCCCAAAAGCGAGAGGATAACGTCCTTTGCACGCGCATTGCCTGTGATGTCGGCGTAGTTGTAGACATCGGCGGCGGCTTTTTCTATAAGTTTTGTTAAAAACATGTTAAAACCAATTTTGGGGGTGACGTGGAAATTACTTTCAGATTGCACTAAGGTTTGAGCTGTTAAAACTGTACAATTTGAACCATACTGCGACTGCCACCCGGCGGTGGGGGAAAGTAAATGGAAATATTCCCATGATTTTTTGACATGGTGTGTACGCTATATAATGATTATACAGTTTTATTATTCTGATTTCTACTGTACTTTAGGCTAGGTAAAAAAAGCACACCCCTCACAAAGTGTGAGAGGTGCGCTTTAACTTTTATAACAACTTATTGACTAATTAGTTGTCAACGCTGTTCATGTGAACGATGAGGTCGAGAACCTTGTTGGAATAGCCCCACTCGTTGTCATACCAAGCAACCAGCTTTACAAATGTCTTTGTAAGAGCGATACCTGCTTTTGCGTCGAAGATGGAGGTGTTCTCGTCGCCGATGAAGTCGCTGGATACAACGTCCTCGTCAACGTACTCGATAACGCCTTTCATCTCGCCCTGGCTTGCAGCCTTAACTGTGGCGCAGATTTCGTCGTAGCTTGCCTCTTTGCCGAGGTTAACTGTGAGGTCAACAACGGAAACGTCAAGTGTCGGTACGCGGAAAGCCATACCTGTCAGCTTGCCGTTAAGTTCGGGGATAACCTTGCCAACAGCTTTAGCCGCGCCGGTGCTGCTCGGGATGATGTTGCCGGCAGCTGCACGACCACCACGCCAGTCCTTGTTAGAGGGAGCGTCAACGGTCTTTTGTGTGTTGGTTGTAGCATGAACTGTTGTCATAAGACCATCAACGATACCGTAGTTGTCATTGATAACCTTAGCAAGAGGTGCCAAGCAGTTTGTTGTGCAGGAAGCGTTGGAAACGATGTTCATGTCGCTTGTGTATTTGTCAAGGTTAACGCCGCATACAAACATCGGTGCATCAGCGGACGGTGCAGAGATAACAACTTTCTTTGCGCCGGCTTTGATGTGAGCGTTTGCTTTTTCTGTTGTGGTGAACACGCCTGTGCTCTCAACAACATAGTCAGCGCCTGCTTTGCCCCACGGAATACTTGCGGGATCTTTTTCAGCAAAGAAAGCGATTTCTTTACCGTTTACGATGATAGCGTTGTCGTTGTAAGAAACTTCGCCTTTAAAACGACCGTGTACCGAATCATAGCGAAGCATATATGCCATGTAATCCGGTGTCATAAACGGATCGTTGATGCCTACTATTTCGAATGTGTCCGACTTTGCGCAAGCGGCACGGAACACTAAGCGACCGATACGTCCGAAACCATTGATACCAATTTTGATAGCCATAAATTTCTCCTTTAGTTGTTTTTGAATTTCCTTTAGGGGTGTTTAAAAACAAAGGGTTTGCAAAAACGAGAGCAAAATTTTTGTCAGCTTAAACAAAAAGCGCAAGCAATACTTTGTGTATTAATGAGCATTTTTGTGACAGATGACGGAAATTTTGCCGAAGCTTTTTGCGAAACCGACTTTTTCAACACCGCCCTTTAATATCATTTTACTACAAAGCACCGCCTATAGCAAGTGTTTCGGTGAAAATTTTTATTTTTTGACAAAAATTTAACAGATATTGCGCACTCTAAGTTTTTTGTGTTGCACTTTGCACAATTGCTTGAAATTTATGACAGAAAAAGGTATAATATAAACAAAGAGAGATGTTGAAAAAGTCGGCTCAGCAAAAACAAGAGCAAGCCCTTTGTTTTTCAACACCTCTTACAGGATAATTTACGAGGTCACTATGCCAAATATTTATCTGCCCAAACGGCTTGTCGATATTGGACTTATCAACCTTACCTGTGCCGGGCAAGGCGAGTTTGTAAGCTATTGTGAGGCACAGTACAAGCACCGCATTGCCGACGCGGCAACCGCCATTACGGCAGGCGGCTTTAAACTTGTGTTGCTGACAGGCCCCTCGGCATGTGGTAAAACCACCTCCGCAAACCGCCTTGCGCAAATGTTGCACAAAAACGGTCTGTCTGCAAAGGTGATTTCGCTTGACAACTTTTACAAAAACATAGAGGACTATCCGCGCTTTGACGACGGCAGTGTCGACTATGAAAACATCTCGGCGCTTGACCTGCCGGAGATACTGCGCTGTTTCACCGACATACTTACAAAGGGCGAGACATACATGCCGCTGTTCGACTTTGTGGTGGAAAAGCGCCGCCACGAGACGGAATATCTTTGTGCAAAAGAGGGGGTTGTCATCGTCGAAGGCATACATGCGCTCAATCCGCTTATAACTCAGGGGTTGCCACGCAAAGACATTTTCAAAATTTATCTTAGCATGCGTGAAGAGTTTGCGTATTTTGGTAAGCGCCTGCTACCCACCATCGACATGCGACTTGCGCGGCGGCTTGTGCGCGACCGCAGGTTTCGTGACCACAGCGTCTACAAAACCATGTCTATGTGGCCGCGCGTGTGCGAAGGTGAGGACTTGTACATTAAAAAGTATAAGCGCGAGGCGGATTTTGTGCTTGACACCGCCCACAGCTACGAGCCGTGCGTGCTGAAAAAGCACCTACAGGCGCTGGACGGCAACACCGACAACCCTGCCTACAACAGGGTGTTTGCGGCGCTGTGCGAACGCTACGAGCTTTTTGCTGACATAGCGGACGAAGCAGTGCCGGCGCACTCGCTTTTGCGAGAGTTTATCGGTGAAACCACAAAAAACGTTTGAATTCAAGATAAAGCGAAGCAGAGTATTGCAATAGCTTATAGCGCTGGATAGTGTCGAAACAAATATTCAGCCGGTTGATTGAATTATTTTTCGCTCTGCTGTATAATTTGGATTACTCCTCCCAACCGGTGTGGCAGGAGGAGTAATCCAAAATACATAGTAACTTGTGCAAGCTTTGTAATGTCAAACACGCCGACAGCTTAGGGGATCATTTTTTCACTCTTATTGCGCCGATATTTCAACAAGATGCGCAATACCCGGTATTGAATTTTTTTGGTTGACGCTTGTAAGGCTGAGCAGTGCCCCTGTCGACATAAACAAAACTTTACCGCCGGTTTTTTTGAGTTTTGGCAAAACGTGCGCGTGCAAAACTGCCGCACTGCAACCGCAACCGGAACCACCGCTTTGCACGTCCTGTTTTTCCACATCAAAAAGCAGGCACCCACAGTCGCTGTGATTGTTAAGCTGTATGCCCTCTTTTTCGAGCAGTTGCAGCAAAAGCTCAGAGCCGTGAGCGCCTAGGTCACCGGTGTAAATGTCGGTGTATTCATCTGCGCGCTTTCCGGTTTCGGCAAAAAACCGCGTTAGCGTATCCGTCGCCGCCGGTGCCATAGCCGCCCCCATATTTGTCGGATCTTTTACGGCAAGGTCGACCACGCGCCCAAGTTTACAACCTGTGATATAAGGAGGTTGTTTTTTTTGCGTCAAAAGAGCCGCGGCGGCGGCAGTGGTGGTCCACTGTGCTGTCGGTGCACGCTTACTGCCGTAGTTTAGTGGTGTTCTAAACTGTCGCTCCGCCGCACAAAAGTGGCTGGAGGTAATGCACAACGCCGCCTTGCTCACGCCGGCTGATACAAGGCAGGATGCCGTTAAAAGCGACAGCGCCATCGTAGAACAAGCACCGTAAAGCCCCATAAACGGCACGCCCAGCCGCCTTGCCGTCATTGAGGTTGCGGTGCACTGGCTCTGTAGGTCGCCACCAAGAAGTATATCGGGTACTAAACCACTTTTACGTTTTAGGTGTTCAGCCGCCCGCAGTTGCATCTCCGTCTCTGCCGCCTCCCAGTTGGACTTTCCGAGTGCGTCATCGAGATAAGTCTCATCAAACATGGCGGCAAGTGGCCCCTCGCCCTCCTTTTTACCGCATACGGAGGAGGTTGCCGCTATGCTGATTGGGTTTTCAAATAAAACGGATTTGTTCATTTCGACCTCGGTTGGTGTTTTTTTATGGAAACTTTATTTACGCGTAGAACACGTCGGACTAAAGGTGAATAGTTAAGGACTGTTTTTGATGTGTTGACGCAAGTGCGTTTTGCACTTGCCTGTAGAACTATTTCTCACTGCGTGCATACAGAGGTGCTTGCGTGCGACCTACACCTGCAACAAAAAAAAGTATATCGTGCCAAGTAATGATGTATACGTTATACCACACACGATTACCGAACCGGCTATCGTGAACATTTTAGCCATTACACCGGTCGTAAAACCTTCGGTGTTAAACTCAATCGCCGGGGCGGCCATAGCGTTGGCAAATCCGGTTATCGGCACAAGCGTGCCGGCACCTGCCCTTTTTGCAATTTTAGAGTACAATCCAAAACCGGTAAGCAGTACCGACAGTGCAATAAGCGTTGCTGAAACAAGCGTCTTTGATGTCTCCTCCGTCACACCTATATATTGATAGCCGTAAAGCATTACTTCACCGAGTGCGCAGATAGCGCCGCCTACCAAAAAAGCCGTAACTGTATCCTTTAGTAGTGATGATTTCGGTGCTGTTTGCTTGACAAGTTTTGAGTAGTCGTGGTTATCGATTTTCATTGAATCTCCAAATTAAATACTTAGTTATCATGCACTTAGATAAAACTTTTTTCGTTTTTTCTCCTACCCTCGGCGGGGAAAAAACGAAAATCAGCCCCCAAACTGTAGACTTTGATTTACAAGCGCCGTCACTGATGATAATATACCCTCATTTTGCAAAATGTTGCAAAATCCGTAGAATTTGATATAATGTAAAAGATAAGCACACAAAAAACCACCTGTAATTCACCTCTAAATTTGAAATATTGACAAGGTATGTAAACTTTGTGTATAGCGTTAAAAAATTAACATTGTTGAAAACTCTGTTGAAAAAGTTGAAAAGTTATTGTTTTAGCGCCTTTTATGTTTTAACAATGCATTTTATCATAAATACTATATGTAGATGACAAAAATTACAAATTGGCTTGGGCTTGTTGATAATGCATGAATTTTTTTGTAATTTTTCAACATCACCAACAAGTAAAAAAAGGAGACTATGGACGAGCAAAATCTACTCACCGCAGTGCCACCGGAACTGTGCGCGGCGGTGCCGTTTTGGAACGGCTTGTTGCGCGAAGGCACCGATACGCGCAAACTCAAAGCGCCGTACAAAACGGTAATTGTAGCGTTATTCCCCTACTTTGCGCCGACAGGGCAAAAAAACGCGGCACTGTTTGCCGGCCAGCCGGACTACCACGACGTGATAAAGCAACTGTTTGCGCCGGACATAGAGCGCCTTGCAAACACCTACCCACAAGACACGTTTGATATGTATGTTGACAGCTCTCCTTTCAAAGAGGTTACGCTGGCGCAGGAGGCAGGGCTTGGCATAAAGGGCAGTAACAACCTACTTATAAACGAGCGCTACGGCAGCTATGTCTACATAGGCGAGATAGCGACGACGGTGGCGCCGGAGCTGCTGGGGGCACGGCGCGAACGGTTACGCTACTGCACCGAATGTGGTGTATGTCAAGTTGCCTGCCCCGGCCGCGCAATAGGAGCGGAGTTTGACCGCACGCGATGCGCCTCTTATATCAGTCAGCAAAAATCCGAGCTTGCGCCGTGGCAAAAGGAGATACTTGTCGCGGCGAACACGATTTACGGATGTGACATCTGCCAGGAGGTCTGTCCGCTCAACAGCGGCATTGATGGGGGGCGCGCGGAGTTTTGCGAGGACATGCACACCGTGTTTACGACAAACCGGCTGACGGCGCAGATAAAGGGGCGCGCGTTGCAGTGGCGCGGCGAAGCGGTTTTGCGACGCAACCTATTTGTATTGCAACAGTATAAGCGGTGAGAGATGGCTTTTTTTGAGGATATAAATCGATTGTCAAAGGTTCGGCACAACTTTTGTGTGCCGGCACACAAGGGCAGGGGTGACACGCACGACACCTACCGACTTGACGTGACGGAACATCCGCTTTCCGACAATGCCGCGCACCCCACCGGCGCGCTCCGCGACAGCGAGCGCCTTGCAAGCGAGCTGTTTGGCAGTGGCGACACGCTGTACTGCACCGCCGGAAGCAGTACGGCGATAAAAGCAGCAATAGCAGCGCACTGCGGTTTCGGTGGTACACTGCTTGTTTCACTGCCCGTCCACCGCTCTGTCGCGGATGCGGCGGTGCTTTTTGACCTGCAACTGCACTTTTTAAACAGCCACGACAACCACCTGTCTCCGACAGAGCTGGACACCGCCCTGCAAAAAAGCGGTGCAAAGGCGGTGCTTTTCACCTACACCGACTACGAGGGGCGCATACTTAACCTACAAGAACTCACACCGATATGCCGAGCGCACGGCGCGGCAGTTATCGTCGATAATGCACACGGCGCTTATTTTAAGTTTTTATCACGCGACTTTTGCATAGCTCATCCGCTTGATTTGGGTGCCGATGTCACCGTTGACAGCGCTTACAAGACCCTCGGCGCACTGACACCGGCGGCGCTGTTGCACCTAAAAAAAACCACCGACACTGCACGTGTTCGGCGGTTAATTAATACGCTGTCGACAACAAGCCCTCCCTACCCCGTCATGTACTCTCTGGACGTGACGATGCGCGCCATAGCGGACGGCAGGTATAACTTTGACATATCCGCACACCGCATGACAGAGCTTAAACGCCGTTACAGCGACTTTTTACTGCCAAATGACGAGCCGACAAAACTTGTGTTCTCCCCAAAAGTGACAGGGCTAACACCGTTTGAAATTTACAACCTGCTGTTCGCCGAAAACATCCTGCCCGAGCTGTGTGACGAGTTGCGTGTGCTGTTCGTGGCATCGCACAGCAACACACTGCAGGATTTTAAAGCGCTGGACAAGGCGCTTTCAAGGTTACTCAAGCACAAATATGTTGTGCTTGAGCAGTTCGAGCAACCGCCCGTTGACATGCGGTGTTCCCCGGCAAAGGCGGTGCACACCGCTCACGCGGTCGCAATTGACGACGCTGTGGGGCACATCTGCGGTGAGGTTGTCGCGCCCTGTCCCCCCGGCACCGTGATAATGTTCCCCGGTCAGGTGATTACAAGGCAACAGGTACAGCTTGCAAAGGTTTATGGGGTGGGGGAAGTTTACGTTGCACAAAACCCCTCAGCCGCCGCGGCAGCTGTCGCGAACGCTATATGTAGATTGTAACCGCCGGTCACAGCGGCTATATCAAGTACCTCGCCGGCAAAATAAAGACCCTTTGCCTTTTTTGACTGCATGTCTTTGGGGTTAACCTCTTTTGTGTCGACACCGCCGTCGGTCACAATGGCGTGCTCAATTTTATCGGTGCCGGTTATCTCAAAGCTCAGCGACTTGAACAGCTCGACAAGCTTTCTGCGCTGTGCTTTTGTTATTTGATTTGCCTTTAAAGTGGTGTCGATGCCCGAACGCCGCAACATTATAGGTATCATACTTTTTGGTATCAGTGCGTCAAGACAGTGCGCCGCCGTCTTGGCACCGAGCGCGGCTATGTCCTTGGCTATGCGCTTTTCTAGGGTCTTTTCGTCCAGTGCCGGTTTTAGGTCCACCGATATGTGCGCCTTTTTAAAATTGCGTGGCAACTCACAGCTTGCTGACAGTATCAGCGGCCCCGAGACACCAAAGTGGGTGAAAAGCATCTCACCCTGCTCGCGGTAGCGCCTTTTATCGTCGACAAACAACGACACCGCCACGTTTTTTAAGGATAGACCCATCATCGCCTTGCAGTCGCCGTCCGACGAGCGCAAACCTATAAGGTAGGGTGCCGGTTTTACTATACTGTGTCCCACGCTTTGCGCCAGTCGATAGCCGTCACCTGTACTGCCTGTGCCGGGATAGGATATCCCACCCGTGGCGATAAGTACGGCTTGCGCTTGCAGACTGCGTCCGTTTTGCAGTGTTACCCCGACCACGCGTCCATCTTCCGTGTCAATGCATTTTACACCACTTCCATATAATATCTTTGCGCCGCTTGCTTTTTCCAGTAAAAAGTTCAGTATGTCGCGCGCTCTGTCGGAGGTTGGAAAAACCCTGTTGCCACGCTCGGTTTTGAGCGATACACCTGCCTGCGTCAACTCATCCATGAGTTGCTCGGGCGGCAGTTTGTATATAGCTGAGGTTACAAAACGTGCGCCGGTGCGGACATTCGTTAAAAATTCCTGCGCCGTGCAGTTGTTGGTCACGTTGCACCGACCCTTGCCGGTTATTAAAAGTTTTGTGCCGGCGCGCGGCATTGCCTCCACCACAGTTACACGCGTGTCGGTGTTTGCAAGACGGCCTGCTGCATAAAGCCCTGCCGCCCCTGCGCCTACTATAATTATTTCTTTCATAATCCTCTTTACAATTAACACCATCAGCAGGCATATTCAACAAAAACCCTTGACAATGTGCTTTATTTGCGTTATTAATATTATATACCCCTCACGACAAACAGTCAACAGTGTCTAAGTAGGGAAGATATTTTGTTTATTGCAGCTCGTATCCACGCTATCTAACCACTCTCGTAATAATGTTCAAATTTTTACATATAATTACCTAAGAGGAGTTGTTAGGCTTGCATTATGAAAAAATATTTAGGAAGCGGACATAGCGAGTTGATTTAGCGGGAAACACAGAAAGTCAAATCAGACGCTATATGTCCACACCCAATATTCAAGGCATGTTGACAGAAAGGATGTGTCATGCAAAGAGATAATTTTGACCGCGTTTTTGACGAGACAAAAAGGGTGCTCGGCAGCTTAAAGGAGACGCTTTCGGGTTACGCAACCGCAGGCAAACTGAAACTGGATGTCATTGCACTGGAGGGCGAGCGCACCCGTGCACAGAGGCAACTCGGCGCTTTTGTATACTGCCTTTACAAAACCGGCCGCGACGATCCGGAACTAAAACAGCAGTACCTTGATGTTCTGGACGACATTGAGGCGAAAATTTTACATGCGCGCAACCTGGCAAAGGATTTGTAAAGTATAACAAGTTTGTGCGTGCACATTTATAAAAACGAAGGATGTCACTGAAAAGTATTGTTGCTTTTTCGGTGACATTTTTTTTGCAAAACTTTAGATAGTTGTTGACATTGATTAGCCGGAGATACAGTGGAGGTGAATTTGAACAGGAAAAACTTTTTAGAGGGCGCCGTGGTTTTGTTTGTATCGACGTTTATCGTCAAGATAGTGGGGGCGTTTTATCGCATTCCGCTGACGGATATTCTCGGCGGCGAGGGTATGGGTTATTACAGCTCTGCGTTTAATCTGTTCACACCTGCGTATGCGCTGTGCGCCGCCGGACTGCCCATTGCGGTATCGCATGTAGTGGCGCGCAAGCTTGCACAGCAGGACGAAACCGCCGCGCGAAGTGTTGTTTACACCGCACTTGTGTCCTTTGGCGCTTTCGGTACCGTGGTGACACTTGGTCTTTATGGGTTTGCGCGCCATTTCAGCGAACTTATACACAACCCCGGCAGTTTTTACGCCATCGTCTGCCTTGCGCCGACGCTTTTTTTAAGCTGTATCATGGCGGTTCTGCGCGGTGCTACACAGGGGCGGCAGAACATGAACCCCACTGCCGTCTCACAGCTTATCGAGGCTTTTGTCAAGCTTGCACTCGGTGTGACACTCGCCTACTTCAGCACCTACTACCTTTTAAATGTTTATTCCGACACCCATATGGTTCTGGGTACCGTTTACCCATCGACACGTGAGGCACTGTCTGCCATAACTCCGCTAGCCGCCGCCGCCGCGATTGCCGGTGTGTCGCTGTCAAATTTGGTGGGGCTTGTCTACCTGCTGATAACGTCGCGCCGCTGTTATCTGGGCGGTCGGTATGATGTTGCACATCTCAAAAGCCTTGTTGCCATAGCGTTTCCGGTGGCGCTGTCCGCTGTCGTCATAAATCTTACCTCGCTTATCGACCTCACGACTATCATGGCGCATCTGGAGCAGATACTCGAACACTCCCCCGACGCATTTTACAGCTCCTACCCCGCCCTTAACCTTGAGGCAAAGCCGCCGCAAGAGATACCAAACTTTTTGTACGGCAGTTATTCCGGCGTTGCGATGTCCGTCTTTCATCTTGTGCCGTCGCTTACCGTTGCGCTCGGTATAAGCGTGATACCTGTCGTGACTACATATGCCGGCCGTGGAGATAGCAAAAATCTCAAAAATGCCATCGAGACGGTCATGCGCTTTACGGCATTGCTCGCCGCGCCGGCAGGCTTTGGTGTTGCGGCACTTGCTGAGCCTATACTGCGGCTTTTGTACCCTACGCGTGAGCAGGAAATTGCAATAGCCGCACCGATGCTGACAATTTTAGGTTTTGCGGCGTTTTTTGTGGCAATACTAATACCGTTAAACGCTGTCATGCAGGCACTGGG
>CAYJFU010000017.1:0-4307 GCA_964369445.1 uncultured Oscillospiraceae bacterium | reverse complement strand
CCCCGATCTGCCGGTAAAGCTTATGCTTATCGGTGCCGCCGTAAAGTTTACGCTTAACATGGTACTTGTCGCAAGACCGCAGTTAAATATACAAGGCGCACCATATGCCACGCTGATATGTTACGGATTGCTTGTCGTGTTGTCCGGCATTACACTCAGCAGGGTGACGGGGTTTAATCTGCACCTGCTTGACATGACATCAAGGGCGGTTGCAGGTGGCGGCATAAGCGCTCTTGCGGCATTTGCCACACAACACTATATCAGCGACAAACTTGGGCGGTATGGTGTGTTTTTAAGCATCGGTGTTTCGGTCGTTGTATTCTTGATGATAGTGCCGATTATACGCGTTTTGCGAAAACAGGACCTGCAATTATTACCTTTTTTTAAAAAATTGCCAAAACCTCTTGATTTTATGTTCAAATTAAAGTAAAATGACATATATGACACAAAAATGTATTTTAGAATTTGCCAAAAAAGAGAGCTTCAACTTTGATGACCTGATAAAACTTGTGCGTATCCTGCGCGATAAAGAGCACGGTTGCAGTTGGGACATGGAGCAGACGCACGACAGCATAACGCACAACCTCATAGAGGAATCCTATGAGGTGCTCGATGCGATAGATGCCGGCGACAGTGATATGCTCAAAGAGGAGCTGGGCGACCTTTTACTGCAAGTAGCACTGCACACCGAGATGGAGAGCGAACAAGCTGTGTTCGGTATCGACGATGTGTGCGACGGTATCTGCAAAAAGCTTATCTACAGGCATCCACATGTCTTCGCCGACACACAGGTGAGCGGCACCGATGATGTGCTAAAAAACTGGGAAGAGCTTAAAAAGGCTGAAAAGGGGCAGAATAATATTGCCGACAGTTTTGAGGGCATTGCACGTTCCTTGCCGGCGCTGATGTACGCAAAGAAGGTGCAAAAGACGGCCAAATCCACCGGCTACGACTTTAAGGATGCCGAGCAGGCACTTGAAAAGTTACAGGAAGAGCTAGCGGAACTGCGCAAAGCACTTCAAAACGGCGAGCGACCCGATGAGGAGCTTGGAGACATGCTGTTTTCTGCGGTCAACGTCTCACGGCTGTTAAAAACCGATCCGGAACTGTGCCTGATGGAGGCCTGCAACAAGTTTACGCGCAGGGTTGTAAAAGCGCATGAGTTGGCAAGTGCACAGGGTGTGTCACTTGACAGTTTGACAGAGCATCAACTGGAACAGCTGTGGCAAACTGCTAAAAAAGTAACCGAGTAATCACAGAGAAACACTCTGAGATAATATTTTAAAAATCAAGGAGAACTGTAAAAATGACAAAAGTAGAATTTGTTGCTAGCATAGCAAACAAGACCGGCCTTAAGAAAAAAGACGCTGAAGCTGCAGTTAACGCCTTTATCGAGACAGTAGGCGAAACACTCAAGCAGGGTGATAAAATATCTATTGTCGGCTTTGGCACATTTGAAGTTCGCGATCGTCCGGCACGTACCGGCTTAAATCCCCGCACAAAGGAAAAGATTGAAATTGCCGCAACAAAAGCTCCGGCTTTCAAGGCAGGCAAAGCGCTTAAGGATGCTGTAAAATAGCATTTAGCGATGCATGTTACGCAAAATTAATCAGGACGATGCCGACGGGATGCATTTCCGACACGGTTTAATCGTCCTGATAACTTTTTATAACGATAAGAGGGCAAGTTGAGGATAGATAAATACTTAAAGGTGACAAGACTGATAAAACGCCGAACCGTTGCAAACGAGGTGGCAGATGTTGGGCGCATTGCCGTTAACGGCAAGACAGTCAAGGCCGGCTATCAGGTCAAGGTCGGCGATATAATAGAGGTGACCTTCGGAGACCGCACCCTTAAAGTAAGGGCGGAACAGGTAGCGGACAATGTCCGCAAGGACGCGGCGCGTGAAATGTACACGGTTATTGATGAAGCACCGGTGATATAGGTAAAATTTATGATTTTAACAAGACGTTGCAGTGGTATCGTTGCACTGATTATTGTCATGGCGTTTACGCTGACAGCATGTTCACAGCAACAACAAAGCTCATCCATCCCCGACAGTTCTTCGCAGTCGGAAGTAAAAGCGCCTGTTACAATAGGTGTGTCAATGAGCACATTCGATGACAACTACATGTCATTCGTGCACGATGAGTTTAAACGACTTGACGAGCAGGACGACAGTCTGCTTATAAAGGTAACGGATGCCGAGGACAATGCGCAGTTTCAGCTTAATAATATAAACGAATTGCTTGCTGAGGGCGCAACAGCGCTTGCTGTCAGCCTTGCAGATGTGCAGTCGGCACGTTCGGTGTGTGAGTTAGCGACACAGGCGATGGTACCGCTCGTGTTTTTCGGGCAGGAGCCTAGCGCTGAGGTGTTAAGCGAGTTTTCGGGTGTGTGGTATGCCGGTGTATCGCAAGAGGATGCCGGCAAAGCGCAGGCACAACTTATCAGCGAGCACTTCACCTCACAAAACATCGACAAAAACGGTGACGGTAAAATTCAGCTGTTAGTGCTGACCGGCGAGCAGGGCAATCCGCTTGCGGAACTGCGCGCAACCACTTTATTAGCAGGTCTTGGCGAGGAAAACATTGAGGTGCTGGCACAGCAGAGCGCAAACTGGGACGAGGGACAGGCAATGCAGTTTGCCACCGACTGGCTGACGGAATTTCCGCAGGCAGAAGTGCTTGCCGCAGGTAGCGACAGCATGGCGCTGGGCGCTGCAAAAGCATACACACAACAAACCGACACTCCCATGGTTTACGGCATTGATGCCATACCCGAAGCGGTACAGGCGGTCTCCGACGGACATATGTCGGGCACAATACTGGACGATCCGAGTGCCACAGCGCAGGCAGTGGTGGCTATGCTTGCCAATGTAGCGCGCGGTGAGGGTGTAACAGCAGGCACCGACCTACAGGTAGAGAACACAAACGCTGTGCGAGTGGATTGTGTAGTGGTGCAGTAGAGGCTCGCGGCGAAAAGACAAAGGAGTAATTGTGGTTGTACGAAACGAGAGCATACAAGATTACAGAAAAGTGGAAGAGCTTACAAGGGAAGCGTTTTGGAACGTTCAGGTTCCGGGTTGCGACGAGCACTACCTTGTAAACCAAATGCGAAACCATGAGGACTTTTTGCCGGAATTGTCCTTTGTCATGGAGCAAGACGGCGAGATTGTCGCAAATGTTATGTATACAAAAACCACGCTTGTCAGCGGGGACGGGCATAAGAAGGCCGTCTTGTCGTTCGGACCTTTGAGCGTCGATCCTAAATATCAACGCCGAGGATATGGCAGAAAGATACTTGAACATTCCTTTACAGCGGCGCAAAGGCACGGTTATGACACAGTGGTTATCTTCGGTGCACCGCACAACTACTTTTGTCATGGGTTTAAGAACGCTTGCAGGTACGATGTCAGCCTAGAGGGCGGTGTTGTGCCGACAGGTATGCTTGTCAAAGAGCTTGTGCCCGGTGTGCTTTCCGGTAAAAAGTGGACATTTTACGGTAGTACGGCGCACGAAGTCGACGAGACAAAAGTCGAGGAGTTTGACAAAACATTTGTGCCCAAAATAAAAGAGTACAAACCCAGTCAAGAACTTTTCTATACTTTTACAAGGTCTTTTATCAAGGTGGATTAGGTGTATGCAAACGCAAATACCACCATTTTCCGCCATCGGTTTTCACATTTAAGATAGCACAAACCTTTTTTTACTCCAATATTGACCGTCAACAACATTTTGTGATATAATATTATAATATCGAGCATAACACATTGTTAATGGTGAAGAATGGAATATTATAAGCACAGTGCCGAAGACGTCACAAAAGAGCTCGGCACGTCAGAGCATGGATTAACGCGTCAACAGGCGCTTGACAGGCTTGTTCAAAACGGTGCGAACGAACTGACACACAAACCGTCCGAACCGCTTTTAAAGCGCGTGCTAAAACAACTGGGCGAGCCGATGACGCTGGTTCTACTTGCGGCGGCGGCTGTGTCGGGGCTTACGTCGGTACTGGACGGCGCTTTTCATGCCGATGTACTCATTATTTTAATAGTGGTTGTAATAAACGCCGTGCTGGGTGTCTATCAGGAGAGCAAGGCGGAACAGGCAATCGAGGCGCTTAAAAACATGACCGCGCCGGAGTGTACTGTCATACGTGACGACGCGCCGGTGGTAGTTAAGAGCGCTGAGCTGGTCGTCGGCGACATTATTGTCATCGAGGCCGGCGATGCCATCCCTGCCGACGCGCGCATAACCGACTGCGGCAGTTTGCAAATCGAGGAGGCGGCGCTGACCGGCGAGAGC
>CAYJFU010000016.1:26654-37862 GCA_964369445.1 uncultured Oscillospiraceae bacterium | reverse complement strand
CCTGAGACAGACCCGTAATCTGCGGCACCGTTGTCTCGTTGGACAGCGATACCGAGCTAACAAAAAGTGTAACGGTACTACCACTGGACAGCTCGGTGCCAACCGACGGTTCGGAGCTTATAACATAGCCAAAGGGCACCGTCTCACTCTCATCGACGATATATTCCGTCGTGACACTTAACCCCAAATCCCTGAGCGCAACTTCCGCATCGGCCTTTTTCATGCCATACAACTCGGGTAGCGTGACTATTTCAACTCCTTTGCTTACCTGCAACGTTATCTGTGCGTTTTCCTTTACCGTTTTCGGTGGTTTTGGAACCTGATTTACAACGGTACCCACAGGGTACTCGTTACTGTACACTTCCTCAACCAAAAAGCGGAAACTGTATTCTGATCGAAGATCCTCTGAAGATTGACCGACAAAGTTTGGAAGCTCAACATCGTCAAACGACACAAAAAGCGGGCTGCCGGACATGTTGAATATCAAATAGACAAGGGCAGCACAACCAACGGCAAATGCCGTTGCAAGCCCCAGCATGACCGGCAACAATACACTGCTCTTTTTTTTCGGTTTCTTTTTTGCGGCCACAATATTTTCCTTTGCAGTCGGGTTTGGTCGCTCGACCTTTCTTGTTGTAACCTTGTCGATAAACTTTGTCTGTTCGTAATCGTTAAGGTAGGTGTACTCAAACTTTATAGAGGGGTTTCGCTTAAATTCCGCCAAATCCGCAAGCATGGAAGGCGCTGATTGATAGCGATTTTGCGGCTCCTTTGCCATTGCCTTTAAAATTATCTCTTCAAGCGGCTCGGGGATGGACGGTTCGACATCGCGAGGCTTTATGGCAGTGTCACTTATCTGCTTTATGGCGACACTGACGGCACTGTCCGCTTCAAAGGGCAGTATGCCGGTAAGCATTTCGTACAGCATGATGCCGACGGAATATATGTCGGCTTTTGGGTCGGTGACGTCGCCTTTTGCCTGCTCGGGGCTGATATAGTGTACCGAACCGATGGCTTTTTCCGTTATGGTGCGAGAGTCACTGCGCGACAGACGCGCTATGCCAAAGTCCATAACCTTGACTTTGCCGTCCTCCATAAGCATAATGTTTTGCGGTTTTATGTCACGGTGCACCACACCTTTTTCGTGTGCGTGGGACAGTGCAGACAGTATCTGTTCGGCAAAGTAGACGGCAACCTTGTAGGTCAACTTGCCATCACACTTTTCGATGTATTCCGACAGCGGCATACCCTCGATAAATTCCATAACAATATACTGTACGTCATCCGACACCGATACGTCGAAAACCTTGACGATGTTGTCGTGGTCGAGCAGTGATATTGCCTTGCTCTCGTTCTTAAAGCGGCGCACAAGTTCGGGGTTGTCAAGATATTCATCACGCAGTATCTTGACCGCCACAAATCTACCGGCCTCAAGATCGGTTGCTTTGTAGACGTTTGCCATACCACCCACACCGTGAAGTGTGAGTATTTGGTAGCGCTCATCAAGTGTTTTTCCGAGTATATCCGATATCAATTTCTACCTCACTGTTATGGGAACCGACAGGACCACGGCGGTTATGTTGTCAAGTCCGCCTCCTGTTTTTGCAAGCTTAACAAGCTTGTCGGTTATATCGTAAAACGGACTGTTTTGCAGTACAACCTGTATCGCCGACTCATCGGCACAGTTTGTCAGTCCGTCACTGCATAAAAGTAGCATGTCGCCGGGGGAAATTTCGTACTCGCTGTAGTCCAGTTCAATGGAGGACGCAACGCCCACGGCACGTGTAATAAGGTTTTTTTGTGGATGACGTTTTGCCTGCTCCTGCGAAAGTGAGCCACACTCGACAAGTTCCTGTACGATGGAGTGGTCACGTGTCAGAAGGCGCAACACACCGTTGCGCAGTATATAACAGCGGCTGTCACCGACGTTGACAATGTGCAGTTTTGTGTCGGTAACGACGCACGCGACGGCGGTGGTGCCCATACCTTTTTTGCGCTCGTCGTTTTGACCTGCGCGATAGACAACCTCGTTGCCCTCGGTGAGGGAGGACAGCATAAGCTCTTTGATGTCATTTGAGGACTTGCAACCGGGCAGTGCGGAATAAAAGTCCTGCTCAAGCAGACTGCACAGCATTGCGCTGGCGTATCTGCCACCAAGCGCTCCACCCATGCCATCACAGACAAATGCAAAGGAAACACCGCAGGACAGTCGCCCTGCGCGGAAGTTATCTTGATTTTCCTTTCTTACGCAACCGGTATCGGTTTTGCCTGCAATAATCAATGCCTGTCACCTACATATGTTGTTTTTTTAACTAGATTTTATTTGACATTATGTTTTGTCAATTTTTTTATGAGCGATAAAGCAAGATAGGCCGAAAATGTAAAACTAATTTCTTCAAGTTGAGTGAAATTTGCTACATCAAGAAAAATTGTATAATGGCGCTTGCATCATGCGTCATAACTACGCCTAAGCTGACCGCACGCGGCATCAATGTCGGCACCGAGCGTTCTCCTGACAGTGGCGGATAAGCCCTCGCGCTCCAGTAACTGTAAAAACTGCTTTGCCGCAAAGCCATGCCTGTGGGTGTCATCACCCGAGTTAAGCGGTATAAGATTAACATGTGCGGCACTGCCACGTAAAAGATCTGCCAGTCGCTTTGCGTCTTGCAGGGTGTCATTTTCACCGGCAACAACAGCATACTCATAGGATATGCGCCGACCTGTCGTATGCTCGTAGCGTTTGCAAACCTCTATGAGAGAAGTTAGGTCATAGGCATTTGCAATCGGCATGACCTGCGCCCTTGTCTCCTGCGTTGTACGGTGTAGAGAAATGGAAAGCGTCAGCGGCAACCCCTCGTCCATCAGTTGCTCAATTTTGGGTATTATACCGCAGGTGGACAGGCTTACATTTCGCATACTTATATTGTAGCCTTTTTCATCACCGAGTAAACGCAAAAAATCAACAACGTTGTCGTAGTTGTCAAGCGGTTCACCGACACCCATAAGTACCAATCGCTTTGGTGGGCGCTCGCACAGGGAGGCTATAGTGTACACCTGTGACAGCAGTTCTGACGTCGTCATGTTGCGGATAAAATCAATGCCGGTGGAGGCGCAAAATGTGCACCCCATTTTACAACCGAACTGTGTCGAGATACATAGACTGTCCCAATCACGATAGTGCATGAGCACCGCCTCAACCGCGTTGCCATCAGCATAGCGCAAAAGAAACTTTTGCGTGCCCTCAGCGTCCTGCAACTGTTTTATTATGCGAGGATACTCAAATGAAAATTCCTCGTGCAACCGCTCGCGCAATGATGACGGCAGGTTGCTTGCCTTGTCAATATCGTCAATTCTCTTGCCGTGTAACCAGTCAAACAGCTGTGTCGCGCGATATTTAGGTTGTCCTAAACGCGACAACTCATGTTCAAGCTGATTTGAAGTGAACGATAACAATTCTTTTTTTAACATTGACATCTCATTCTACCACATTTTTTTCAAAAATGCTATATAAAAACCATCAAAAATTTCACCGTCAGGGAAAAAAGTTATACTGCCCTCGTCCGATTCGCATAGTTCAGGTATATCGAGCGGTATCTTTTCAAGAGAAAAATTTTCATGACGGTGCAAAAAGGCTTTAACCTGTTGGTCATTTTCCGCCCTTGAAAGGGCACAGGTGGAATATGTAATGTGACCACCGACCTTGACGGCGGTTGCCGCAACGTCAAGTATTTCAGACTGAACCTTTGCAACCTCCGCTGTTGGGGGTGTGTGGTGGCGGAGTTCCGGCTTTTTGGCAAGCACACCGGTGCCTGTACATGGCACATCACAAAGCACAGCATCAAACTCGCCCTCTGGTGCCCCCTTTGTTGCGTCATTTTGCACGGCGGTGACGTTTGAAAGCCGCAACCTCTCGCAAAGCGAACCGATAAGCGGCACCCTTGACGGGTGTAGTTCCGCCGCGGTGACAGCTTTGCAACGCATCGCCATATAAGCGGTTTTGCCACCGGGTGCGGCGCACAAATCCAAAACGCTTTCGGGTTTTTGCGCAATGCACACCGCCGCCGCGAATGTCGAGCTACTGCCCATCAAATAGAAAAGACCCTGCTCAAATTCCACGCAACGTGTCAGTGCGCCGCCATCACATAAAAGTGTGCCCTCGACCGCACCACGCCGCACGGCAAAACCCTGCTTGGTTAACAGCTCGGTGAGAGATTGCTCATCGGTTAGGGCGACGTTGACTGTTATCGTCTGAGTCGGTCGTTTTTGTATGCCTTTTGCTATGCGCTCCCACTGCAAGGGGTAATCGGTTTTCCATATCTTAAGTATATCGGGGTGCACGCAGTATTTTACATGCTCTTTATTCGGTATCGGTGTCGTGCGCACCTTGCGCAGTACCGCGTTGACAAGTCCGGCGGCACTGGACTTTTTATAGGAGCGACAGAGCGAAACACTTTCTTTTACCGCCGCAAACTCCGGCACGCTGTCCATGAAAAGTATCTGATAAGCACCTATGCGCAGAACGCAAGCGACCTCCTTGTCAAGCTTTTTAACACCGCCTTTAACATGCTGTGACAGCACCGCGTCTAGCAAAATAAGCTTTTCGAGCGTGCCGTAAACAAGCGTCGTTATAAAAGCGATATCACGCGCGTCGCAGTCGTGGTGCTTTTGTAACAAAAGCTGTGCGTAAGCACCGTCGGTGGCCCGCAAAAGTATGTTGCAGGCTGCCCGCCGCGTGTTAACATGTTGCAAGACGCCCCCTTTCGGTTTTTGTTTACTCCCCAACTGTCGGCGGAGGAGGTGAATAGGAATGTGTTAACAAGGTCAATTTCGGTTGCGCAGCATCAAAAGTCGCAGTATTGTAGCAATAGAAGTTGCAAGTGCCGCGACATATGTCATGGCGGCGGCGGACAGTACTTTTTTAACACCGCGGTGCTCCTCGTCATCGACATAGTTGCCCTCGGCGAGCGCCTTGACGGCACGATTTGACGCGTTAAACTCCACCGGTAGCGTTATAAGCTGAAATATCGCCACAACCGTGAACAATATAAGACCAATGTCAAACAGCGCCGCAAAAGCCGGAAATATAAGGCTTAATAATATAAGCGGCATGGCAAGCGTCGAACCTATTTGCGTCACCGGCAGTATGGCGGTTCGCACCTTGATGGGGAAGTAGTGGTTTGCGTATTGCAGTGCGTGACCTGCCTCGTGCGCGGCGACACCCACGGCGGCGATGCTCGCCCTGTTGTACACGCTGTCCGACAGACGTATGACGTTGTCGCGTGGGTCGTAGTGGTCGCTCAGCTCTCCGGGGATGTGTTCGATACGCACGTCGTGCAGACCCTCGCTGTCAAGGATTGCCCTTGCGGCCTGCTCACCGGTGAAACCGCGGTGTATGCGAACCTGGCTGTACTTGTTAAATGTCGAGCGCACCTTAAACTGCGCAAAAAGCGCAAATATAAGCGCCGGCAACGCGAAGTATAAAAATCCTGCGTCGATAAAATAAAATGGCATGTGTCCTCCGTAAATTATTTAATTTTGCTCCAATAAGCTCTTGCCGCCTGCTCTATTTTATTATCCCCAAACTCGTAATAAATCCTGTCCTTTATGCCGTCGGGCAGGTATTGTTGCTCGACATAGTTGTTTTTGTAGCCGTGCGGATAGAGATAAGCCGGTGCGGTTTTGCCCTGTTGCAGGTTGTCAAGGTGTCGCGGAAAATCACCGTAGCCGCCCTGTTTTACGTCCTGCATGGCACGGTCAAGCGCAACGTATGCCGTATTGGACTTTGGGGCGGTCGCAAGAAAAATCGTCGCTTCTGCCAAGGGAATTCTCGCCTCAGGCAGACCTATCTGCAATGCACTGTCGCACAGTGACTTGACGATAGGCATCGCCTGTGGGTAGGCAAGACCGATGTCTTCACTGCATATGACCAGCAGTCGTCTTATGGGGGAAATGATATCGCCGGCATCAATAAGCCGCGCAAGATAGTGCAGTGCGGCATTTTCGTCACTGCCGCGTATGGATTTTTGCAGTCCCGATAACAGACGAAAATGAATGTCACCATCCCTGTCGTAACTGCCGGAAGAGGAGCGCGTCAGCTGTGTCACCATGTCTGTCGTTATGACGCTCTCGCCGGTGGAAAGTAGCAGTGACAACGAGGTCAGCGCCTTGCGCATATCCCCCGAACTGCCGGCACAAAGTTTTGTCAGCGCCCCCTCCTCGAACACCGTGTCGGTGCCGAGCTTTTTCAGTGCGTTTGTAAGCCCCTGCGCTATGTCGTCGGTGGTGAGCGGTAAAAACTCAAACACACTGCACCGCGACAGCAGTGCGCCGTACACGTAAAAATAAGGGTTCTCCGTCGTGGAGGCGATAAGGGTGATGTCGCCGCTCTCCACCGACTCCAGCAGCGATTGTTGTTGCTTTTTGTTGAGGTACTGTATCTCGTCGATGTAAAGCAGTACCCCTTGCGTGCCGGAAAGTGTGCCGACATCGGCTATGGCATGTTTTATGTCCGCAGTGCCGCAGGACGTGCCGTTAAGCGTGTGTAGCGACAGGTTTGCGCCGTTTGCGATGATGCGCGCAACGGTGGTTTTGCCGGTACCGGGTGGGCCGTAAAATATAAGATTAAGCCGTCTGCCGCTGTCCAGTGCCTTGCGCAATATGCTGTCATTTGAAAGTATGTGCTTTTGTCCGAACACATCGTCCAGCGATGTGGGGCGTAACAGCTCGGCAAGTGGTGCGCTATTCATAGAGAGGGAAAGAGTCACACAGCTTTTTGACCTCGACTTTGACGTAGTCCTTGCTGTTGTCAAAGTCCTTGATACACAGTGCAAGCAACTCCGCCAGTTTGTCCATTTCAGGCTCTTTAAAGCCGCGTGTCGTGACGGCAGGTGTGCCGATGCGCACGCCGGAGGTCACAAACGGGTTTTCTGGGGGGGTTGGCACGGGGGTTTTGTTGCCGGGTATGCCGACTTCGTCAAGGCGCGCCTCCAACAGTTTGCCTGTGCAACCCGAGCCTATCAGGTTGAGGAGCAACAGGTGGTTGTCGGTACCGCCGGACACAAGGTTGACACCCTTTTCAAGCAGTTTTTCGCCAAGTCGCGCGGCGTTTTTAACGACCTGCTGTTGATATAGCTTAAACTCCGGCGAAGCGGCTTCTTTAAAGCAGACAGCCTTTGCGGCGATGATGTGTTCAAGCGGACCGCCCTGCGTGCCTGGGAAAACGGCGCGGTCGATGTCCTTTGCGTACTGCTCCTTGCAGAAAATCATGCCGCCGCGAGGGCCACGCAGCGTTTTATGCGTGGTGGTGGATACGATGTCGGCATAGGGGAACGGCGAGGGGTGCACACCTGCGGCGACAAGACCGGCAATGTGCGCCATGTCGACAAACAGCAGTGCGCCACAGCTGTCGGCGTGCTCACGGAACTTTGCAAAGTCGATGGTGCGCGGATAAGCCGACGCACCGGCGACGATCATTTTAGGCTTGTGCTCAGCACAGAGTTTTGCGAGCAGGTCGTGGTCGATGTAGCCGTTCTCATCGACGGTGTAGGGCACAAAGTTATAGTATTTGCCCGATATATTAATAGGTAGACCGTGCGACAGGTGACCGCCATGCGACAGTGAAAGTCCCAGCACGGTGTCACCCGGCTCTAAAAATGCAAAGTAGACGGCATTGTTGGCGTTTGCACCGCAATGTGGCTGAACATTTGCGTGCTCTGCACCGAAAAGCGCCTTTGCGCGCTCGATTGCAATACTCTCGATGGTGTCGATGTTGATACAACCGCCGTAGTATCTCTTGCCTGGATAGCCCTCGGCGTATTTGTTGGTAAGTACACTGCCGGCCGCGGCGAGCACACCGGGAGAGACGACGTTTTCGGATGCAATAAGCTCAATACCATCGCGCAGACGTGCACTTTCGGCATCTATAGCCTGAGCTATTTCGCTGTCGATATCCGCAAGAAAAGCGCCGGCATCAAAAAAATCCTTATACATACATTCTCCTAAATTTGTTTGTGTTTTTCCTTATTATATGATAAAATATGTGAAAAATCAAGGGGAGTGGACATAAAGAGTTGGTTTAGCGGCAACCGGTGTTTCTTATCCCCCTCCGGAGGGGGGGATTAAGAAACACAAAAAGTCAAATCGGACGCAATTGTCCACCCTCCAATCAATCAAATTGCGGTGGTATAAAATGAAAAAAAGTAACAACTTAAAAAAGCAGGCAAAAAGCATCGTCGAGAGCCTAAAGGCTTATTACCCACTTCCGGAGTGCAGTTTGCAACATGTCGACCCCTATCATCTGCTTGTCGCAGTACGGCTTGCGGCACAGTGTACCGACGCACGCGTCAACATTGTCACACCGGCGCTGTTTGAACGCTACCCGACACCGCAGGACATGGCGCAGGCAGACACAGAGGAACTATGTACGCTGATTCGTTCGACTGGCTTTTTTAACTCCAAAGCGCGCGACCTTATACTGTGTGCACAGCAACTTTGTGATCGCCACGGCGGCGAGGTGCCGCAGGACATGGACAGCCTGCTTGCACTTGCCGGTGTGGGCCGTAAAACAGCGAACCTCATAAGAGGTGACGTGTTTGGTCTGCCCGCCATCGTGACCGATACCCACTGCATACGTATAACGAATCGCCTGGGACTTGTAAACGCAAAGGAACCGCACAAGGTGGAAAAGCAACTGTGGGAGATAATAGAGCCGCAAGAGGGCAGTGATTTCTGTCACAGGCTTGTCATGTTCGGTCGTGAGATATGCACGGCACGCAAGGCTCATTGTGATGTGTGTCCAGTTTTTGAATTGTGCGAGCGCACAAATATATAAAAAACCAGCGTGTGAAAAAATTCACAAAAATTTCAAAATTGAAAACCTTTAAACATTGTCATAAATCACCTTTTTTGAAAAAATAATTAGACACATAGTTATAATAAATGCAGATAATAAATTTTTTATAGTTATTATGCATAAAAAATCATGTAGTTAAAAGGTTGACAACTTGTGACAATTTTTATATAATTACATCAATAAAAAAAGACGATAATTTAACTTGCTTTAGTTTTGTAATGTATCTTACACAAAACAAAGCAGGTTTTTTTTGTTGTCTTTTTGAGGTGAAAACGGTATTTTGGGAGAGTAAAATATGTTGAAAAAAATAGTTACCCTAACCCTAACACTTGCTTTACTTTGTATGGTGTTACCATTTAGTACGTTTGCGTATGATGCAAGCAGTTTTATCGTCAATAGCGGCACAGTAAACTTTGACGCGACCACAAAAGTTTTAACGCTGGAAAATGCGAATGTTACAGGTGGTATCGCACTGACCGAAACATCGCCGGTGACGGTAAATGTTGTCGGCACTAATATTATAAACAATGCCGGTGGAGTCGGACTTCTCACGGCAGGCAATATGGTGATAAACGCTTTTGGTGCATCGCTTGACGTTACCGGCACGACAGGTATACAGGTAAATGGGAATTTACAGATAAACAGTGGCGCTGTTAAGGCGTACGGGACAGTAGAAGCCGGTCATGGTGTGTTTGGTGCGGTTACACTTGGCGCAAACGGCACAACAAGTGACGCAACACTTCGTGCTGAAAACATTTTCAACGGTACTTTTGTCGGTCCGAGCAGAGAGCACAGCGGGTCAGGCGTATATGGAAGTATTGCAGTTTATCCGGGTACAAATGCGACAGCGGTTTCATTTCATGGTCGCGGAGTTTCCACGGGTATTAATTTATACGGCGGAACCGCAACAGCAGTAAGTTACAATTTTTATGCTGTTGGAGGATCGGTGTTTGTAAACCCCGGAGATGCAAAGACAAGTGCACTTTATATGTTTGGAAATAACACCACTACCTCGAATAATCCAACTATATTAGGCGCTATAGATGCTGCTGCCGGTGCAAAGGTTGACCATGGCACTTGGAGTAGTACAACGGAGTTTCATCCTGACAACCATGTCACCGGGAAAACCACAGGTTTAGACTATAACTTGACAGATGTTGACACAGTTTACAAACCAAACACATATATAAAAGTCTATTTCGACAGCAACCCCGATACCGGCGGCACAACCCCTCCTACTACACCCTCAGTAAGCATAACCACCAACCCGATACAAAAGGAATATGACGGCAAGCCTTTAGAGGACGGAAAAATCACAGGCTCCGTCACGATAAACGGTGTACCGACCCCCGGCACCTTTGAGTTTGTTCCAGGTCAAAACATAACCGACGCAACCGGTCAGGTGGATAGGGATGTTATATTTACACCAAATGGCAGCACAACCACCTACCCAACAACCGTCAAGGTTACGATAACAAAACGTCCGGCTGAAATCGGCGTTCAACTTGACAAGACAACCTTAAAGGTAGGGGAGACACTACCTACAGCCTCCCTCTACTACAAAAACGTTATAAGTGGTGACAACCTCAAGCCCTCAACGGCAAATCCAACATACAGCGGTCACGCACCGAACAATGTAACTGTTGGCGGCTACACCGTCAAGTGGGAAAATCTCGACCCGACAATGAAAATTGCGATACTGGCTATGCCGGACGCAAAAAACTATGATATATCTTTTGTTCCCACCGCTAACTACACAATCACGGGCGCCGACACGACAAATCCGGACGACGGTTCATCAAGTTCATCTAATCCAGATGCAAGCTCTTCTAGCACAACCACCACCCCCCCAATCGTAATACCACCGGTAAGTTCCAGCACTCCGACAGTCACAACCAGTTCGTCTACTCCAGCCTCAACGGCAAGCTCCAGTTCTGCGGCGACATCTTCGAGCAGTGGGACAACTTTGCCCGGCACAGACGACTCTGACGACAGTGACAGCATAACTTCCGCTACATCATCTTCCGCTGCAAATTCCGGTTCTTCGTCCGGAATTATCCCCGGCGTTGATGGCGATGAAGATACCTCAGGTGCAACAGGTAGCACAGGTGACTCCGATGGAAACGGTGGCACAGGCGGCCCCGGTGTGCAGGTTACCCCCGAGGGCGGACTTGATATTGACACAAATCGCCCCGGTGTAGTGCCCAACGATGTCAAGATAAACGGCGCAAGCATTGACCCCAGCCAGTATACGGTCGAGGACGGCATAGTTTCGATACTTCCCACGCTTATAGCCTCCCTCAGCGACGGTGAACATGAATTTGAAATTCTGTATGATGATGGTTCTGTCGGTGGCA
>CAYJFU010000016.1:0-26644 GCA_964369445.1 uncultured Oscillospiraceae bacterium | reverse complement strand
TCGAGGAAACGGGCGGCGCGTGGAGCCTGTTTGATCTATTGATGACGGTTCTTGCCTTTGTGCTCATGATAGTATACTTTGTGCGCAGAAAGAAAGATAAAGACCGTGAAGAAAAAGAAAACGGCACCGTTCAGGAGGAGCAACACTTCACAAAACGCAAAAAGCTTTTGGTTGTCAGCACCCTTTTGTTTATCTTTGCAATAGTGTTGCTTATAATAACGCAGGACTTTACGCAACCGATGATTTTCTTTGATATATGGAGCATTGTGTTTGCCATTGTTGGCATAGCGCAGATAGTTGTGGGCGCATTCCTGTTCCGTAAAGACAGCAGTGACGGTCAGCATGAAATGGCGCATGAAGAAGCTGAGAGTGGACAGGCGCGTCCGGTGGAAAATGACAGTTCGCTTATCTACCACGCTTCGACAAAATCGTAATTTAGGTAATTGCACTATAACAGAGCACTACCCCCGCCATTGGCAGGGGGTAGTGCTCTGTTATACATCAGCTCTTTGTGTAAGCTGACCAAAATTCCATACGTGTGACATGCACTTTGCAAAGTTCTATTGGAATGTCAATTAACTTAAAAAGCGATGCAGGACTGTCAAGTGGACATTTAGCCTATTAGCCACGTGCAAAACATGTGGGGCTAAGGACCAAAGGTGAATGGTGGTTATTTTAACGGACTATTTTAACCCTCAACCGCTTTCATGGCGGTAAGTGTTCTCTCCAGCAGCTCGTCTAGCGACCAACCAAGGTTTTGCGCGCCCTTTGCAATGGTATCACGGTCACAACCGGCGGCAAAGCGCTTGTCCTTGAATTTTTTCTTGAGCGATTTAAGCTCCATATCCGACACACTCTTTGAGGGTCGCATAAGCGCCGCTGCACCGATAAGACCTGTGAGCTCATCAGTGGCAAACAGCACCTTTTCCATAAAAACCTCCGGCTCTATATCGCTGCAAATGCCGTAACCGTGGCTTGCAAGCGAGCGGATAAACTTTTCGTCAATGTCCTCTTGCGAAAGCAATTCAAAGCACTTTTTGCAGTGTTCGTCGGGGTATTTGCCAAAATCCACATCGTGCAGAATACCTATACTTGTCCAGTAATCCACATCTTCGCCGTATTCGCCGGCAAAATATCCCATAACGGCGCCTACAGTGTTGCTGTGCAGTGTATGAAACGGTTCGGTGTTGTGCTTTGCAAATATTTCTCTTGCTTGTTGCGGTGTTGGTACACTTGACATAGTTTGCTCCTTTTTAAAATTGTAGCAGAACAGCAGTATAATTCATTTAAAGACAGTGCAGATTGACCCTCGAACAAGACACAGGCCGCGCAACATTTGACATTTATGGTTTACAGAGCGGTTAACGATGTTATTAAACTGCGGTGAAAGCACCGTCCACCACAAAATCGCCACCGGTCGTAAAGGATGCCGCGTCGCTGGCAAGGTAAACACACATGCCTTGAAGTTCCTCCGGTTTTGCAAGTCTGCCGGTTGGTGAAAGATCGCACCACTGCGGTATCATCGGCTCCAGCGTCTTTGATGCAGTCACAAGCTCTGTTGCGGTGTAGCCGGGGCTTATGCTGTTAACACGCACGCCCCTTGTTGCCCACTCGACAGCAAGGGATTTTGTAAGTTGAACCACTCCGGCTTTAGATGCGTTGTAAGCACACTGCTTTTGCGGGATGTTCACGATGTGTGCCGACATCGACGCTACATTTATTATCGAACCGCTACCCTGCTTGAGCATGACTTTGCCTGCGGCTTGTGCTGTCAGAAATACGCCGGTCAGGTTGACATCCATGACGCTTTTCCACTGCTCAAAGCTCATGTCCTCCGCCGATGCGTTAATGCAAATGCCGGCGTTGCAAAGCGCTATGTCAATGCGGCCAAAGTGCGCAAGCAGTGCCGCGGTCATCTCTTGCACCTGTTCGGGGCAGGTTATGTCTGCCGATAGGGCTATCGTGTCCGAGCCGGTTTGTGTCTTAAGCTGAGCCGCAGTTTTTTGCGCCTCTTCAATGTCCTTGTCAACTAGCGCGACATCCGCACCGGCCTCACAAAACGCAAGCGCTACACTTTTACCGATACCGCGCGCGCCGCCGGTTACAAACGCTTTTTTACCCTTTAAACTGAGCCTGTCCATGATGGTCATAGTTTTTTCCTTTTTTAATGTAAATCGTTGTAATGATTGTCACTTATACCTTTTGACCGTAAATGGTCGACGATGCTGTCCAGTAACTTTTTTGTCATTCGGTTAAAAATCTTAAATTTCCCGATTGTTCGCACAATAGACGGGCTCACAGCATAATAAAAATTTACCGCGACCGATCCGACCGTGCTCTGTAGTAGCTTTTCATCTCTAAATCGCCTTAAAACCCATAGCTCGGGGCAACTGTACGTGCCATAAACACTTGTTGCGATATAACAACCGCTTTTACTTTTTTTTGATGGCTCAGACTTTTTATTGGCATCAAAATGGTGTACACGACCTACAGGCAACGAGTTTAACACCTCTTTTAACCTGTCGCCGATAAAGGCTTCATCTGCAACATCTTCTGTCCAAAAGGTAAGTATCGGCACACCTGCCTCTTGGCAAATTTTACTTACCTTTTCATCACGCTCTCTGCGTGAGTTACTCTCGTGCGTTTTGTCATTTATCTCGATAACAATTAGTGGCGCAAAGTTTGTGTCGGTGACTAAAAAGTCCACGTTTCTGTAAAGCTCATTTTGAAACTTTGCACCGTCCGTGCGCTCAATAAAGGTAGCAAGATTTGACTGAACGGTCAACAATAAGCTCTCAGGCAGAACATTTTTTATGCAACGATAATATGCATTTCAGTGTTTGTTAGAACATAGCCCTTTTTGTTATACAGATATTTCTTGTTATCTTCTGTCTCGGTGGCTGGTTGTGTTGCAACATTTTTACAAACTTCGTTGTTTGGCACAGCGGCAGCGCATGGCTTGTCCGTTTCGTGCCACAATCCGCATTCTGTACACTTAATTACAAGACCATTTTTTTCTTATTGTTGCAGTTAAAACACAATACATAGTTGCCTGACTCTTTTCCGCAAACTTTACATTTCATGATAAAACCTCACCTAAAGAGCATACTCTACCGCTTTTCTTTGCTTGTAGTAGACCGCTGAATTAAACCCGATTTCCTTTAACATGTCGTGCACTTTTGGCAACAGAGAACCAACATCTTTTCCGTAATGCGCGTCGGAACCTATTGTCAACTTGCGACCACCGAGGTTATAGTAAACCTTTAAAAGTTCGGCATCCGGTTGTGTTGCCTTATCCAGCCTGCGAAGTCCTGCGGCATTGACCTCCAGTGACATGTCTTTTTGTATTAAAAGTGACATTGTCTCTTTGATTTTGTCCATGTAATCATTTATGTCATATGGAATGTTTGCCTTGATGTAATATCTGAGCGGATATGTCAGATGCGCCAATGTGTCGCCATAACCCATTTCAACCGTCGACAGTAAATCCTCAAAATAGCCCTTTAGCAATTTTGATTTGTCGGTGTCCAGTTTTGTTGTATCCACCCAACAAAATTCCGATTTTTCATAGTTGTTATGTAGCGAGGCGATGACAAAATCAAAAGGATGACTTGCCAATATTCTGTCCGTAAGCTCGGGGTCGTATATGCCTTGCCCAAGCTCTATGCCGGTTAAAAGCTCCACCCCCATTGATGCGGCGCGCTGCTGGTATTCGCATGTTATTTTGAAGCTTTCGTCGATTCTGTCAAAAAAATCCGTATCTACCACTCGCTCTAAGTCGCAGTGGTCGGTAATGACAACGACACCCACACCGGCATCAACTGCGCCGGTGAGGATGTCGTCGAGCTGTGCTTTGCTGTCGGGGCTTACGTAGGTGTGAATATGTGTGTCTGCTATAAACATATAATTCTCTTTTTGTTGTTTTTTGTCACAACAATTATAACACACCCATTGTAAACTTTTCAAGCCAAAGCGGTAATTTTTATGTTTCCGCCTACAATGCTATGGAAAATATCTTTTCCCACGTAAGACGGTCGACTATTCCTGTTTGCGGTATGTCAAGTCCCAGTTGGAACTGCAAGACGCCGTCGGCTGTCTGTACATCGTATATGCCGTTTTCCGGCACAAAGAACGGCATACAGTACCGCGAGGCTATAAGCACCATGCGCTGTTGTAATGTCAATACCGCCGCGCCGAGAGATCCCTCTTTTAACACGAACATCGGATAGTTCTCTGGGTTTTTGTACCTGCCGCTGTTGTAAAATGCCTTGTTGTAGCTGCTCTGTTGCGCCTCGTAGGCAAGGAACAGGTTGTTCCATGTCGCCTCGTCGACAGCACCGGTCACCGGTAGACGCGCAAGCCGCTGAAACTCCATTACCGAAAGCTTGGTTGACGCGCCAAACACCCCATCCCTTGACGGCTCTAATATGGTTGGGAAAAATTGCGCAATATAGAAAAGTCTATACTGTAACTCCTCCACCTGCCGACCGGTTGCGCCCTCGATAAAGTCGTAGCCGGGATAACCGCTGGCATAAAATGCTCGTACAAGTCCGTCGGTGTCGCGCAGACTATTATATTTGACGTAAATCGCCTCCCATGTCGTTGGGCCGACAAGACCATCCACCGACAGCGAGAAAACCTTTTGAAATGCGCGCACCGCCGTTTCGGTCGCCGCGCCGAACAGACCGTCATACTCTATCTGTGGGATAAGCGGTGTGTAATAAGCGGAGATGATAAACAGGTAAAATTGGAACTCCTTGACCGCTATGCCGGTGTCGCCCTGCCGAAGCACCATGCCGGGATAGGTGCCCGGGCGGTTGTTGGGAGGGGTTAGAGCATTGACGGTGGCGATGTACACTTCAAAAAGTTTGTTCCATGTCACAGGACCGACAATGCCGTCTGCAGTGAGGTTAAAATAACTTTGAAATGCGCGCACTGCTGCCTCGGTTGCTGCACCGAAGTCACCGTCCGCTGTGATTTTTGGCACGCTTGTATACTTGTAGCTGATTATCGACAGCCAGAACTGGAACAACTTGACTGCGACCCCTTGATCCCCTTGACGCAGTGCCGTGCCGGGATATCCGTTGGAGTCGGTGACACCGGGGGGCGTTATGTCCTCTTCGATGGTGCTATAGACACTGTATATTTCATCCCATGTTTGAGGGCCGACTATGCCGTCGACCGAAAGACCGTACTCGCTCTGGAATGCCTCGACGGCGGCCTCTGTCGCATTACCGAATATACCGTCGGAGGTTATCGACGGTATGGCGGAGTTGAACTGCGCAATCTCCTGCAAATAGTATTGCATCTCGGCAACCTTTTCGCCGGTACTGCCGACCCTGAGTGCCGTTCCGCCATATTCGCCCTCGGGGGCTTCGCCGGTGGGCTGTTCGCCCTCGGTGGTGAGCTGTGCCAAATCTTTAACGGATACATATATGTAACTTATTTTATACCATGTTGACTTGCCGACAACACCATCCGCTGTCAGCGAGAACTGACGCTGAAACTGTTTGACCGTCGTCTCGGTGCCGATGCCGAAGTTGCCATCCACCGTAAGCTCGTCAAACGCCGGATAATCCTGTGTTATCCTGTTGAGCTGGCGCTGTATCGTACGCACCGACTCGCCGGAGGAGCCGACCCTGAGCGCCGTGCCGGGGTAGCTGTCGGTGACGCTTTGTATGTTGTTGTTGGTGTAAAGGTCGACATCGTTGCCATAGTAGTAGCGCAGTATTCTTATGGCGCTGTAACCGGCCTCCGCCAGATCCTTACTGCCCCACTGTTTCATACCGGGGCAGGTGACGAGATTTCCGTCGCAGTACTCGGCAAAAAACGGCTCTACACCGCTGTTTTTACGAAGGTAGGTGTTGAAAATATCGTCGGCAATGACGCTGACACTATTATAAATATCACGACCATGTAAGTATTTCTGGTCGTATGACGGTGATCCGGTTATGTCAAACGGATAGCCTTTACTTAGATACCACTCGGTGTAAATTCTGTTTAATGCAATGGAAATCTGGGCGTGTATATTGGCTTTAAGGCACTCTTCCGGCCACGTTGGGTAAATCTCTGAGGAAGCGACATTTTTGACATAGTCGATAAAATCGATCTCTACATCGCTTGCACTGTCGTTAGGTGCACCGAGGTGAACCTTTATCTTGCGCGGAATTATGGGTTGTGGTAGTACGCGTGGTATCGGTGTCAGTGAAACGGGTGGTGCGCTACTGCCGCCACTGCTGTCAAACAGTGTGTGCACCGGTATTACGATATCGGAGTTTATGTTGTCGATTAAGTCGACACCGCTTGAATCCGCCACAAAGTTTAAGCTCAGCAGTGATGTTTCGCCGGAAAACACCTGTACACCTTTGACTGAAATAGGCAGATATCCGTCTGCCGTGCCGTAAACATCGTAGGTTGCATACGGCATGACGGTGTTTTCTTGTAGCAGAGACAGTGCACGAGGAGGTGTTTCTACCTCAATTGCATCGGCATAGCCGTCAAAGTCGGTGACAATCTGTTGCTCGAAAATGAGTGTGTCACCATCATACTTGCGAACAAAAATGTTTGCACCGGCAACCGGCTGTGCTTTGTTTGCAGCGACTGTCGTAATTCTGATAAACCCTGTTTCCATAAAAACCCTCCCGAAAAAATTGTTGGGCACTGTTATAAAAAATAGAAGTTGTTTCCTCTTTGGCTATCACACCACGACAACCTGTATTTTTCATAGCCAACCTATTCAATTATATTCTATGCAACAGAATGATATTTTGACATTGACATTTTTCATCATTTTGATACAATATAATATGTAGTCTTTAAAAATTAGAAGCCAATACGATTTGCCGACAAAAATTCTGTTTGACAATCTATTGTAGTAACTCAGGTTAAACGACTATAATAAACCTTATTTTAGTGGAGATTTATCATGGGAACATTTACCTACGAGACCAAAATAAAAGAGTTAATGCAAAATCCACTGGCAAACGATACATTGCACCGCTTTTTTGACAGCAAAAAGGTGCCCGCTGATATACTGGAAAAACATCCGCTGTCGGAACTTACACTCGGCGCACTGCAAAAAATAAGCTTACCCTTTGTAAAAAAAGAGTTTTTTGACACCTGCCTTGACCTGTTTAACGGCTACACCGAACAGCCTGTTGCGGACGAGTATGTCGAACCGCAAGAAATATGGTGGAAAGAGTCGGTTATATATCAGATATATCCGCGTAGTTTTTGCGACTCGGATGGCGACGGCA
The DNA here is from genome assembly GCA_964369445.1 of uncultured Oscillospiraceae bacterium. Lineage (GTDB taxonomy): Bacteria > Bacillota > Clostridia > Oscillospirales > Ruminococcaceae > CAYJBH01. The sequence goes on along the minus strand of CAYJFU010000016.1, from coordinate 19,388 downwards.
TAGGCGATATAGCCGGCATACGATCAAAAATACCTTACCTTAAAGACCTAGGTGTCGACACAATCTGGCTGTCCCCCATATACGACAGCCCCAACGACGACAACGGCTATGACATACGCAACTATCAGCAGATTATGGAAGAGTTCGGCACAATGCAGGACTTTGACGACATGCTGAGAGAGATACATGCGCACGACATGCGCCTTGTTATGGATCTGGTTATTAACCACACAAGTGACGAGCATCCGTGGTTCCAAGGCGCGCTTGCCGGCGATGAAAAGTACAAGGACTACTACATCTTCTGTGAGCACAAGCCCAACTGGGAGAGCTTTTTCGGCGGCAGTGCCTTTACATATTATGACGAGCTTGAAAAATATGCACTGCACCTGTTTACCAAAAAGCAGATGGATTTAAACTGGAAAAACCCCGAACTGCGACAAGAGCTTTATGACATGGTCGGCTGGTGGCTGGACAAGGGTGTTGACGGTTTTAGAATGGACGTTATCAACCTGATAGCCAAAAAGGACGGCCTGCCGGACGGCGATGCCATGATGGCACATCTTGGCGGTCAGATGGGTGTTGAACACTACATATCCAACGCAAAACTGCACGAGTACCTGAACGAAATGCACACCGAGGCGTTTGACAGGTACGGCGACAAGGTCATGATAGGAGAGACCCCGGGTGTGGGTTACGAGCAGATAAAGTTGATGACAGCACGTGAGCGCAAAGAGCTTGACATGGTGTTCAGTTTTGACCACCTCTACAACCCCGGTAGCGTCAGATTTACAGAAAAACCCTATGACCTGACCCACCTCAGAAACTATCACACAAGATGGCAGGCGATGCCAAACAACTGCTGGAACAGCCTGTTTTACGACAACCACGACAATCCGCGTATGTTACAGCGCGTTGCGCCAAAACCGCAGTACAGGGATAACGTTGCAAAACTACTTGCCGTTATACTGCTGACATTAAAGGGCACACCTTTTATCTATCAGGGGCAAGAGATAGGTATGGCGGAGGGTGAGTTTGAAAGCCTTGAGGACTATCGTGATGTTGAAAGTTTTAACATGTACAACATTTGGAAAGACACTATAGGTGTTGAAAAGGCGATGAAAAGGCTGTGGCACGGCTCACGCGACCACGCAAGGACACCGATGCAGTGGACTAACGGCGAGCACGCGGGCTTTACAACCGGAACACCGTGGATAGCGTCCCCCAAAGACGTCGGTAGCTACTGTGTCGAGCAACAACAGCTCCTTAAAGACGGTGTGCTTGCCACCTACAAACAGCTCATTGCACTGCGCAAAAAGGAAAAGTGCCTTGTGTACGGCGAATTTAAGCCGGTGTTTGCAATGGACAACGACAGATTTTGCTATTTTAGAATGTACAAGGGCGAAAAGTTCTTTGTCGAGTGCAACATAACCGACGGCAGAATACAGCGCCGCGGCGAGATAATGAACATGGAAAACGTCTATGCAAGTTATGGCGATTACACGTCGGTACTGCGTCCTTACGAGGCTAACATCTACAAGGTTTTGGGATGAGCCTTGACCTTTTAAGGTTTGCGCCACTTATGGGGCAGGACGGGTTGAACCGATTAAAGCAGAGCCATGTAGCGCTTTTCGGTCTTGGCGGTGTGGGCGGTCATGCCGCCGAAGCACTCGTGAGGAGCGGCGTTGGCACCCTTACCATTGTTGACGGCGACAGCTTTGAGGCGAGCAACCTCAACCGACAGCTGTTTGCACTGCACTCGACGCTGGGGCGGCGCAAAACCGACGTTGCCACCGAGAGGTTGCGCGACATAAACCCCGACATGCAGATTGTTTGTCACGACACGTTTGTCGACAGCAACAATATAGACACCTTTGACTTTACCGCATTTGACTTTGTCATTGATGCCATCGACACCGTCACGACAAAACTGCTTATCATCGAGCGGTGCAAAGCGACAGCAACCGCACACATCTGCTGTCTTGGTACCGGCAGAAAGCTTGATGCCACACAGCTTACCTTTGCAGACATAAGCGGCACAAGCGGCTGTGCCTTAGCGCGTGTCATGAGGCGCGAGTTAAAGGCGCGCGGTATAAAGGATGTGCCGGTGCTCTACTCAAAGGAGCAATCCGGTCGGCACAGCGATGACGGCGCAAAACAGGGAAGCCGTCCCGCGCCGTCCAGCTCGGCATTTGTGCCGTGTGTGGCGGGCATACTACTGGCACAGGCGGCGGTTATACACATAGCTGAGGAAGAAAGTATAATATGAATGTAATTAAAAACGGTACACTGTTTTTCAGAGGAAAATTTATCAAATCGGACATAGGTTTTGAGGGGGAGCGCATCGTTGCGATTTCGCAAAACCTTGAGGGCGAGTGCGTCTACGATGCGACAGGGCAACTGGTTCTGCCGGGGCTTGTCGACATCCACACCCACGGTTGTAACGGCGCTGACTTTTGCGATGAGCGCGAGGACGCACTTATCGACATAGCAAAGTTTCAGGCGCAAAACGGCACGACGGCATTTTTGGGTACCGGCATGTCGCTGACGGAGGAGCAGTTGACACCACTTTTTGAGCGTGCCGGTCGGTTTGTACACCTGCCGAGCGAGGAGTGTGCGCTCATGTGGGGCATCAACATGGAGGGGCCGTATATAGCGACCGCCAAAAAGGGCGCTCATGACGAAAAAAACATCATAAAGCCGGATATTGACGCGTTTACGCGCCTTAATGATGTCGGTTTTGGCACGGTGCGCAGTGTTGCAATTGCGCCGGAGACAGAGGGTGCAAAGGAGTTTATCCGCGAGGTGAGTTCTATTTGTCGCGTGTCGCTGGCACACACCGCCGCCACCTACGAGCAGGCAGTCGAGGGTTTTCTGTCCGGCGCAAGCATCGTGACCCACCTTTACAACGCCATGAACGGATTTTCTCACCGCGAGCCGGGCGCGATAGGTGCGGCGCAGGAGTACGCGCGCTATGTCGAGCTTATCTGCGACGGAATACATCTGCACCCATCGGTTGTGCGCGGTGCGTTTGACAGCTTTGAGGGACGCGTTTGCATGATAAGCGACTCAATGCGTGCGGCAGGACTTGCCGACGGACAGTACACACTGGGCGGACAGGACGTCACGGTGCAGGATAAAAAGGCGACACTTGCCGACGGCACGATAGCCGGAAGTTGCTATCTGCTTGCGGATATGCTCCGCAGTACAGTTGCAATGGGTGTTGCGCCCGAGGAGGCTGTGTCGGCATGTACCGTAAATCCCGCGACAGCAGTAGGCATCGAGGACGAGGTGGGAAGTCTGGAAACAGGCAAGCGCGCCGATATATTTATCGTGGACGGCGAGTATAACGCGCAAGCGGTTTTTGTCGGCGGTAAGTCGGTTTTATAACAGTAGGGGATAGGTTACCCGTCACGTTATCGGGGTGCAATAATACACGGACGAGCACAGACAGCGCTACTAAGTTAAGCCGATGGCTTTTTGACATAAAGCTAAGGGTGAATGACTAACGAGTAAGGTATTGTCTTCGGCGATGGTTATTATAGAATAGCTTACACTATTAGTCATAAGGGTTTAGCGGTGTTGTCACATTAAAATCAAATTGTAACACTCTTGTTTCGGCCCCTTTTGCTTTTCCCACCGCTGGCGCGGGAAGCAATCGGAAAAATATCAGCCCTGCGTGTAACATAGAAAAAGAAAGGTAAAGTTTAATGATAGCAATCTTGCGACCCGACGCTCCGGGGGATAGGGTGGAGCACCTTGTTGGTTGGTTACAACAAAACGGCGTAGAGGTGCGCGTTTCCAAAGACGAGTTTAACTATGTGCTCGGTCTTGTCGGCGACACCAAAAGCATCGACATGGACATGCTTCGCAGTCTTGACATAGTGCAGGAGGTCACCGAGATACAGGAGCCTTTTAAGGCGTGCAGTCGCAAGTTTCATCCGCAGGACACCGTCGTCACCGCCGAGGGGGCGAGTATAGGCGGCGGTAACTTTGCGTTTATCGCAGGCCCGTGTTCCGTCGAGACAAAGGAGCAGATAACCTTTGTCGCTGAGGAGGTCAAAAAGGGTGGCGCGACGTTTTTACGCGGCGGCGCGTTTAAACCGCGTACGTCGCCCTACGACTTTCAAGGTCTGGGTGAAGAGGGTATTGAGCTGCTATTGGCGGCAAAAAAGGCGACAGGTCTGCCAATTGTCACCGAGCTGATGGATATACGCGCTCTGCCGTTGTTTGAGCATGTCGATGTCATACAGATAGGCGCGCGCAACACACAGAACTACGACCTTTTAAAGGAGATAGGAAAGTCCAAAAAGGCAATACTGCTAAAGCGCGGTATCGCCGGCACAGTAAAAGAACTATTGATGAGCGCTGAGTACATCATGGCAAACGGCAACGAAAATATAATACTGTGCGAGAGGGGTATACGCAGTTACGAGAACAGCTACACCCGTAACACCCTTGACCTTGCAGCGGTACCGGTGCTGAAAAGCCTTACACATCTACCTGTTGTCGTCGACCCAAGCCATGCGACCGGCAGTGCAAAGTTTGTGCCCTCGATGGCGCTTGCCGCGGCGGCGGCAGGTGCGGACGGGTTGATGATAGAGGTGCACAACAACCCTGCCTGTGCACTGTGTGATGGTCCGCAGTCGCTTAAACCCGACGACTTTGCGGCGCTTGCCACAAGGGTAAACAAAGTCCTACAGGCGCTGAAAGGGTAGGGCATGGACATACAGGTATTTCCGAACAGCTTTGTTGGCTCGGTGGACATAAATCCATCAAAATCCCACCTGCACCGCCTGCTTATCTGTGCGGCACTTTCAAAACAGCCGTCGGTTATCCGCTGTGCGCACACCACCGGCGTGGACATTGAGGCGACAATAAACTGCCTTAATGCTCTGGGTGCGGACATCGCGAAAACCGAGCAAGGCTACCGAGTAACACCGCTGTGCAGGGTGGGCAGTCTGTCACACCGTTGCGGTTGCTGTGAAAACAAAGCGGACAGGACAAGCTGTGAGCCGCAAAACGGACAGTGCGCGAACCCACCGCTGTTACCCTGTGAGGAGAGCGGTTCGACGTTACGGTTTTTACTGCCGGTGACTGCGGCACTCGGTGAAGGTGCTGTGTTTGACCTCAAAGGCCGCCTGCCACAACGACCTCTTGCACCGCTTGACGACCTGTTGCGCCAAAACGGTTGTGCCGTGAAGTTAGAGGGCGACAAACTTTTCGTGTCGGGTAAGCTTATCGGCGAGCGTTACGCTCTGCCTGGCAACGTATCCTCGCAGTTTGTAAGCGGTATGCTGTTTGCGCTGTCGCTCCGCGACGGTGTGCAGACGGTGGAGCTGACAGGCGAGTGTGAGTCGACGGCTTACATCGACATGACGGTGCAGGCACTGACGCAGTCGGGTGTAAATGTCACAAAACAGGGTAACATCTATACCGTCGGTAGCGGCTACAACCTGCACGGCGAGGTCACCGTCGAGGGCGACTGGTCGGGCGCGGCTTTTTGGTTGTGTGGCGCGGCAATAAAAGGCGAGATGCTCTGTAAAGGCGTAAAGCTTGATAGTTTGCAGGGAGACAGGGCGGTTTGTGATGTGCTGAAACGTTTCGGCGCACAGGTGACCTGCGTTGATGGGGGGGTGCATGTAAAGTCGGATGCACTTACAGCCACCGACATAGATGTGTCACAGATACCCGACCTTGTGCCGCCGCTGGCGGTTGTCGCGGCGCTGGCTGAGGGCGAAACACGAATATACAACGCCGCACGGTTGCGATTAAAGGAGTCGGACAGGCTGGCAACCGTCGCCGAGACATTGTCAGCACTCGGCGGTGACGTTACACAGGGCGAGGATTACCTGTTAATTCGGGGCGTTAAGTCGCTAAAAGGCGGCACGGTGCACTCGCACGGCGACCACCGCATAGCAATGATGGCGGCGGTTTGTGCCTGCGTAGCGGAGGGGCCGATAACGATACAGCAAGCGCAGGCGGTAGAAAAATCCTACCCCGACTTTTTTGAGGAGTTAAAACGTTTAGGTTTTTGTTGCGAAGTCGTGTAAGGTCAGAGAATCGGATGGGGTATATTTGCTAGATAGTGTGAACACGAGTTGAAACGAGCAGATTTTTAGTAATTTTTTCGTCAGGCAAGGCGGAAAAACGATACACTCCTTTGTGGAATGTGAGTTTTGACAACGAAGAATGGCGGAAAAATCGCCAAAATCTGCCGGCTGAACACTTGTGTCAACACTATCTAATTGACAACATCAGGCAAGTGCAAAATGCATCTACGACTAACAGCTAAAGACTGATGGTGAAAGACTTATGTTGTTTCTGACCAAAATAGGTTACTTTAGATGCAAAAATATCATGTAGTACCACTGCAAATTAAAAATAATCATTCACTATTAACCCTAAGTTTTTAGTTCTACGTGCTTTGCATGTGGTTAGACAATATCAAAATGGAGGAAAAATGGGCAGTGTTTTTAAAGGGGCGCTGACGTTGTCGCTGTTTGGGCAGTCGCACGGGGCGGCAATTGGCATGACACTGGACGGATTGCCTGCCGGCGAGAAGATAGACATGCAGGCTTTACGGCAGTTTTTGCAGCGGCGCGCTCCCGGCAAAAACGCATGGTCGACAAAGCGTGCCGAGCCGGACGAGCCGGACATACTGTCGGGCATTGTCAACGACACGACGTGCGGTGCGCCGATTTGCGCTGTAATACACAACAAAAACACGCGCAGTGCGGACTATGACAACATAAAGCTCGTACCGCGCCCCGGTCATGCGGACTACACGGCACAGGTGAAATACGGCGGTTTTCAGGACGTTGCCGGCGGCGGTCATTTTTCCGGACGTGTCACGGCGGCGCTTTGCATTGCCGGTGGAATATGCAAACAGATACTTGCCGCACGTGGAATAACCGTCAACGCGCACATACAGTCTATAGCCGGCATAGATGACGACAGCTTTAACCCACTCGGCGAGCCGTCCTCCGTCTTTAAGATTCTTGAGCACAGCGATTTTGCGGTGCTCAACGGCGAGAAAGGCGAACTCATGAAACAGGCGATTGTGTCGGCTTTAAACGACGGAGATTCCGTCGGTGGCGCGGTGGAGTGTATTGTACAGGGTTTACCTGTCGGTCTCGGCGAACCGATGTTTGACGGCATGGAAGGCAACATTGCAAAGGCGGTGTTTGCCGTGCCGGCGGTCAAAGGGGTTGAGTTTGGGGCAGGTTTTGAGGTCGCGGCGATGCGCGGAAGTCAAAATAACGATGCATTTGTCATCAAAGACGGTGCAATAACCACCGAAACAAACAACCACGGCGGCATACTCGGAGGCATAACCACAGGGATGCCTTTATTGCTCAAAGCGGCGATAAAACCCACGCCATCGATATCCAAAGAGCAACGCAGTGTGGATTTAACCGCACACAAGGAGGGAACGCTGAACATAAAGGGCAGGCACGACCCATGTATAGTGCCGCGCGCAGTGCCGTGTATCGAGGCGGCAGTCGCGGTGGCGATATTGGACAGCCTACTGGTCTTTAAAGGGGTAAATTAGAAAGTCGGTTTTGTTAACTAAAATATGGAAAGTACAAAATCCAGTTGTATTTTCAAGTTTGGTATTTTAGTTCATTTGTTTTTAGTTAACAGCACCATAACAACAGAAAGGACAGAGAACATGAAACAACTTGACCTTGACGAAATAAGGGGCAGAATTGACAGCATCGACAGCGAGCTGGTCAAACTTTTCTGCGAGCGCATGGATATAGTGGCGGATGTCGCACGGTACAAGGCACAAAATAACATCCCGGTTTATGACAAAACACGCGAGACGGCACTACTGCAAAAACTGACACAGCAGGTGTCGCCGGACATGGAGGGATATGTCTACAGCCTGTACGACATAATTTTCAACCTCAGCCGCAACCGCCAGAGCGAACTTTTGCGCACACACACGCCACTGCACGACAAGATTCAAACCGCATTGAAGCAGACACCGCAACTGTTCCCGCCCAGTGCTTCGGTGGCGGTGCAGGGCACAGAGGGTGCTTACTCCCAACAGGCGACCGAACGACTGTTCCGCAGACCGTCAATAATGTACTGCAAAAACTTTGGCGGTGTGTTTGCGGCTGTCGAGAGCGGTTTGTGCAAGTACGGCGTTGTTCCGCTTGACAACAGCACCGCGGGCTCGGTCAACCAGACCTATGACCTCATGATGAAGCACAACTTCTTTATAGCGCGCAGTATTCGCCTTAAAGTCGACCACAATCTGCTTGTCAATCCGGGTGTGGACATGTCCGAGATCAAGGAAATTGTGTCGCACGAGCAGGCGTTCGCACAGAGCGGTCTGTTCCTCGAAAAGCACTTTAAAGGTGTCAAGCAGACGGTGCTTGAAAACACTGCGCTGTCGGCAAAATACGTCGCTGAGAGCGGTCGCCGTGACGTCGCCGCCATCGCCTCGCGCAACTGTGCACAGCTTTATAACCTGACAAAACTGCACTCCGACATACAGGATCAGGGCAACAATTACACGCGTTTTATATGCATATCCAAGGATTTGGAGATATTTCCCGGTGCTGACCGCAGTAGCATCATGATGGTCACTTCCCACAGCCCGGGCGCACTTTACAAGGCGCTAGCACGGTTTTACTCGCTCGGCTTGAACCTCATAAAACTCGAAAGCCGTCCCATGCCGACGCGCGACTTCCAGTTTATGTTCTATTTCGACCTCGAAAGCTCTATCTACTCTGACGAGTTTTCGACGCTGATGGACTCCATGCAGGAGATATCGGAGGAATTCCAGTATCTCGGCAGTTACACCGAGGTGCTTTGATGTCGCTGTACGGTCTTTTGGGGGAAAAGCTGTCGCACAGCTACTCGCCGCAGATACATGAGGCACTTGGCGGCGGTTACGACTACTGCCTGTTTGAGGTGGAGCGTGACGAGCTGGAAAGTTTTATAAAAAAAGGGGATTTTGACGGCTTAAATGTCACGATACCCTATAAAGAGCAGGTCATGCACCTGTGCGATGAGCTGTCGACGACGGCACAGGTAATAGGTTGCGTTAACACCGTTATAAAGCGCCCCGACGGCACACTTTACGGTCATAACACCGATGCAGAGGGTTTTGCAACGCTTATCGACGGCACCGGTGTAAAGATAAGAGGCAAAAAGGCTATAGTGCTCGGTGGCGGCGGTAGCAGCAAAACCGTCTGCCACGTCCTGCGAGAGTGTGGTGCGCGTCAAGTTACCGTCATATCGCGAGGTGGCGAGGATAACTACCAAAACCTTGCGCGACATTATGACGCGGATATCATCGTCAACACGACACCGGTGGGCATGTACCCAAATGTCGGCGAAGCACCCATCGACGTCGCTTGCTTTACAAAATGCCGTCTTGTGCTGGACTTGGTATACAATCCGGCGCGCACGGCGCTTATGTTACAGGCACAGCAACAGGGAATCGCCACGGCCGGCGGTCTTGAAATGCTCGTCGGTCAGGCAAGGGCGGCGGCGGAGCTGTTTTCCGGTAAGGCAATATCAAAGCAGACACAGCAGTCGGTTGTGGCAAGTATACGCTTTGAGATGGAAAATGTTGTGCTTATCGGCATGCCCGGCAGCGGTAAAAGTTCCATCGGACGAGTTGTCGCACATGCGCTGGGCAGGAAGTTTGTCGACAGTGACGAGGAAATAGTTAAGCTTTGCGGTGTCGACATACCGACCATTTTTGAACGCGAGGGTGAAGTAGGTTTTCGTGCCTACGAGACACAGGTGCTGAGCGAGCTTTGCAAGCGCTCGGGACTTGTTATAGCAACGGGTGGCGGCTGTGTGACGATACCTCAAAACGAGAATATACTTCGGCAAAACAGCGTGGTTGTCTATATAAAGCGCCACACTTCCAAACTTGCAAAGGCAGGCAGACCGCTGTCGCTGTCGACAAGTCTTGACACGATGTACCGCTCACGCGCACCGCTTTATGAAAAGTTGTGTGATGTCAAGGTCAACAACAGCGTAAAATCCGCCGCTATCGGCATGGCACTTCGCAGGATAAAAAAGCACTTTGGGTGCCGAGGGATGTAACATTAAAGTTGCCTAAATCGATATTATACAAAATTGTTTTGTCTGAGCCTGCTTCCCTCACAGCGCCTGCGGGGGAAGCAATAAAAAAGCAACCCGACAGGGGTTTTCATTAACTTAACAAGAAAAATTTTAGGTTCATCAAACTCGTCACCACCTTAGGTGGGCAAACAGGAAGAAATTTGTTTGTGTTTGGGGGGCGATTTTTCACTTATTGCTCCCCAAACTAAAATGCCGGACAATGCTGGCGGCTATGTTGCTGTAATTATACGTTAGAGAGTCTTTTTCTTGAACTATAGTCAAAGCCTCTCGCCAACCTTCGTCCATGATTTATTTGGGAAGCAATAAAAAAGCAACTCGACAGGAAATAGGAGATAACGCATGAGACTGGCGCTTATAGGTTGCATGGTGCTTAGCCGTGATTTAAGTCACTGCATATCGCGCTCACAGCACTTTATACACCCGTTTTGGATAGAGCAGGGTTTGCACAACACGCCGAGTCTGCTGCAAAAGCGCCTGCAACAGGTCATAGACGAGGTGGAGCAGCTCAACGAAAAGCAAAAACAGGACACAAGTTGTCCCGACGATGGGTTTGATGCTATCCTGCTCGGTTACGGTTTGTGCTCTAACGGTGTGCTCGGCTTGACCTCAAAAACGGTACCGCTTGTCATACCGCGCACCGACGACTGTATAGCACTTTTTTTAGGTTCTTACAAAAAGTATCTCGACATATTTAACAGCTACAAAGGTGTCTACTGGTATCTAAAGCCGTGGATGGAAAACGAGTCCATGCCCTCAAAGGAACACTATGACAGGTTGCGCAAAAACTACACCGAACAGTACGACGAGGACACGGCGGACTATATTTTAGAGGAGATGACAAGTTTTATACCGGAATACGAGACGGCGTATTTTATAAAATCACAGGTGTACGATGACGCAAAAGAGCGCGAGCACACAAAACGCATAGCCGAGGATTTCGGTTGGGCTTTTAATGAGACCACCGCCGACTTGACATTTTTCGACGATCTACTAAAAGGCGACTGGGATGAGCGTTTTTTGGTCTGCCCTCCACAGCACGAGGTTGCAGCGGACTACAGCGGTTTAAAGTTTGTCGCAAAAAAAATTTTGTAGGAGGGTGTGCCTGAAAAAATAGGAGTTGCAAAAACAAGAGCAGATCTTTTGTCAGGTCAAACAAAAGTCTCAGGCAATGCTTTGCTTATCAATGAGGATTTTTATGACCTATGACGGTGATTTTGCCGCAGGCTATTGCAAAGGCGACTTTTTCAACATGCCCAAGGAGGCATATCTATGTCACTTATAAACGTCACAGACCTCACATTTGCCTATGAGGGCAGTTACGACAACATATTTGAAAACGCATCTTTTCAGATGGACACCAACTGGAAACTGGGGTTTATCGGGCGAAACGGTCGTGGCAAGACGACGTTTTTGAACATTCTTTTGGGTAAATACCGCTTTTCGGGCAGTGTTACCTCTTCAGTGGGTTTTGAGTACTTTCCATTTCCTGTCGCCGACGACAACGCCGATACCATTGCAGTTGTTGACGAAATTTGTAAAAATTACCAATACTGGGAGTTATTAAGGGAGCTTTCTTTACTTAATGTATCGGAAGATGTACTGTATCGTCCCTTTAAGACCCTTTCAAACGGTGAGCGCACAAAGGTGTTGCTCGCCGCGCTTTTTTTGCAGGAGAGCAAATTTTTACTTATTGACGAGCCGACAAATCACCTCGACATGCAGGCACGCGCCATTGTAAGCCGTTACCTAAACGCAAAAAAAGGTTTTATACTTGTATCGCATGACAGGGCATTTCTCGACGGTTGTGTCGATCATATTCTCTCGATAAACAGGTCGAGCATCGAAGTGCAACAGGGCAACTTTTCCAGTTGGTTTTGCAACAAACAGCAAAAGGACAACTTTGAGTTTGCACAAAACAGCAAGCTCAAACGGGAGATTAAGCGCCTTGAAAAGACAGCCGCCGAGAAAGCGGACTGGTCAGATAAGCTGGAAAAAACCAAGTACGGTACAAGGAACTCGGGGTTGCGCCCTGACAGAGGATACATCGGCCACAAGGCCGCCAAGATGATGAAACGCTCAAAGGCGATAGAAGAGCGACAGGGTGCCGCCGTCAAACAAAAGTCGCAACTGCTCAAAGACGTGGAGCGTGCAGATAGTTTAAAGCTCTCGCCGCTTGTTTACCACAGCCAAAAGTATGTCACACTTGACAATGTGAACATCAGCTACGGCGACAAAGCGGTGTGCCGACAGGTTAGCTTTGAGGTGGAAAAGGGTGCACGCGTTGCGCTTTGTGGTAAGAATGGGTGCGGCAAATCCAGTTTGTTAAAGCTTGTTTGCGGTGAAAAGCTGCACCACAGCGGTCGGTTGCAGGTGGGCAGTGGGCTTAAAATTTCCTACGTGGCGCAGGATACCTCTTTTTTGTGCGGCGGTCTTGACGAGTTTGCACGGAAAGTCGATGTTGATGTCAGCCTGTTTAAGGCGATTTTGCGCAAGCTGGACTTTCAGCGCGTGCAGTTTGACAAGCCGATGGAGCACTTCAGCGCCGGACAAAAGAAAAAGGTGCTTATCGCAAAAAGTCTCTGCGAACAAGCACACCTTTATATCTGGGATGAGCCGCTCAACTACATCGACGTTTTATCACGGATGCAGATTGAGCAGTTAATTTGTGAATTTCAGCCGACCATGCTGTTTGTGGAGCACGACAGCGAGTTTGTAAAGCGCGTTGGAACGAGGGTGGTTGAATTGTGATGTTACTTGGTGTCATAGAGCTTTAATACACCCTCTGCGACAGCGCGACGTGTTAGTCTGCCGTCCATCGCCTCGCGCTCTATGTGCTTGTGCGCCTCCTGCTCGGTCATGTTGAGGTAGGAGATAAGCACGCTTTTTGCCCTTGAAACGATCTTGATATCCTCTATGCGCTCGACCAGCTTTGTGTTTTCCTTTTGGATTTTTTGCATCCTGTTGTGTGACGCCTTTGCCATCTTTAAAGAGAACCACAGCATACTGCGGTTTATCGGCTTTGCAACAGTTATGACTCCGTAATCCTCAACCAGTGTGGATACCTCTTCGTAGTAATCACCCTTAACCATAAGGATAACCTGACTTACCTCTTTTGAGATGATGTGGCAGGACAGTCGCTCGCCGGATTCGTCTGCAAGCGGTGAATTTATAATGACAAGATCAAAATCCTGTTCGCCTATTATGCGCCGTGCATGTTGACCTGTGGTGGCGGTAACAACTCGGCCTACTGAAAACTCTTTTAATATCTCCGTTAAAAAGTCGGTGCTTTTTTGCGCTCGCGATACTATCAATACACTTTCGATTACCTCACCCCCTAACCAAAGTCACAATTTATAAAGACGAATGTTTTTTCGGAGTTGTCATGCCAAAGTCAAAAATACAACGATTCTTTGCGCGAACTAACCTTACTTCCAGATAGTGTCGACGCAAATTGTAATGAGCAGATTTTGAACGATTTTTTGTTCTGCAATGAAGAAAATAACACACTTCTTTGGGAACGTGAATTTTGATGACATAGCAGTGCGGAAAACCGCCAAAATTGGCCGGCTGAACAATTGCGGTGACACCTTTCAGGTCAATAAATATTAAAACAGTGCCTTGTAATATAGTGTTCTTTGTCGTTAGCGGACTGATATGTGTTGCACTCGGCGGTTTTTTCCGCTGTGATGGATGCGAGTAGCTCCTCGCCGACAATGCCGGACACAAACTTTGAGCCGCCACACACCTCTATCGCTTCGGTTAGGTTTTTGGGTAAATCGTATTGCGCAGCCGCCTCCTCTAAAGAAATTTTGCGCTCAACACCGTAAAGCCCTGCGCCGATGATAAGAGAAAATGCAAGGTAAGGATTGATGGTACAGTCCGGTGAACACAGCTCAATCAGCATACTGTTTTCGTTTCTTTCCAACACCCGCACAAACGGATTGACACCTTTGCCGTCGCGCGAAACCACAGAGGGGGCGCTGTTCAAGCTGAGACGGTTAAACGAGTTGATGGTGGGATTTAAAAACAACGTAATTTTGCCTGCCTTTTTTATAATACCTGCGACAAAGTTGTCCGCCTCCTTTGCAAAGTCCGTGTTGTTGGTTTTGTTGTTTTCCAGTACAATATTCAATCGAAGCCCGCTCCCTGCCTCACCGGCTAACGGTTTTGGCATAAAGGAGGCGTAAAGACCGTTGCGCGCCGAAATGGCTTTAACTACCGAGCGAAAGGTCAAAAAGTTATCGGCGGCATTTAGGCTGTCGCTGTACTTAAAGTCTATCTCATTTTGCCCCGGCCCTTTTTCGTGGTGTGAGACCTCGGGTTGCAAACCCATCTCTTCAAGGTTAAGGCAGATCTCGCGGCGGATATTTTCACCCTTGTCAAGCGGCGCTATATCGCAAAAGCCGCCAAGATCCAGCGTGTCGTAGGTAGCCTCACCGCTGTCGTCGGTTTTAAACAGGTAAAACTCACAGTCGGTGCCGATTTTGCAACGAAAGCCTTGCTCTTCAAACCGCTTTAGCATATTGCAAAGTATCAGCCTTGTGTCACCAAAATAGTCCTTGCCGTTTGCGTCCTTTATAAAGCAATAAAACCGCACAACTCTGCCGGGACCCGGTCGCCACGGCAGTACCGTAAGGGTGGTTGGGTCGGGGAACAACAGCAAACTGCCGCGCTCCTCGCCGCAAAACCCTCTTATAGAGCCACCGTGTAACGGAATACCGTTTTCAAACGCCTTTGCAAGCTCGCTCGCCATGATAGAGATGTTTTTGTGCACCCCAAACGGATCACAAAAACCCAGACGAATAAACTTAACGTCATTATCATTGATAAAATTCAGAACATCCTTGACAGTGCTGTTCATAGGACAAAAGCTCCTTTACGTTGTTAAATGTCCTGTATTTAAATATTATAATACAAAACGTTGTAAAAATAAAGTAAATTAATAAAATGGATATGGATAAAGGCGTTAATTTGACTTTCTGCGTTTCTTAACTCTCTATAGCCACCCCCAATAAAATAGTATGCGCTTTGTATTGCTTCGGGGTTGTTGCATTAAAGTCAAATTGTACAATTATCGTATCAAATCCTAATACTGCAACAGATAGTCGTCTACTTCTTTGGCGCATTTTATGCCGTCGGCAACCGCCCACACGACCAAAGACTGACCTCTTTTCATGTCACCACAGGCGAAAAGACCGTCCTTGTCGGTTTTGTAGGAAACATCGGTTTTTGTCGGTATGCTAACACCCTTTGCGGTGTATTCCTCGTACCCGACAAAACCTGCCGCGATGAGTAAAAGGTCAGCGTCAAGGTGCTTTTGGGTATCTGCCACCTCACACAACTTACCATCTTTAAACTCCACTCCGACGGTGGTGATGCCGGACAGCACCTTGTCCGTTTTGCTGATTTCTTTTATGGTTGTGCTGTAAACTCGAGGATCCTGCCCGAAAACCTCAATAGCCTCCTGCTGACCGTAATCGGTGACGCAGACTTTTGGCCATTCCGGCCACGGGTTTTGCGGCGAGCGCACGTCCGGCGCTTTTGGCATCATCTCAATCTGAACAACCGATTTTGCACCGTGACGTATGGCAGTGCCGACGCAGTCGTTGCCGGTGTCGCCGCCGCCCAGTACCACGACGTTTTTGTCCTTGCAGTCGATGTAGGCTTTATCGGTCAGTTTGCTGTCGATAAGGCTTTTTGTCGTGCTCTTTAAAAAGTCCACCGCAAAGTGCACACCATCAGTGTTTCGGTTGGCAACGCTTAGGTCCCGCGCTTTTTTTGCACCACAACACAGTACGGTGGCATCAAACTCCGACATCAGATCCGCAAGCTTTACCGTCTTTCCAACATCGGTGTTCGGCACAAAGGTTATCCCCTCGGCGGTCATGAGGTCAATGCGGCGCTGAACAACACCTTTGTCCAGCTTCATGCCGGGGATACCGTACATTAAAAGTCCGCCAAACCTGTCGTCGCGCTCAAACACCGTTACGCTGTGTCCGCGCTTGTTAAGTCGCTGTGCCACGGCAAGTCCGGCAGGGCCCGAGCCGATAACAGCCACCCTTTTGTCACTTCTCACCGCAGGTGGGTTTGGTTTCATCTCGCCGTTTGCAAACCCCTGTTCTATCAAAAACAGCTCGTTGTCGCGGATGGTTACCGCATCGGCGTCCATACCGTTTATGCAAGCTTTTTCACAAAGTGCCGGACAAACTCTGCCGGTAAACTCGGGGAAACAGCTCGTTTTTAAAAGCCTGGCAAGACCGTGTGAGTATCGGCCGCCATATATGTCGTCGTTCCACTCCGGTATCAAGTTGTTTAGAGGACATCCCGTCACCATGCCGGCAAGCGGCAACGCCGAACCGCAAAAGGGGACACCACAGTTCATGCATCTTGCACCCTGACGGCGGCGCTCCTCCTCACAGTTATAGCTGTAAAATTCATCAAAACTCTTTATGCGCTCTCTTACAGAGATGCGCGTGTTGGCTTTTCTCTCATATTCCAAAAAACCGGTTGGCTTACCCATATTTGTCAGCTCCTTTTTGAATTATAGTTATTTAACTTGAAAAACGACACAAGATTATCGAGAAGAAATTTCGCCTATCAAGACGAAGGATACGTGCGCTACGCGCTGTTCCTTTAACATTCCACCGGATTGTTAATTTTGTCTATGGCAAAACCGAAACATACTTTGTGCTTTGCGATTGACGCGGGCGAAGATAGGCGGCATTTCTGCCGAGAAAATATGATGTTTTTTATGTTGAATGACTATTAGTTAGACAGCGAATGTGTGAATGCTTCCATAACCGCCTCGTCTTGCGAAAGACCTTTTTCCGAAAAATCGGATATCAGCGACAGCATTTGCATGTACTTGTTGGGTACTATCTTTTTGAAGTATGAGATATAATGCTCAAAGTTACCCAGTATCTGTTTTGCAAGCGCTGAGCCGGTCTCGTCCAGATGCTTTTGTATAAAGCCTTTAAGCTCGGCGATATCCTGTCTGTCGGTGACCTCGGTCATGGTGACAAACTCCTTGTTAAGTTTCAAATACAGGTCGTGCTTTTCGTCCAGAACGTAGGCTATACCGCCACTCATACCGGCGGCGAAGTTTTTGCCGGTTTCGCCCAGTATCACAGCCTTACCGCCGGTCATATACTCAAGACCGTGGTCGCCGC
Organism: uncultured Oscillospiraceae bacterium; assembly: GCA_964369445.1. Taxonomy (GTDB): domain Bacteria; phylum Bacillota; class Clostridia; order Oscillospirales; family Ruminococcaceae; genus CAYJBH01. The sequence continues at coordinate 2,106 of CAYJFU010000016.1, read as the reverse complement.
AACCCTCTGCAACACAACTACAGCCGGAATTACGCACCATAAACCTCTCACCGGCGATACCGTTAATGTAGCTCTCGCCGGAGGTGGCACCGTAAAACGCCACGTTGCCGATTATAATGTTATCCTTTGCGGCAAACCTGCTCTTTTTGGGTGGCACAACAACAATTTTACCACCTGATAAGCCTTTGCCGATATAATCGTTAGCATCACCCTCAAGGCGCATCGTAAAGCCTTTGGGGATAAACGCTCCAAACGACTGTCCGACACCGCCCGTGCAGTTTAAGGTGAATGTGTCGTCCTGTAGCGAGTTGCCGTGCTTTGCGCAAATTTCCGAGCCGAGTATCGTGCCCACCGTCCTGTCGATGCTGGAAAGCTTGACATTCTCGGTGTGTGCGGTTGCACTCTCGATGTAAGGTGCAAACTTTTTGAGCAGCACAGCCTCGTCCACCGTCTTTGACAGCTCAAAATCATAGGCGCAGTTGGCATCGTGTATGCGTGCTGCAAAATCGGCGTAACGTCCGTCGATAATTCTGCTCATGTCAACAAGCTCGGCGCGTTTTGTGACCTTTTTGTCCTTGACCTTGATAAGGTCGGTGCGTCCTGTGAGCTCGTTTAGGTTTTTTACACCGAGCTTTGCCATTATCTCGCGCAACTCCTCGGCTATAAAACGCATAAAGTTTTCAACATACTCCGGTTTGCCTTTAAACCTAGCGCGCAAACACTCGTTTTGCGTGGCGATACCTACGGGGCAGGTGTCAAGATTGCAAACCCTCATCATCATGCAGCCCATAGCCACAAGCGGTGCCGTTGCAAAACCGAACTCTTCCGCACCGAGTATCGCCGCTATAGCGACATCGCGTCCGCTCATAAGTTTGCCGTCCGTTTCGATTACAACGCGTGAGCGCAGACCGTTTTGGATAAGCGTTTGGTGTGTCTCGGCAAGCCCCAGCTCCCAAGGTAGACCGGCATCCAGTATCGAGCTGAGCGGTGCGGCGCCGGTGCCACCGTCATAACCCGAAATGAGTATGACCGATGCACCTGCCTTTGCAACGCCGGCGGCGATGGTGCCGACACCTGCCTCCGAGACAAGCTTTACCGAAATTCTGGCGGCTCGGTTTGCGTTTTTGAGATCGTATATAAGTTGCGCCAAATCCTCGATGGAGTAGATATCATGGTGCGGCGGTGGGGAAATCAGTGAAACACCGGGCGTGGAATGACGTGTTTTTGCTATCCACGGGTAGACTTTCGCGCCGGGAAGGTGTCCGCCCTCGCCGGGTTTTGCACCCTGTGCCATCTTTATCTGTATCTCCTGCGCCGACAGCAGATATTCACCCGTCACGCCAAAACGTCCTGAGGCAACCTGCTTTATTGCGCTGTTTTTCTCGGTGCCAAGACGCGCCGGTTCCTCGCCGCCCTCGCCGGAGTTGGATTTGCCGCCCAGACGGTTCATCGCAACAGCCATGCACTCGTGCGCCTCTTTGGATATAGAGCCGTAAGACATAGCGCCGGTTTTAAATCTCTTGACAATCTCCGCGACCGATTGCACCTGATCTAAAGGTATGGATGTAGCGTCATCAAACTTAAAGGCAAGCAGTCCGCGCAGGGTGTGCGGTTTGTGCTCGTCGTCGACCATTGCGGTGTACTGCTTAAATCTGCTGTAATCGCCGTTTTGCACCGCCTGTTGAAGCGCAATTATTAAGGCAGGATTGTAGAGGTGATCCTCCTTGTCCTCGCCGGTTCTAAGCCGCATAAAGCCGGTGCTGTCCAGCGTGTTATCAACACCCAGACCGAGCGGATCAAACGCCGAGGAATGGCGGTGCTCCACGCCCTCTTGTATCTCGTCAAGGCCTATGCCCTCAACACGTGATATGGTGTTGGAAAAATACTTGTCTATGACGGGTTTGTTGATGCCGACAGCCTCAAATATCTGCGCCGATTGATAGGACTGCAACACCGAAATGCCCATCTTTGCCGACACCTTTACGATGCCGTGCAGTACAGCGTGGTTGTAATCCTGTATGGCGGTGTAGGGGTCTTTGTCCAGCACCTTTTCCGCAATTAGCTCCTCGATACATTCATGTGCAATGTAGGGGTTAATCCACACAC
>CAYJFU010000015.1:14320-37954 GCA_964369445.1 uncultured Oscillospiraceae bacterium | reverse complement strand
CACTTTTAAGCCTTTTTATACTTACTCCCACTCCACCGTAGCCGGTGGCTTACTAGTAACATCATAAACAACTCTGCCTACACCTTTAACCTCATTGGCGATGCGTGAGGAAATCCGTCCGAGCAGTTTGTGGGGTAGGGGAGCGTACTCGCATGTCATGAAGTCACTGGTATGCACGGCCCTTATCGCTACTACCTTGTCATATGTGCGACCGTCGCCCTTTACGCCTACCGTGCGGGTGTCGGTTAGCACTGCAAAATACTGTTGAGGCTTGGGTTTGTATGACTTCATTTCGGTATTTAGTATGTGTTCCGCGTGGCGCAGTGTGTCAAGTTTTTTCTTGGTTATGTTTCCCATTATTCTGATTGACAAGCCGGGACCCGGGAAAGGTTGGCGGTCGACAAGTGATGACGGAAGCTTTAATTGCCTACCCAGCTTTCGTACCTCGTCCTTGAATAGACCCGAGAGCGGCTCAACCACTCCGTCGAAATCCAGATTGTCAGGGATGCCACCCACGTTGTGATGGCTTTTTATCACATCTCCCATTTCCCCGCCGGACTCAATGACATCAGGGTAAATTGTGCCTTGTGCTAAATATTTGACATTGTTCAGCTTTTTTGCCTCGTCCTCAAATACGCGCACAAACTCTTCGCCGATTATCTTGCGCTTGCGCTCTGGGTCTTTTATGCCTTTTATTTTGCTTAAAAAACGCTCCTGCGCGTTTACACGCACAAAGTTGAGCTTTCTGTTTTTAAACGCACGTTCTATTTCATCACCCTCGTTTAGGCGCATGAATCCGTGGTCGACAAAAATGCAGGTCAGCTGATTCGGTATCGCTATGCTAAGCATCGCCGCCGCAACCGAGCTGTCAACACCACCGGAAAGACCAAGTAGCACCCCGCTGTTGCCAACCCTCTCGCGTATCTGCTTTATCTGCGTTTCCAGATAATCATCCAGCTTGTAGTCACCACTTGTGCCGCAGACATCAAACAAAAACTTGCGTATCACCTCGCGGCCGCCGTCGGTGTGCTCCACCTCCGGGTGAAACTGTACGCCATAAAGCTTTTTTTGCTCGTTTTCAATAGCTGCATATGTACAGTTGTCGGTGACGGCAGTGCCGATAAATCCGTTTGGAACAGTACTGACACCATCGGTGTGGCTCATTAATACCGTCATGTTACTCCCGGATTTTGGCAGTATCGCAGACGGCTTTGTCACCTGCATTTTTATGCGTCCGTACTCGCTCGCCTTGCAGGGTTTCACCTCGCCGCCGAGGGTATAGCTCATCAACTGCATACCATAGCAGATGCCTAATATCGGTACACCCAGGTTGAAAAGCTCTGGGTCACACTTGTGCGCCGTGTCGGTATATACACTTAGCGGTCCACCGGTCAAAATTATGCCCTTGGGGTTCAATTTGCGCACGTCGTCAGCCTTTAAGTATCCCGGCTTTATCTCGGAATAGACGTTGAGCCCTCTGACAGTGCGCGCAATCAGCTCCTTGTACTGCCCGCCGAAATCCAAAACCAATATAAGTTCAGCCATTTTTTACCTCTCGCCACTATTAACGCATGTCAATATAATCTTCGCGCTCCGGTCCCACCGAAAGATATTTTATGGGGCACTCCATCACTTTTTCGATATATTTGACGTAGTCGTAAGCTTCTTTAGGAAGATCCTCTACTTTTCTGCACTTACTTATGTCGGTCTTAAATCCCGGCAGAAACTCATAAATCGGTTTTGCTTTGGCCAGTCGGTCACCGGTTGGGAACTCAGTAGTTCTCTCGCCATCAACATCATATGCTACACACACCGGAATTTTTTCTAGGTAGGACAGGATATCAAGCTTTGTAAGTGCAAGCTCGGTCGCACCCTGTACTGCGACGCCAAATTTTGATGCTACAACATCAAAACCGCCGACCCTGCGCGGTCTGCCGGTAGCGGCACCGTACTCAGCGCCTTGCTCGCGCAAACCGGCACCCTCGTCGCCGAAAAGTTCCGCGGTAAACGGACCCTCACCAACGCAACTGGAATACGCTTTAAGCACGCCTACGGTGTTGTCTAGCTTGCTTCCCGGTATGCCGGCACCGATAAGTGAGTATGCCGCCAGTGTCGAAGAGGATGACGTGTACGGATATATTCCGAAATCTATGTCACGCAGAGCGCCAAGTTGTGCCTCAAACATGATGCGCTTGCCCTCGCGTGTGGCTTTCATAAGATACTGTGTCGTGTCACAGATATACGGTATAATCTTTTTGCCGTAAGTCTGTAACCACTGCACCATAGCGTCCTTGTCGACAGGCGTTTGCTTGTAGCCGTTGACGGTTATGTTTTTCCACTCAACTATGTCCGCGACCTTTTCGTCTAGCGTGTCGGAGGAGAGCAGGTCGCCGATGCGAACACCTTTTTTGAGGTATTTGTCGGCGTAAACAGGCGCTATACCGCGGCGCGTAGAGCCGTACTTTTTATCTGCAAGACGCTCCTCCTCCCAGATGTCCTGTGACACGTGGTAGGGCATACAAATTATAGCGCGATCGCTGATTTTTAGGTTTTCAGGCGTTACTTCAACACCCTTTTCGTTCAGGGTGTCTATCTCTTTGCACAGGTGCTCGATGTCGATAACCATGCCATTACCCATAACGTTAACCGTAGTGCGACGCAAAATGCCGGACGGCAACAGATTGAGTATAAACTTGCCCCTCTCGTTTATGACGGTGTGTCCGGCGTTGTTACCGCCCTGATACCTACATATAATATCATAATCCTTAGAGAGTAGGTCGACCATGCGTCCTTTGCCCTCATCACCCCAGTTTATGCCCACTATGGCGGTTAACATACTTTATACCTCCGAGTTGTAATTTTTTTGTGTTTTTATGGTTGTGGACACGTAGCGCTCGATTTGACTTTCTATGTCCACTTCCGTTGTTACGCTCTATAAATATATCATAGTTTTAGATATTTTTCAATACAAGATTACAATAAATTTTGGCTTGCAACCCAACCGGTGGCAGGGGTACAAGCCAAAATGAAAATGCGTCTAATTGTAAACCCCGGTTTTCGGGCTGAGCATGGGGTCGTAGGCAGACGGTACTGGGGATATTCTGTACGGCATTGTGTAGGTGCCGCCGAGATAGGTTAAACCCTGTGCAGCATCATACCTGCCGTTTGCGCCGAGTACCGCCGTCAGTGTCATGGTGTAATCGCCCGCATTTGTGGCGGTGTTGCCGCTTAAGATGTAGTCGGTGAGGGGGGTGCCACCCAGTGTCACCGCAGTAACGCTCTGTGTTTGCTGTGTGCCGTTGTAGGTCAAGGGAGTACCCGGGGTGACCTGTGGGGTGACCTGTGTCATGGTGATTTTTGCATATACCTGCTCGTGGTAACTACTTGCAAGTTCTCTTGTCGTGGCACTGCCGGCATCCGCGCCGGCCGATACAGCAACACTGTAAAATGTATTTTGTCCCGAAGTCGGTGAAGTGACGTTCGGTCTTAATAAAAACGACGGTACCGTACCCTCCGGTGTGGCTACACCGATAGCCGTTGTCGTGCCGCCTGTTAGTGTAACGGTGCCGGTGGCACCGAATTTGCCGCCGCCGATGCCGGCACCCAGTCCGTTGCCGGTGGCGTTTACCGTGCCGCCCGAGATGGCGATATCTCCGCCGTTGCCATTTGCGCCGCCGCCGATACCCGAGCCGAAACCGTTGCCTGTGGCATTGACGTTGCCGCCGGAAATGTTGACGATGCCACCGTCGCCGGCTAAACCGCCGCCGATACCCGCACCGCCCTTCGTGCCACCCGTTGCCGACACCGTGCCGCCCGAGATGGTGATGTTGCCGCCGTTGCCATTCTCACCTCCGCCGATGCCCGCACCGTTAGAACCGCTTGTTGCTGTCACCGTGCCGCCCGAGATGGTGATGTTGCCGCCGTTGCCATTCTCACCTCCGCCGATGCCCGCACCACTGCCGCCTCCTGTTGCCACCACTTTGCCGCCCGCAATGGTGATGTTGCCGCCGGAACTTGCGTGTGTAGAACCTAAGAAGAAATCCGAACTGTCGCCGCCGATACCCGCGGCATTAACTCCGCCGATGGCATGGAGCGCACCGGTGGACTCCGCCAAAATGTTGAGGGTGGCACCGCCTTGCACCTGCAAGCCGGCCTCGTAATCACCACTTTCCAATGTGTTAGTACCGAGTAGGGTAATATTCGCCGTGCCGGCGCCCGCTATTTCAAAGGCGCAGGTGCCGGCAACGCTGTTACTACCATCCGTAAAGCGGATGTTTAAGTTATCCAACGTGAGGTTGGCGGTGGTGCCGTCTTGCACCACAATTCTGTCGGTGGTAGAGGTGCCACTTACCGTAAGAGCTGTGCCGGTTAAAACGGTAAGGACGTTGTTTGCATAGCTGTAGTCGATGCCCGCCGTACCGCCGATTACGGTAAAAGTGCCCACCTGTGCCGCTGACACCGACAGGCCGGAAAACAGACCGACTAACATACACATTGCAATGATACCGGATAAAATTTTACTTTTTACTTTTTTGTTTTTCATAATTACTCCGACAAGATTAAGATTGTTTAATTTTAACATATTAAGGGAGGGCTTGTCAAATAAAACGCAAAAAAACAAGAGACCGAGCGGGTAGGTATGCTCAGTCTCTCGTTTTTGATAGGTTTGTGGCGATTACTTTTCGCCGAAAAGGTTAAAGCGGAACAGTTTGCTCTCATCTTCCGGTACGGAACACTCAAGGCGTGCAGTGGATACGATGCCACCCTCAACAAGCTTTGTAAAACCGATAAGCTGGCAGAGCTTGCTTTTAAGATTCAATCTGTCACCCTCCGGTGTTACCATATAAACGTCACCCTTGCAGCTTGCGATAACCTCGCTGAACTCCTGCATGCTTACATTGCTTACCTTTACACTTGTGTCTATCATAATTCTTATCTCCTTTCGTTCTTTTATCTACAAATTAATATATGTCAAAAGCGTCTTTCGCTCTTGCGGCTAGGTTATGTATCTGTTTGCTTGATATTATTATATAACACTATTATAGCAATGTCAACAAAATACGGGATTTTTTCAACATAAAAGTTTGTCAAAATTTACAATTTGATTTTGTGCAATTCGACTAAAAAGATGTAAGAATTTTGTCATAATTGACAATAGAAGAAAATATAAACAAATTAATCAGGTATATGTTTTTGTGTATACCCCTTCACGGTTCCTACGCTCAAGGGTGAATATGAAATTGTTTCTCTAAAGTTGTTGACAAAAAATTAAAGTTTTTTGCACACATATAGTATTTTTGACTTGATAAAACTGCCAAAATACGATATAATCAATATTATAGCAAATATAAAGGAGAAGCGAAACTATGAACTATTCCCATGAAGTGGAGCGGATGTGCTCTGTCGCTAAGGGCGTAAATCACGGCCCTGCCCCGATACCGCAGGAGGGACGCTGGGTTAAAGCTTATGAGATTAAAGACATAAGCGGTTTGTCCCACGGTGTGGGCTGGTGTGCCCCGCAACAAGGCGCATGTAAGCTTACAATCAACGTTAAAAACGGTATTATCGAAGAAGCACTCGTCGAGACACTCGGTTGCAGCGGCATGACACACTCTGCTGCTATGGCAGGCGAGATTCTGACAGGCAAGACAATGCTTGAGGCACTTAACACCGACCTTGTATGTGACGCTATCAACGTTGCAATGCGTGAGGTTTTCAAACAGCTGAGCTACGGTCGTTCGCAGACAGCTTTTTCCGAGGACGGTCTGCCGGTTGGCGCATCGCTTGAGGATTTGGGTAAAGGCTTGCGCTCACAGGTCGGCACTATATTTGCCACCGGCGCAAAGGGTGTACGTTACCTTGAAATGGCAGAGGGTTACATTACACGCGTTGCTCTTGATGAGGGTGGCGAAGCTGTAGGTTACGAGTTCTGTCGTGTTGGCAAAATGCTCGAAGATATCCGCCACGGCAAGGACCCCAAAGAGGCGTATGAGAATAACCTCGGCAGTTACGGTCGTTTTGCAAACGCTGCAAAATACATCGACCCGCGCGAAGAGTAAGTATACATTTTAACGATAACAGTGAATTACAGGAGAAAATTATATTATGGCTGAATTTGAAAGCAAGGGACGGCGCATAGGCAAAATTGATGCCTGTCTCAAAGAATATGGTCTTGAGAGCCTGGAGGCCGCAAAAGATCTCTGCATGGAAAACGGTGCAGACGTTGAAGCTATCGTTAAGGGTGTACAGCCTATTGCATTTGACAATGCAGTGTGGGCATATATACTTGGCAGTGCGGTAGCAATTAAAAAAGGTTGCACAAATGCAGCTGAGGCCGCTGAGGCAATCGGTATCGGTCTTGAAGCTTTTTGTATCCCGGGCAGTGTTGCCGAACAGCGCAACGTTGGTCTTGGACACGGTAACCTCGGTGCAATGCTTCTTCGCGACGAGACGGAGTGCTTCTGCTTTTTGGCAGGTCACGAAAGTTTCGCCGCCGCTGAGGGTGCTATAGGTATCGCAAAGACTGCAAACAAAGCACGCAAAACACCGCTGAGAGTTATTCTTAACGGTCTTGGCAAGGATGCCGCATATATCATTTCCAGAATCAACGGCTTCACTTATGTTGAGACGGAATATGACTTTGGTACAGGCGAGATTAAAACAGTTAGAGAGAAAGCTTTCTCTGACGGCGAGCGTGCCGCGGTTAAGGTTTACGGCGCAAACGACGTGCTCGAGGGCGTTTCCATTATGAAAAAGGAAAAGGTTGACGTTTCCATCACCGGTAACTCCACCAATCCTACACGTTTTCAGCATCTTGTTGCCGGCACATATAAAAAGTGGTGCGGCGAAAACGATGTGAGATACTTCAGCGTTGCCTCCGGCGGCGGTACAGGACGTACCCTACACCCCGACAACATGGCGGCAGGTCCGGCTTCTTATGGCTTGACCGACAGCATGGGAAGAATGCACGGCGATGCTCAGTTTGCCGGCTCCTCCAGTGTTCCGGCTCACGTTGAGATGATGGGTCTTATCGGCATGGGTAACAACCCGATGGTAGGTGCTACCGTTGCATGTGCCGTGGCGATTACAACTAAGTAATAAAGCTTTATAGCGAAAAATTAGCACCCCTTATGTTTTCGGCTTTCGCCGATTGTATAAGGGGTGTTATTTGTTTTTTATTTGCAAAATGGGTTCATTTTTTATGAGTTCTGTCGAGTATTATTATATAAGGTACATGGTATGGCTTAATTTTTTGCGCACTTGTGACACTACGCCTCATATTAACCAAGACGTTATTGAATAAATTCGGTTTGCTTTAGTCTTTTGTTACCGTGTCAATAGTTAAAAAAATATAAATTTATGTAATTCATTATGGAGAAAATACATGATAAGGTTAACACAAATTGATGAAAATCAATCCATTTATCGTGATAAAAAGGTCATATTGTGGGGTGCAGGCATCACCGGTAAAATTATGATGGAGCTTTTGGAAAGCTTTGACATAGAAATTTATGCTTTTTGTGATAATAATGAGAAGCTGTGGGGCACTAAAGCGCATGGCAAAAATATTATTTCACCAAAACAGGTGCAGGATGTTGCGCAGAGCGAGGAGCCGTATATTATACAAATGGCAGTGGGGTTTGCTCCTAGTGCAGCAATAGGTTTTTTTGGTGAAGAAGCTTTAGCAGAACAGTTGCTGCAAATTGGGCTGGAAAAATTCATTACCGGTACAGAAGCCTACCGTATGCTTAGATATTTGAGATTCTTAAGTTATGCAGAAAAGAATAATTCGATAATACACTCTAGCGGAAACCGATACGATTTTATGGCTCGGGATGTTGCTCAGGTTTTTTACGCAGTTGCAGAAAAAATGTTGAATTATGGTAGCGAAGAAAATAATATTCTTGTGTGCATGCCATTAAAATCCGGTGACCACACACTAAATAATACTTTTAGCATAAATGGTGTAAAATATTTAAATAATTATCATAGAAGTGGGTATTTTAAAAAATATGTTGATAAAGAATTCTATCAGGAATATTCCAAAACTATTAAAGTTATAACTGCAGTTAGGGAACCAATAGGACAAAATATCTCTGCTGTTTATCAACTGGTTTCATTCTGTGGAGCCACAATTCCATTGATGGAACATGCAACGCTTTCATTTTTGAGTGATTATGATGAAGAAACAATAAAAAATCTCAAAACCTCAATTTATAAAAATGGGGGTGATGCTCAAATGTTTTTTGACATTTTTATACATGCACATGCTAATGCTCGGGAATTTATTGCTTTAGAAGACACCATCCAAAACTTTATCCCATCGTTCCAACAAAATATGATTGACTTTCTTGCACACCCTTTTGATAAAGAAAAAGGATATTCTGTCATAAAAGAAGGTGACATTGAATGTTTTGTGTTCCAACTTGAAAAACTAAATAACCTTGTGCCGGAACTGTCGCAGTGGGTAGGTGTTCCTTTTGGCAAGCTGGAGGTGTCAAATGTTGGTACCGACAAGTGGATAGGAAAATCTTACAAACAGGCGCAAAAAGAGTTGCGTTTTTCTAAGGAGTATTTCGAAAGTTGTTTTGACCAGCCTTATGTAAAGCATTGTTATACCGAGGCGGATATAGAAAAGTTTAAAAATAAGTGGAGAGGGAACATACGATAAATGGAAACCGAAAACAAACTGACACATAGCCAATTAAAGAGCATTGAAGCCTTTTGCTGTGACCTAGCCGTTAAAGCAGGAGAGCAGATAATGCTGGTATATAATAACGAATCGTTGTTTGACTTTGTCGACTATAAGTCCGATACATCGCCGCTCACCTCGGCTGATTTGCGTGCCAATAAGCTTATAGTTAATGCCCTCAAAACACAATATCCAAAATATGCCGTACTGTCGGAGGAGGAAGCGGACAACCTTGAGCGGCTAAATAATTCATTTTGCTTTATCGTAGACCCTTTGGACGGCACCAAAGAGTTTTTAAAGCGAAACGGTGAGTTTACTGTCAATATTGCTTTGAGCTACAATCAGCGAGCAATAATGGGGGTTATTTACGTGCCGGCAACGAGGGAACTTTACTTCGCAAGTGCTTCAAACGGAGCATATTACCGTAATGATACAGGAGCCGTGCAAAACATACATGTTACCGGTGAAGAGGATTTGAGCAAGGTGCGCGCTGTTGTCAGCCGTTCACACAACTGTGCTGAAATGGATAGCCTGGTCCAAAAGTACAACCTAAAAAACTTTAAGCGAATGGGCAGTTCGCTCAAAGGTTGCTTAATAGCAAGGGGAGAGGCGGAAATTTATTACCGTCATGGATTTACAATGGAATGGGATACGGCGGCCATGCAGGTTATCGCAGAGGAGGCCGGGGCAACATTTCGTCAGCTTGACGGCAGTGAAATGCTGTATAACAGGAAAAATTCCCTCAATGAAAAAGGGTTTTATATTGTTAACTCAAAGCAAAATATTCTGTAGTGAAAGGATTTTTTAATGCATAATATGTCACATTTGGACATCTTAGAGGCTGAAGCGATATACATAATGCGCGAGGTTGTTGCAGAGTGCGAACGCCCTGTCATGCTTTACTCCATTGGCAAGGACAGCTCGGTGATGTTACACCTTGCCTTAAAAGCCTTTTACCCTGAAAAACCACCATTTCCATTCATGCACATTGATACGACATGGAAGTTTAAGGAAATGATAGAGTTTCGTGATAGAGTAGCAAAGGAAACCGGCATCGAGCTTATTGTACACAGTAACATGGACGGTATACGCAACAATATAAACCCATTTGAACATGGGAGTGCTTACACCGATATTATGAAAACTCAAGCGCTAAAACAAGGGCTTGATAAGTATAAATTCACCGCCGCTTTCGGTGGAGGACGACGAGATGAGGAAATGTCGCGTGCAAAAGAGAGGATATTCTCTTTTCGAAATGAAGCACATGCGTGGAATCCAAAAAAGCAACGTCCGGAGCTATGGAATCTTTATAATACCTGCTTGCAAAAAGGGGAGAGCATGAGGGTGTTTCCGATATCTAATTGGACTGAATCTGATGTATGGCAATACATTGCACGCGAAAACATTGAAATTGTGCCACTTTACTTTGCAAAGCAACGACCGATTGTTAACCGCGATGGGTGTCTCATTATGGCCGATGATGCCAGACTTGTGTTAAATGAAGGTGAGAGTATAGAGCATCGTTGTGTGCGTTTTCGCACGCTGGGATGTTATCCGCTTACCGGTGCGATAGAGTCCACAGCTGATACACTGGAAACAATAACAGCGGAGACGCTTGGGGCAGTATCTTCCGAACGCAGTAACCGCACCATCGACCATGAGGCGCGCGGAAGCATGGAAAGAAGAAAAAGAGAAGGGTATTTTTAAGTGAAAAATTTGTTGAAATTTATAACTTGTGGGAGTGTTGACGACGGAAAGTCTACACTTATCGGTCATATGCTCTATGATTCAAAGTTACTGTTTACAGATCAGGAAAATGCACTTATATTAGATAGCAAAATCGGCAGTCGTGAGAATGATATTGACTACTCCTTGCTACTCGATGGTTTAATGGCAGAGAGGGAACAGGGCATAACAATAGATGTAGCTTACCGATACTTTAACACAGAAAAGCGCAGTTTTATTGTTGCCGATACGCCGGGCCATGAAGAATATACGCGCAACATGGCAGTTGGTGCTTCTTTTGCGGACTTGGCTATAATATTAGTTGATGCAAGTCAAGGGGTTTTAACACAGACAAAACGGCATTTAAGAATATGTGAGCTAATGGGCATAAAACACTTTGTTTTTGCTGTTAACAAAATGGATCTTGTGGGTTACAATCGTGCAGTTTTTGCAAACATTGAAGCAGAACTTTTTGGGATAATCGGTTGCGTGAATCACCATACCGCTGTGAGTATTCCGGTGTCAGCCACCGAAGGTGATAACGTTACCAACAATAGCAAAAACACTGAGTGGTACAAAGGCATGTCGCTTTTGCATTACCTTGAAGAGTTGGACTTTGACTTAACTGATGACGATAAGCCTTTTTTTATGCCGGTTCAACGTGTCTGCAGACCACACCTTGATTTTCGTGGTTTTCAAGGACAGGTTGCACAAGGTGCAATCAGCATTGGTGATGAGATATCAATATTGCCCGGAGATGAAAATGCAGTAGTTAAAAGCATTTATGTTACTGACAAACCCAGTGACCATGCAGGTGTTGGTGAGGCATTAACGGTGGTGCTTGACAGAGAGGTGGACTGCTCACGAGGTTCGGTTATTTCTAAAGTCGGTGTACAGTGCATTGGTAGGCTGTTAAGGTGCAATCTGCTTTGGATGGATGACGATGAGTTGTTGGTCGGAGGTAACTATCTGATAAAAATAGCTACAAAAACAATACCTGCGACGGTTATAAAGATACACTATTGTATTGATGTTAATACAGGTGCACATATTTTACAGGAACAAGCAAAAAAGAATGACATTATCAACTGTGATATAGCCTTGCCGCAAAAGATAGTTTTTGACAGTTTTGATGAGTGCCAGGCTTTAGGGCGTCTTATACTAATAAACCGCGTCACAAACATGACCTCTGCATGTGGAACTATACAGTATCGCCTGCATCGTTCCGACAACCTGACATGGCAACAATTAGATATAACAAAACAATTTAGAGCAAATCAAAAAAATCAAGAGACAAAAACGTTTTGGTTTACAGGTTTGTCCGGCTCCGGGAAATCAACACTTGCTAATGCATTAGAAAAAGTATTGGTAGGTCTTGGCAAGCATACCATGATACTTGACGGTGACAATGTTCGAATGGGTCTTAATAACAACTTAGGATTCAGTCATGAGGACAGAACAGAAAATATTCGCCGAATTGCCGAGACCGCAAAACTAATGAATGATGCAGGTCTAATTGTTCTTGTGTCGGTTATTTCACCGTATGAAGAAGAGAGGAAAAATGCACGCACAATAATTGGAGAGGACTTTTTTGAAGTTTTTGTCAATGCATCACTTGCAGAGTGTGAGCGACGTGACACAAAAAACCTTTACGCTAAAGCTCGCAAGGGCGAAATTTCAAACTTCACCGGGATATCAAGCCCCTATGAGGTGCCCACGGCACCGGATTTTGTAGCGGATACACAAACATTTTCACCGGAAGAAATTGTAGCGAGTTTACTGAAAAAAATAGATATATAAACGAAGGTTGTATTTATGACAAAAAAAAATGAACAGCCTCAACAACATGTTATTTATGTTTGGGGTACAGGAAAGCTACTGGACGATGTTTTAAACAATTACATTGATGTTGACGGCATAGCCGGTTTTATTGACACTGATATCGAAAAGACCGGGATAATTTTGTACGGCAAAAAAGTAATAGCTCCTTATAAACTGAAAAATATGCAATACGACGCAATTGTTGTCGCAACTGTCTATGCCGATTCAGTTATAAAACAATGCCAACGTTTACAACTTGATACAACAAAGCTTATACACACTGTAAATACCTGCATCACAGATGACAGAAACGAGGATTTTCAATTTGTTTCGGACATGCTTGGGCGTGAGGTTGCTACAGAGTTGGCAGCAAAACGTGTTGTAATGAATAACTTTAATGTTGGCTATGGCAATTACCGCTTAATTCATGCAGACAATTGTGTTACAGAAGATAATGCTAGGTGGGGTTTTGCCAAAGAAATATTGTCAGATTATGTTCGAGAACGCACAGTAGAACTTTGCTCAAAAGAGATATTAGAGCGTAATATAAAGGGTGAAATAGCTGAAGTAGGTGTCTTTAGAGGTGAGATGGCAGCACGCTTAAATGTTTTATTTCCCGATAGAAAGCTCTACCTTTTTGATAGTTTTGAGGGTTTTAAAAAAGATGAAGCGCAAGCTGAACTCGCGGCGGGCAACTGCTCACAGGACTTTGTGGACATTTACAGTGACACATCGGTAGATTTGGTTATGAAAAAGATGAAGCACCCAGAAAATGTTGAACTTTATAAAGGGTTTTTCCCCGAATCACTAAATGGGTTGGAACAAATATTTGCTTTTGTGTCCATAGACGTGGATTTTGAGCAGTCTATTTATGATTCACTGGTGTATTTCTATCCACGTCTAGTACAAGGTGGCTATATATTTATACACGATTATAATGGCAATGTATTTGCCGAAACTTCACCGCTAAAAGGTGTAAAATGCGCTGTAAATCGCTATGAACAAGCTTTAAACATTTCACTACCCAAAGTGCCAATATGTGATATCGGAAGAACACTGGTACTCACAAAATAGCCATTAACTTACATATAGCTGACCTAAACCCTTTCAACCATATACTTTCTACCGACAAGCAGTATAGTACCACCGGCAATAAAAAGTATTGCGATGGCAAATATGGCAAAGGAGCTACGGCCGGTAACACCAAGGACCGTCGAGTATATTGCAGGGCCGATTACGGCGGCAAATTTTCCGAATATGTCAAACACACCAAAGTACTCGTTGGATTTTTCTTTGGGGATTAACTTGCCGAAATAGGAGCGTGACAGCGCTTGTATGCCACCTTGAACAGTGCCTACCAGTGTTGCCAGTATCCAAAAGATGGTGAGAGCTTGCCCTTGAGATAAAAACGCTTCCTCTATGCCAAAGCCCATTATAAACCCGAGAGTGCAGATTATCAGATATATGACCACCGCGAACAACAGCATGTTTATGGTGCCGTGATTTTTCGAGAGCTTACCGAACAGTATGGCACATGGGAAAGCGACTAGCTGCGTGACAAGCAGTGCCAGTATCATGCCGGTGGAATCAAGGCCGAGCGAGGCGCCATATGCCGTTGACATTTTTATAACGGTATTTACACCGTCGATATAAAAAAAGTAGGCGAGCACAAAAAAGAACACCGATTTTGTGGTGACTATCTCCTTGACGCAATGACCAAGAGAGATAAATGTTGCCTTTATCGCGTCGCTTTTCGGCGTTTCCTGCCCATATTTCTGCTTGCAGTTTTTTAGTAGCGGTATCGAGAACACTGCCCACCACACTACCGTGATCAGTATAGAAGCTTTTGTTGCGGTTATGGTATCAATGCCAAATCCTTCACCAAAAGTAATAAGTGCAATGCTTATAAGAAAGGGGATAGTGCTACCACCGATGTAGCCCATCGAGTAGCCCCATGCTGAAACCCTGTCCATGCGCTCAGCGGTCGTGACATCGGTCAACAGACTGTCGTAAAACAGGTTTGCACCGGAAAAACCGATACTGCTTATGACGTATCCGACCAACATAAGTTGCCAACTGCCGACAAAAGCGCACATAGCGGTAAAAACAAGACCGAGTATCAAAAAGAAGGAGAGCATTTTTTTCTTAAAACCCTTGTAGTGGCCTATGACACCCAACAGCTGTGAAAATACCGCAATAATTGCTGTTGAAATGGACGCGCCCACGCCCCACCAAAAGTCACCGCTCACACCGCCGGCTGATGCTACACCGGTAAAGTAGATAGGAAAAATCGCTGCCATCATATTAGTTGCAAACACTGAGTTTGCCCAGTCGTAAGAAATCCAGCTTTTTTCTTCCTTAGTAAATTTGTTCTTCATCTAACTCATCTCCCAAAAAATTGTACGTGAAATCTTGGTGTAACGGTGTATCGGATTTTGCGAAATTGTAAAGAGATTGCAAGAGCATTACGGTGTTGTCGATGCTGTCATCAAACAGTTTTGATAGCTGCTCAACCTCTTGTTTATATTGTATTTCCTTTTTCAGGGCCAGAGAAGAAAACATCGGTTTTTTAACTATCAGCCGCTCCGGCAGAATTATAAGCTTTGGGTGATCAAGCAGTAAGGTATAATAATGCATGTTAAAAAGTGCTTTTCGTGCCTCGTTTTGAGTTATGCAAAAAACCTCTGCAAATGTTTGGCTGTCAACATTGCGCGGTATATATACATAGCGCTTTGCCTCCATCTTGTACCTTGCAATAGTGTTGGCATCAAGGTCGGTCTCGATACTGCGATGCTCAACACCATCATTGTCGCTCATTTCGATGACATACGGGTGCAATTTCATATCAAGACCAAAGTGACAACATATGCCCAGTAACAGCGAAAGTCCCATTGCACTGCGGTCATTTCCGCGATTATGTGCATCACGAAAAAACTCAAAAGCCGAACAATTGTGAAGATTACTGCCGTGAAAGCCAATGGAGTTTTGTTTTAAGGGATTGTAGTAGAATAGCGGATCCGGTCCTTGCGTGCCGATGTCAAACAGGCTTTTGTGAGAGGTAACTGTAGTTCTAATGTTACTCGGCAACCTGTCTAGGACAAGCTGTCCGTATTTGTAATGTGTAGCGATAGCAGGCATAATCCCCCCCCCTGATGATGTTAAAAAAAGTCCCTTGCACAGCTATTGTATGCAAGGGAAAACAATATTATTGGCTGATAACCGCGGCCAATTCAAGCAGCTGCTTATCTATAGTCTTTTTCATAGCAAGACCCTCTGTTATATCGTAGTCAATTATCTTATTGTCTTTCATGGCGACAACCCTGTTGTAACGCCCTTCTTCAAGCACTTTTATGGCATGATAACCCATCTGGCTTGCGATGGTTCTGTCCATAAGACTCGGGCTTCCACCCCTTTGCACGTGTCCCAAAACGGTGGCACGACTATCGATTCCCGAAAGGCTTTGAATCTTATCGGCAAGATAAAACGCCTTACCGGCACCCTCGGCAACCACGATTATGTAATGTTTCTTGCCGGTGCCTTTTGCAAACTTCATTCTGTTGACAACATGCTTTTGCAGGTCATATCTTTTTTCAGGTATAAGGGTGCACAGCGCGCCGGTCGCGATACCCACATGCAGTGCAAGGTCACCGCAGTTGCGTCCCATAACCTCAACGACGCTGCATCTGTCGTGACTCTGTGTTGTGTCGCGCAGTTTGTCGATGGACTCGATAGCAGTGTTCATAGCGGTGTCGTAACCAATTGTGTACTCACTGCAGGATATGTCGTTATCAATGGTGGCCGGTATGCCGACACAGGGTATGCCTTGCTTCATCATATCAACGCAACCTCTGAAAGAGCCGTCGCCGCCGATAACCACAAGAGCATCAATGCCGTGTTTACGACAGTTGGAGGCCGCAAGTTGCTGACCTGACAGCTCCATAAACTCGAGACATCGAGCGGTGAGCAGTACCGTACCACCACGGTGGATGATCTCCGACACACTGCGCAGATTCATCTCATAAATCTCTTCCTGCAACAACCCGTTATATCCGTGCTTTATGCCCATGACCTGATAGCCCTTTGACAGAGCCGTCCTGACAACAGCACGGGCGGCAGCATTCATGCCCGGGGCATCGCCGCCACTTGTTAAAATACCGATCTTTTTAATCTCTGAAGACATACTATCTCCTATCTGTACACAAACCTACGCTATAATAATATAACTTTTTTAATTAAATTGCAAGACATATTTGTATTTTTTTCTTTGATTTTTTTGCCGGGGTATGTTATAATGCTATCAAAGTTAAAATTATAAAAGTTTATGAGGTGAAATTATGACACTGGTAATACTTGCAGCAGGTCTCGGTTCTCGTTATGGCGGTTTAAAACAACTTGACCCCGTGGGGCCCGGCGGTGAATTTATTATAGATTATTCTATATTTGATGCTGTCAGAAGCGGTTTTGATGAGGTTTGCTTTATTATAAAAAAAGAGCATGAAGAGGATTTCAAGGCGACAATAGTCAACCGTATAGAGAAAAAAGTCAAGGTTTCGTATGCTTATCAGGATATATCGGACGTTCCGCAGTGGTTTACAGTGCCCGCTGAGCGCAAAAAACCGTGGGGAACGGCGCACGCACTGCTCTGCACCAAAGATGTAGTAAAAGGTGACTTTATTGTGCTTAATGCTGATGATTTTTACGGCCGTGAAGCTTTTGCGGCCATCGCGAAGTTTATGCAGGAAAGCAAAAAGGATGAAAAACTCCACTACTGTGTCGCAGGCTACAAGATAAAAAACACAATAACCGACAACGGCCACGTTTCGCGTGGTGTGTGTGAAGTGGACGATAGTGACATGCTGACCGGCATTGTTGAGCGTGTTAAAATTGAAAAGCGTTCCGACGGCATCGCCTACGAAGATGGTGACAAATGGGTACCCCTGTCGGAGGACACACCGGTTTCCATGAACATCTGGGGTTTTTCCGACGATATTTTCCCGCTGCTGGAGCGCGAATTTGAACTTTTCCTCAAAAAGCCGGGTCAGAACCTTGAAAAAGCTGAGTTTTTCCTGCCACTTGCAATAGAGGCGATGATTGATAAAAATCTCGGCGATGTTAAGGTGTTGGACTGCAACTCCAAATGGTACGGAGTAACCTACAAAGAGGATCGCCCGTCCATAGTCGCTTTCTTAAAGAGTGCGGCAGATACAGGCGTTTACCCCAGTCCACTGTGGGATTAATAGTCACATGCAAACCGACTAGATTGTCTGCTTGCTCTTCACCGTGTCCAGCGAGTAAGAGTAAGCAGACATAAAATAGAGTGTTATATTTTGTAGTTTGGAAAGTTAAATGATAATAATTATAAACAAAAACAGCAAAAAAAATGAAGTTGAAAATTTAAAAGGGTGGCTCAAAGCGCAAAACTTTCGTCTTGACATAAGCGAGGGCGAGGAAGCGACTATTATAGGTCTCGTCGGTGACACTTCGGTTGTCGATATAGACCATCTCAGAGCACTGCCGGTAGTGTATGCGGTGCGCAGAGTAAGTGAACCGTACAAGCTTGTCAACAGGAAATTCCATCCGCAGGACACGCAGGTAACTGTCGGCAACATGAGCATCGGCGGTGGGAACTTTGCGCTGATAGCAGGTCCTTGCTCCGTTGAGAGCGAGGCGCAGATAATCGAAATCGCACAAAAGGTTAAGCTCAGCGGTGCAAATATGTTGCGTGGAGGTGCCTTTAAACCGCGTACATCTCCGTATGCCTTTCAGGGGTTGGAAGCTGATGGATTGCCGCTACTGACAAAGGCGGGCAACCAATCAGCTCTGCCGGTCGTATCGGAAGTGGTAGATTCAAGTCAACTGCCGATGTTCAGCAACGTTGATATGATACAGGTTGGCGCTCGCAACATGCAAAATTTTCAAATGTTAAAGGTGCTTGGCAAGACAAACAAGCCTATTTTACTGAAAAGGGGACTTGCAAACACAATAGAAGAGCTGCTGATGAGCGCCGAATACATAATGGCAGGCGGCAACAGAAATGTCGTCCTTTGTGAACGTGGCGTGAGGACATTCGAGACGGCTACACGCAACACTCTTGATCTATCAGCAATACCTGTAATTAAGTCCAAGACACACCTGCCGGTCATCGTTGATCCGAGTCACGCACTTGGCATAGCAAAATTTGTAAAACCAATGGCACTTGCGGCGGTGGCATGCGGTGCGGACGGACTTATCATTGAGGTTCACAACGACCCTGCTAGCGCCCTGTGCGATGGTGCTCAATCCGTAACACCGGAGGATTTTGATGTCATTGCAAAGCAAGTCTTATCGGTTCGCAATCTCGTGGAGAGCTTTTAAATGTCCATAAAAACCGTTGCTGTTATTGGTCTTGGTCTTATCGGCGGCTCGCTTGCAAAAGCGGCGAACGCGGCGGGTTACCATGTGGTAGGTGATGACATCGATCCCAAAACGGTGCAAAGTGCGCTGAATGACGGCGCTATAAAAGCGCAGCATGAGTGGTGTCAAGGTGTTGACCTTTACATCATAGGGTTGTATGTTAAAGATGCAATTGCCTTTATAAAATGCAACATTTCCGCATTTAAAAAGGGAAGTATAATTATAGATGTAAGCGGTACAAAAGCAGAGATTACAGGGGTTTTAACGGATCTTTGCACACAAAATGGACTTAGATTTGTCGGCACACACCCTATGCAAGGGAAGACGCTTAACGGGTACAGCCACTCCTCTGAAAAGCTTTTTACAAAGGCATCAATGATAGTTACGCGACTGCCACAAACGGACGATAAAGCGGCAGATGCGGTGTGTGATTTTGCTCAAAGCATCGGCTTTGCCAAACGCATAAACTGCACCCCAAAACATCATGACGAGATGATTTCTTATACATCACAGTTGCCTCACGTACTGTCGAGCGCTTATATTCAAAACAAAAAATCAGCACACCACATCGGCTTTTCTGCCGGCAGTTTTGCCGATCTTTCACGTGTATCGGAGCTTTGTCCGGACATGTGGTGCGATTTGATGAGCGAAAACAGCAAAGAGTTGATAGCCGATATCGAAACTTACGAGTTAAAGTTGGCAGAATTTAAAACGGCGCTTACTAAAGGTGACAAAGAGCACCTTAAAACGCTACTTGCTGACGGAACTGCGGCAAAAAAACATTCAAAGCGCCCGGGTTGACAGATAATCCGCTACACGGTGTAAAATTAGGCTAAGCCTTACCGTCAATTTTCATTGGAATATTTAACAAATTACATTAATCGGTTCAAGGGGAGTATGAAATTAACTGTTAATACATCAGTCAGCTACGATATTTTAATTGAGGCAGGAGCGAGCGCGCAGCTGCCTGATTTGTTATGTGGTATAACGCAGGTTAACTGCGCCGTCATCGTCAGTGATGACAATGTTTTTACTTTGTACGGGCAACAGACGGTGCAGACGCTTGAAAGCGCAGGGTTTAAAGTTTTTAGTTATATAATCGGGGCAGGGGAGGAGCAAAAAAACCTAACCACCCTGTCAAATTTGTTAGCATTTTTGACCGAAAACGCCATTAATAAAGGTGACATTCTCATAGCGCTCGGGGGCGGAGTGGTATCGGATTTGACGGGGTTTGCCGCAAGCTGCTATCTGCGCGGTATAAAATACGCCACGGTGACGACAACGTTGCTGGCGGCGGTGGATGCAAGCGTTGGCGGTAAGACGGCGGTTGATCACGCAGGTCAAAAGAACAACGTGGGGGCATTTTACCCACCACATTTAGTTGTGTGTGACACTGAACAACTAAAAACATTGCCAAAGCAAGAGCTGCAAAATGGTTTGGTAGAGGCGATAAAGTCAGGCTTGCTACATGACCACACTCTTTTTGAAGAGCTTTGCAGACCGTTAGACAGCGATAAGCTGGAACAGATAATTTACAAGAGCTTATGTGTTAAACGCTACTTTGTGGAACAGGATGAAAAGGACAACGGCGCAAGGCAGTTGTTAAATCTGGGTCACACATTGGGACATGCAATTGAAGCCGAGAGTGGCTACAAAGTTGCACATGGCGCCGCAGTCGCCGCAGGTCTTGTTGCAATAGTAAAAGCCGCAGAAAAGCGTGAGTTGACGGTGCCGGGTCTGACTGCTGATATAATCAAATCATTTGAAGTACATGGGATAGAATATCAATTGCCTTACAGCTTTAATCAATTGGTTCCACATATATCCAAAGACAAAAAAACGCGTGGAAAACAGATTACGTTGGCACTTATAAAGGATGTGGCAGATCCTTTTTTGTACAAAATAGATGTGGCGGAGGTTGGTGATTTTTTTCTGTGCGAATAGAAATTTCTGACATATGATGACGAGGTCTTTGTTATCATATTTAATAATGTTAGTTTATAATTAACAAATCAAGCACCGGCACAAATTAAAGTGAACCGGTGCTTGATTTGTATGCTGAAAAAATGCAAGGTATGTATTTTTTTAAATTATAATCATAAAAACAAACTATACTATTGTAGTTTTGGCAAAAGCTATAATCATTATCTTAATTATAAAAGGTATCATAATTGTGAAAGGTTTGATTATCGGCGCAGTATATATTTAGATGATATATTCAATCGAATTAAATAAGCTACATATAATTTTATTAGAAAGGAAATATTGATGTTTACATTAGAACGTGCTACAAATATTTTACTTGATGATATAGTACCATGGTCATATGAGAATAAATATAGTTTACATGATACTTTTGAAAATGCAAAAGTGTTAACCGATGATACTTTTTATATTGCTTTAAAAAGTTTATATCGTACACAATATGGAAAAGTCTTACTGAAGAGTTTATTTCGAGGTGGTAAAATATCTAAAAAAGATTACGATAAGCAATTTCGCTAAATAAAAATTTAGCGAAATTAGGGTGAGTGAGAATTTTTTAAATTAACATTACGAATACCCCAACAATGTCGTAATTTGTCGAACGATTTGCTTGCTTAATCAAAAAAGCACTGAACTTTTAATGCATAATGTAGAAATATGTAAAATTATGAAATTCTTATTGAAAAATAAAACTATTTGTTGTAAAATGAAGTTGTAAAAGCAAATAGGTGTAAATATGAAAAATAAAATTTTGATAGCTGCCGGTCTTGGTGCTTTTGAAATAATGTGCTTAAAAGAATTTGCAAGACACGGTGCTGACGTTACCACTTGCCGGCATGATGGAATTGAGGTCCTGCGCGAACTTGAGTGCGGCGACTACACTGCCGCTGTGCTTGACACGTTTTTACCCGGTCTGGATGCTATAACCGTTAAAGAGCGCTTGGATAATACTCTCAATCACAAAGTGAAATTTTTTGCGGTGGGAACGTTTGATGATGCAACACTGCAAAATCGTATTTTGCGTACCGGTTTTGCTTATTGCTTTATACTACCACACGAGGTTAATGCTGTAGTGTCGCGTGTCAATGATATTCTTAACGAAACCGATGAGAGCGATAAACATTCGGCTTTGGCAGGCAAATTTGTTCGGTACACGTGCAATGATGAGATTACAATAACACTCATGCTCCAACAACTGGGGTTGCAAGCACATCTTTTTGGGTACAGTTACGTCAGAAGCTGTATCCTGCTTGTGCTTAACGATCCCAACCTTATAGGTTGTATTACAAAACAGGTCTATCCAATGGTCGCAAAAATGCACTCGACAAGCTGTGACCGTGTCGAGCGCTGTATAAGAAACGCCCTTGACTCCGGCTTTTCTAAGGTGAGCGACGCAGTCGTACGCGAGTATTTTGGAGATAGCTATTTTGTGTTTAACCGTGCTCGGCCGTCCAACTCGGAATTTATAGCGGCGCTCGCCGACCGTGTAAGAATTTCGAAAGAGCTGGCTAAAAACAACGTGGTTATCTGATTAAAATCCAACATTTTGCCTATAATATACACGTATAGTTTCTATTTTAAACGGTATATTATGAAATTAAAAGTTGAAAATAAATTCCCGGATTTTCTGTTTGATACACCCTCACAAAATGAAGTGCGCTTTTATGAGCACGTTAAATCTCGCCCCGCGACGGTGGTGTTTTTGCGCGATGCAGATTGTCCGTTTACCACCTATTATCTTGAAAAATTCTCGTTGCTGTATCGCAACTTTGTTGCACAACGACGAGAACTGGTATGTGTGGTACAAGGCAGCCCGGCGGCATTTAAAATTTACGCCTCTCTCCCCTACCCACTGGTTTGTGATGCTTTTGACGAGCTTTACCGTACGTTTCAATTACCAAAAGCTAAGGGACGCCTGTCATTGCTATCCCTTGAAGCCTTACGAATACTGGAGAATGTCAAAAGCAATGACCTATTAGCGGACAGATCCCTCTATAAAAACCTTCAACTCCCCGTGACGGTTATGCTAAACCCCGATAAAACTATCGAGAGTCTTTACTGCGGAAAAAGTATAACCGATATTCCAAAAGCACTCGACTTGCTCGGCGGGTTGCAAAGCGAGGCAATTTAATTTACTTTTTGCCTAAAAACCGGCTGACACGATAGTGTATGTATATAAACACTCCTAGAAACATGCTCCACTCATTTTTTATGTAGCAGAGCGTGTTTTTCCATTTAAAAGGGTATTTTTTCAAGTGTTTAAAGGAGGAAAAAGCTTCGCCGGCACCCTGCAAAAACGGTTTTCCGTAACCTCTTATACAGAAAAACAACACCTTGATAGCATAACCGAACAAGAGCAGTGGCAAATTGAAAAGTAAAAAAAGCAGCGGTAGGTTTTTATAAGGCAATAAAATGTTGTTGCGACCGCTTTGAATGGATTTAAAGTCATTGTATTTACTGCCGGTTGTCGCGCTACATATATGTGAGCATCGCGCTGTGGGGCAGTATTTGTTGCGGTAGCCTGCACAGCGTGCGCGCCAACCGATGTCTACATCCTCAAGATAAGCAAAAAATTGTTCGTCAAAAAAACCAATATCTTCAAATACCTCACGGCGATATAGTGCCGCGCCCCCACACGCAGAAAATATTTCACGCGGCTTTTGATACCTTTTTGCATAGAGTCCGTCGCCGGTTTTACATGCCCAGCCTAAAAGGTTTACGTAATCTCCGGCATCGTCACAAAGCGCATTGTCCTTATGTTGGAGCATCAGTGAGGCAACGGAAAATAGTGACTTATCATCGCCGGCGGCTTTGACAAGTTCAGCAAGCCACTGCTTTTCAGCAAAGGCGTCATTGTTAAAAAGTGCAACAAAATCGCCTTTTGCCTGTTTTATTCCAAGATTGACTGCAGCGGAAAAACCGGTGTTTGTGTCAAGGTAAACCCCTCGTACACGCTTATCGCCAATGCTATCAATAATTTCTTTGCTGGCATCGGTACTGCCGTTATCAATCACTATAAG
>CAYJFU010000015.1:10771-14310 GCA_964369445.1 uncultured Oscillospiraceae bacterium | reverse complement strand
CACCGTTGAGGTTTGGTATGACAACTGTTACCATTAATTATACATCAGCTCCCAAAAGTTTGTTGCGAATCCTGCCCCTGTAACAATTGCCAAAATTAACAATATCATGCTGAATATAGACATGACAAGTGCAACGCCTTGCCAGATAAGCATGGCGCGCGAGTAGTTGCGTTTATTGGGATTGGTATTGTCAGAAAAGCTCCACACGAGCATCATGATAAGTCCGACTACAGGAATGGAAAACACAACCGAAGTCCAGAAGAATGTTGATGTTTTCACCACCTCAGCGGTATTTGTCGGTTGTGGTGGGGGTGTTTGCGGTCTTTGAAAACCTGTGCCGTACTGCGTTGACGCCCCTTTTGAAGTGTTTTGGCTGTTAAAGTTTGAGCTGTAAGAGTTTGTCGCCACCGCAGCTGTTGCACCCACAGACTTTATAGGGTCGGCGGCTTTTTCAGAGTTTTCCGCTACAGCACTGCTCGGGGTGGTGCTAGATGGATATATCGAAGAAAAATGGTTGACCTTCTCCTCTTTTTCTGCACTGATTGCTTCAACATCAATAGGCGCAACTGCATCGTTTTTATCTTCACCTACGCTATCCTCCACGGCAACCGTGACATCGCTGACATCAGGTTGTGTATAGATGGTTTCCTGCGTGGTCGGGTTGTCAGGTGTAGTATCCGTAACATCGGTTTTGCAATTTAATTCATCATCCTGTTTCGGCTGAGCCATACCGCAAAAACCGCAAAAATGCGCGTTTCCCGGTAGCTCTTTATTGCAGTTATAACAAGTCATTTGATTATCCCTTTTCAACATCGCTTTTGATTTATTCTATCATATGCAAATAAAAATTGCAAACTATGTGACGGCTTTTCACAAAACTTTCTTTGTGTCGACATTATGCGCTATAGTTTGGCATGGCTATATCCACCTCAATGTCCTCGATTTGATGCAATGCTAGCGTCGATTCGCCTAGCAGCCCCAAAAGGTCATTGCCGCTTTTTATTACTGATAGCACAGTGTCATGTACCGTTTCAGTAAATGCGGTTTTTATCGCCTGTGCTTCATCTTTGCTAAATGTCTTATCTAATTCTGCATCGACCGTAACATTTAACTTGCTACCGGAAAGGCTGTACTGCGCCGAAAGCCCGCTAATCTGTGTTATCTCTGCTTTGTCGTTGTAGACATACTCCACCGCAAGTCGCTCTCGCTGGCCGTTAAGTGCAAGGTATGTGTCCAGTTGCAGATGTTCTAAACGCATGTTGTAGTTTCCTCCACTATATATATAACCATAGTCGGTGGTCACCCCTTGCGACTCAAATAGTTTCATGCCCGGTATTATATCATTTATATTGCCGGTATCGTCCAAATCAATGCTATAAAAAATTTTTTTAAATATCCTGTTATCTGCACTTTGCTGTGTTAAGGCTGCCACATAGTCCTGTAATTGCACCTGTTTTTCGGACATCTCCTCTATACTGTATTCGGTCAAGAATATGATACCATCCTGTGATAAAATTTCCGTCTTTGCCACCTGTGGCAACAATGAGGAAAAGTTTTCGTTTGACAGCTCTTTTCCCAGTAGCAATAATCCACTGTGGCCGAAAAACAATTCACCTTTCACTTCGGAGGTCGCGCCGTAAAGCGCTTGTGTTAAGCTTTCGCCCTGTGATACTATAAAATCCGTTTCTGCCTTTGTTTGCTGATAGGAGGTGTTGACAAGCATACCTACGGTGTAGCCGGCTTCTGATTTGTCGATAAAGGTCAGTGTGACAGAGGCGCGTTCGCGCAGTTCCATGCCGGTGCAGGAGGTTAATAGCATTAGTGCCGCAAATAATGCCACTGCTTTTTTACCTTTAAAATCTATTGTGAGAATCATTGCCGCTATTGCTACCGATACTACCACTGCACCAATAGAGACAATATCAACTTCTGAAACGATAAATGCAATTACAGCCGCCGCCGCAATCAGCAACACATATAGCTTTTTTTTGCAAAATTTTGATATTCCGGCACAGTAAATTGACATCTTTAACATGCCAATGAACAGCAATAAGAGATTAAACAAAGCATCAAACTCACGTGTTACAGAGTATTTTCCAATAACAGCAAGCGTGTGTGTCGGCACGACAAAGCGCAACATGTTTTCACCGAGCACACCACGTGAAACTAACAAGTACAGAGCTATAAAGGCAAAACAGCACAAATATATCAGCGTCACTTTTGATGGCTTTAAGTCGTCGGCACAAAACAAATACATTGCAGGTATAAGTGGCAGCAATGCGGCTAGTCCTGATAAAAGCATGCTGTCAAAGAGCTGTAGCTCGACCGCCTGACCAATATCAGATAAGCGAACGTCCCCGATGTTTGTTAGTAAAACCGCAGCTATGAAAATAAAAAAAGCTACACATGCGATTATGCCGACGCGAGATATACTGCCGTAGCCGACTAGTCCGCCGTAAAGTCCCACGCCGAACATGCAAAGCAACACCACGAGTTTATTTGACAGGTTGGGCTCTATTAGGCTGTAAAAATTGTTAAATGTGATAAAAGTGTGAACAAGAGCCGCCATAAAGGTAGCTACAAATACGACACTTTGTAACTTTAGGTTTTTGCTTTTGGAGGCAGCACGAAAAAAAAACGACACAGCCAGTGCTATGAGCAGTACAATCGCGGTGTTTAAAACTATTGTAAAAGCGTCAGCCCCTGTCGGTATGACAGCAATAAGCCTGTCGGTAATTATTATAGCAAAAAAAAGACAAAAAGCATTAAACAAAAAACTACGCATCACTTTCCCCCAACGCATCGTTTACCGTGTGTAATTTTTTACGAGGTGTTGCGTATTTTAATATTCCGTCAGATAATGTTTCGCTGTCCGGCGGTATCAGTGTCTCGGTATAAGGTATACCGTAGCTTTTTACGCTACAGATATTCAGTAATGTGAAAGCAACGGCAACGGTGAGTAATAGCGGCCCACCTATACCGGATGCAATAATATAGATTAGTCGTAATGCTATGATTGGCTCGTACAACGATGGCACGACAAAAGCCGCAATTGTGGACAAAGCCACCACAATTATTACTGGCGAAGACACCACCCCCATCTTAATAGCGGCATCCCCCACGATAAGCGCCGACACAAAACTAACGGCACTGCTTATCTGTTTTGGCAGCCGCAAACCGGCTTCTCGTACAATCTCAAACAACACCGTCACAATAATAGCCTCGGCAAACAGTGCAAGCGGTGTGCTCTGTTCTGCATAGGCGATACTTTGCAACAGGCCCGACGTAAACAGTTCAGGGTGGTAGTTTGCCGCTGCAATAAAGCATGCCGGCAACAGTGTTGCTATGACAAATGCGATATACTTTAGCAGTCGGATAAAGGTAGCAAAATATGGGCGTGCGGCATAATCATCCAGTGTGACAAAGTGTTCGCTGAAAAAATAGGGGTAAATGAGCGCAAACGGACTGCCGGCTATAAATAGCACCACCTTGCCTTCACATATTTTTGCAGCAGCGGTTGC
Organism: uncultured Oscillospiraceae bacterium; assembly: GCA_964369445.1. Classification (GTDB taxonomy): domain Bacteria; phylum Bacillota; class Clostridia; order Oscillospirales; family Ruminococcaceae; genus CAYJBH01. The sequence goes on along the minus strand of CAYJFU010000015.1, from coordinate 10,789 downwards.
CGGCCGTTCGGTGCTACC
>CAYJFU010000015.1:6441-10761 GCA_964369445.1 uncultured Oscillospiraceae bacterium | reverse complement strand
CTACCGGTTGCGGTAAACAGCGAAAACTGGCGCTGTTGTACGGTGCGTGACATATAATTTGTGTCAAAAACCACTTGCAGCTTACTTTGTTTTATGCGCTGTTGCACCTGCTTTATCAGTTTTGGCGGGGCTATACCTTTGTGGTAGCACAGCATGTATTCGCCTCTATTGACCCCCGTCAGTTCCCCGGTCTCGAATACAAGTTCCGGAGAACGTAACAACTGTCGCAATAATCCCATATTTGTACGTAGGTTTAGTGTGAACCCGAGCGCAGACCCTTTTAAATTGCCCTCACCGGAGGCCTCGGTCGGGGTACTGCCCGGCGGAGATTGCAGTCCAACCCCCAGCAGTGTCTCTTGCCCCTCGATGTAGATAAGCGCAAAACCCATAAGAAGTAGCTTTTTTATCTCGGCAAGTGAGGTTGCGGTTATCTGGCTCATCGGCATTGCAGTATCGCTGTTTATATAGTCAAAAAGTTGTGCACCGGTGAGGTCTTTGTCCTCCGCCTCGGCAAGGCGTGACATCAGTATTAGTGACATCATTGTATCGCTGGTGATGTTGTCTATTTTTGTTATAAGGATATCACAGCCGCACACCCTCTTTTTAAGGCAGTAAACATCTACGCTGTTTGAAAAAACCCCTTTTATATAGTCACGAAACTCATCTACTGAATAGTTTTTTGCCTGCTCGGCAACCTTTTCATAATTTTGATTTGATAAGTTGTTGTTTTCGCTCATAACCCTCACCATTAAGAATAATTGACATGTGCGTTTATATTATCGACCAAAGTACAACAATATAGACAAACATCTCTAAAAAAGACCAAACAGGATTTGGTAACTGAATATAAAAAACACCGGTTGCTGACGTTTCTCCAACATCTTTGTTTGGTAGAAAAGACAAAAAGATTTGCTTTAAATGTATTTGATTGTTGTTTTTTTAAAAACAGTGCGACTTAACAAATTAGGAGGGAATTTATGCTACTGCTATTGCTCAGAACCGTTGTGATATATGCGTTTATTTTGATTATAATGCGATTTATGGGTAAAAGACAACTCGGGGAGCTTCAGGCATCAGAACTTGTCACGACTATGATTATTTCTAACCTTGCATCTATCTCGATAGAGGAGCAAAACGTGCCGGTGCTGACAAGTTTAATGCCGGTGATAATAATAGCGTCGCTTGAAATTATTATCTCTGCCATTACCGTTAAAAAGAAAAAGATAGAAGAGCTGATCGAGGGAGAACCTAAAATAATAATACAAAATGGTGAAATCGTGCAAGAAAATCTAAAACTTTTGCGTTTTACAGTGGAGGAGATACTTGCTTCTTTGCGAGAAAAGGATATATTCGACCCTACAACAGTGGCACTTGCGATGATAGAATCCAACGGAAAAATGACAGCATACGCCGTATCCGAGCCACCAAAGAGAGTTGAAACGATACCGCCTATGCCTGTTATTGTAGATGGGGTTATATGTGAGGAAAGATTAAAAGCTTGCGGTAAAACCTCCGATTGGTTAAAAACATATCTTTTAGCACAAGATATTAACACAGAAAACCTGCTTTTTATGTTGTTGTACAATGATGAAAAAACCGTTGTCGTAAAAAAAGCAACCGATTAAACCATAAGAGGCCGTATGAAAAGAGTACCAATTGCAATTGCGCTGTTGATAATAGTTTTTACCTTTGTGGCGGTGTCACGCTTGTTTTTAGCTGACTCCATTGACCTACTTGAGCAGCAGATAGTCGCCATTGAGCAAAACCCTGAGGACAAACAGGCTATAGAGCAGATAAAATCCACCTTTGCAAAGCGGCAAAGGTGGATGATGATGATCGCGGACCGTGATGGTACACTTCAACTGGGTACCGTTATAAATGAGCTTAGCGCAGATGCTGAAAGCGAAGAAACACTTTTGCAGGTAGGGCACGTAAAAGCACAGTTGACAAGGTGCGAGCACCTATTTCTTGCTGTTTTTTGAGCGCTGACCCAGTAGCTCTGTCAATTCTTTCATAAAGGAATCTATATCGCCGAACTGACGATATACCGAGGCAAAACGTACGTATGCAACCTCGTCAATACCTTTGAGCTCCTCCATACAGAGCTCGCCAATAGAGAGCGAGGTGACCTCACGGCTGAGTGAATTTGATATTGTTTGCTCAATTCTGTCGACAGCCTGTTCCAGCTGCTCAAGGGTAACAGGACGTTTTTCACAAGCGCGCAAAAGACCGTTTAGTATCTTTTGTCGATTAAAAGCCTCACGAGAGTTGTCCTTTTTTTCCACCATGATCGGTACAGTTTCGATAATTTCATACGTTGTAAAGCGCTTACTGCACTCAAAACACTCTCGTCGGCGACGAATACGTAGGCCCCCGTCCGCCGGGCGGCTGTCCAACACTTTGGTGTCCTCTGCGCTGCAAAACGGACATTTCATTATAATTCCCCCTTGTTCTCGTATATTATTCAATGTCAACAACCTGTAGCGGACGAATAATATTTTGTTTGCCTCGGGTCTATCGTAACAAAGTCAAAAAGCATCAAAAGCGACAGTTTCAAGTGAACAGGAATGTTACTCCAAATTGTTGACCTTGGTAAATATGGAGGTGGACATAGAAAGTTAATTTAGCGGTAACCTACGTTACTTATTCCCACACCATCGGCGGGTGGATACGTAACGCAGAAAGTCAAATAAATGTTACTGCCTCACCTGTAAATATTCACACCTTTACTATTTGTTGTTTTTATTATATAATATATCTGTTAAAAAATAAAGTAAAATGCACAAATTTAAGTCCATCGCGTCAAAAAATGCATTCTTTAAGGGTTATTTGGTTAAAATATGAAAAAATTTATCGTAACTTCCACTGAAAACGGTATGAGATTGTCACGTCTTGTGCTGTTGCTCACAAAGAATATGCCTAAATCACTGCTGTACAAAAGCTTTCGCAATGGCAGGGTTAAGGTGTTTGGCAAAAAAAAGCCGGAAAACTACACCGTTTGCACCGGTGATGAGATAGCGATGTACATAAACGATGAATTTTTTGAGCAAAAAACTCGCGCATGCAATCCGGCGACGGGTTTTAAAACGGTGTATATTGATGATAATGTTGCAATTGTGCAAAAACCACAGCGTATGCTGTGCCACAGCGATGCCACCGGCGATGCAAACCTTTTGGACGGATTTATAACGGCATACGGAAGCGGAACATTTGCGCCGTGCCTTGTCAACCGTATCGACCGAGGCACCGAAGGCCTTGTGATGATTGCGCGCACACACGACGCGGCACAGATACTGGCACAGGAGATAAGGGAGCGCAACGTAAAAAAGCACTATCTTGCCGTAACCTACGGCCGTGCCGATGGCGAATGTACAACCGGGTTTGAGCGCGTCGATAAAATAACAAGCGTCACAGGCGGCACTACCATGAAAACGGTGTTTGAGACGCTGTCACAAAAGGGAAACTATTATCTTGTTAAAGCCGAGCTTATAACGGGCAAAACACATCAAATACGTGCACAGCTCGCACACCTCGGCGCGCCCATTGTCGGCGACAGAAAGTACGGGTCTAAACAAAAAACCGACAGGCATGGCCAATTGTTGTGCGCCTACAGCCTGACATTCGGCGAACTACCGCCACCACTCGAAGCGCTGTCAGGGAGGACTTTTTGCTGTGAGGATAGCGAGACGATACGTTTTTTTGAGGGGTTGTAGTGCCTTGTCGCTGCAACTAAAGTTTATTGTCAAATTGAATGATTATTTTTATATTGATAAATATTTTTGTTGTTAAAAAATTGCAAGGTGTGCTTTAAGATGATAATACGACAAAAATAAGCCTCTCGATGTATTATCAAAAGCGACTGATTTGTACCCGGCGTTAGAACAGCTGTGGAATTACAGTCGGATTTATAAGAGGTGCTGTCGGTGCAAAAGCAGTAGATACAATAGGTAATATATTGGTTGAAGATGACGTTGCAACAACTATCGTAGAATTAGTTTGTGAAAAATAATTTGTGTTGGGAAATTTGTTTCTTTTGGATTGTTTCGTTCCATGCCAACGGCAGAGACGAAGAATCTAAAAAATATATTGTTACCCAAACAGCGACACCTGACTCGTCTTTGGCAGGTGGCTCAGCGCGCCGATATCATCCAGTGCCGTCACAACCGCACTGGATATCTTTGCGTGACCGACAAGGTCATCGACCGAGATAAAGCTGTCGTGTTGCAGACAGGCATTGTAGAGATCGTTTGCGGCGGTGACACCCACACCCTTGAGCGCAAGATATGGCAAGCGTATTTTACCGTCCTCAATTGTGTACTT
>CAYJFU010000015.1:0-6431 GCA_964369445.1 uncultured Oscillospiraceae bacterium | reverse complement strand
CTATTATGCAACCTTATCGGCAAAAACTCGTAACCTCTAAACAGCATTTCACGTATACTTTGCAGTGAAGTGAAAATACTTTTGTCCTTTGCGAGGCGTTCGGCCTCGATTTTTTTTGCAAGGTTGTTGTAGCGTGTGACACAGATCTGCTTACCACCCACAGCGGACTCGTAGTCGATGTCCTCGCCCTTGACGGTGAACGTTACGGCATAATACTCCAGCGGATAGTTGACCTTAAACCACATAAGCCGCACCGCCGCAATAAGATACGCCACCGCGTGCGCTTTCGGGAACATGTATTGAATTTTTTTACAGCTTTCAATATACCAAGGCGGCACATCACAGCCCAAAAGCATCTGTTCGATTTCCTTTGTAAAGTTTGCCGTAGCCTTACCCTTACGAGTCCACTCCATTATTTTAAACGCCATCGCCTTGTCGACACCTTTTTTTATCAGCTCGGTCATGATGCTGTCACGTGTGCCGATAACGTCGGCGATGGTGCAGATTTTATTTTTTATCAGCATGTCTGCGTTGCCGGTCCAGACATCGGTACCGTGCGACAGCCCTGATATCTGGATTAGATCGCTGAAACTTTGCGGTTGTGCGTCGGTAAGCATGTTGCGCACAAAGTTTGTGCCAAGTTCTGGTATTCCGAACGTGCCGGTTTTGCTGTCGATATCCTTTTCACTGACGCCCAGTTCTTTAGTCGAAGTCAGCAGCGAAAATATGCGTGGGTCGTTCATCGGCACCTGTGACATTGCAATGCCGGTCATATCCTTAAGGTGTTTGAAAATGGTCGGCATGTCATGACCGAGTATGTCGAGTTTCAGTATCGTGTCATGCAGATATTTAAACTCAAAGTGGGTGGTCGTGACACCCTTGTCCTTACTGTCGGCAGGGTGCTGTACCGGTGTGAAGTCCTCAACTTCGTAGCCCTGCGGCACGACAACCATGCCTCCGGGATGTTGCCCCGTAGTCTTTTTAACGTCGACACAGCCGCGCACAAGGCGCATCTCCTCCGCCTTACTGACGGATTTTCCGCTCTCGGTAAGGTAGTTTTTCACATACCCGAATGCCGTTTTATCCTGCAACATGGAGATGGTGCCAGCCTTGAACACATATTCACTGCCGAAAAGTTGTTCGGTGTATTTGTGTGCACGCTCCTGATATTCGCCGGAAAAGTTGAGGTCGATATCCGGCGCCTTGTCACCGTCAAAGCCCAAAAACGTCTCAAAGGGGATTTCGTGTCCGTCACCGTAAAGCGGTGCACCGCACTCAGGGCAGTTTTTCGATGTAAGGTCAAACCCCGACTTGCTGTCCGGTGTCAACTCGTAGTAGTAGCAGTCGTTGCAGATGTAGTGTGGTGGCAGAGGGTTAACCTCCGATATGCCGGCAAAAAAAGCCACCGCCGACGAGCCGACACTGCCTCGTGAGCCGACAAGATAGTCGTTATCTTCGGAGTTTTTAACGAGTTTTTGCGCGATTATATACAGCACCGCAAAACCGTGTTTAATGATGCTGTCCAGTTCACGCTGAATGCGCGCCTCAATATCCTGAGGAAGTGGGTCGCCGTAAATCGCCTTTGCGCCGGCAAACGTCAACTCGATAAGCTCCTCGTCACTGCCCTCGATGCTTGGGGTAAAGGTGCCCCTTGGTATTGCGCGAAGCTCATCTATGCTGTCGACGATGCGGTTGGGATTCTCCACCACCACCTCAAACGCCTTTTCCGGCGCCAGATAGTCAAATTCGCAGAGCATCTCCTCCGTTGTGCGGTAGTAAAGTGGCGCTTGTTGGTCGGCATCACTGAACTTCATGCCTGCCATGAGCACGGCGCGATACTGTGCGTCCTCTTTGCTTGCAAAGTGAACATCGCCAGTCGCTATAACCGGTATATCCAACGCTTCGCCCAGCTTTATTATCGTCTTGTTGTGCTCGATTAGTTCTTCGGTGCTGTTCACGGTACCGTTACGGAGCATAAACTCGTTGTTCATGAGCGGTTGCACTTCCAGAAAATCGTAGTAAGAAGCTATTTCTTTCAATTCTCCAAAGCCGCAACCCTCGACTATTTTGCGGTAAAGCTCCCCTGCCTCGCACGCACTGCCGACGATGATACCGTCACGGTGCTTATCAAGTAGCCATTTGGGCACGCGCGGTCGGCGGTAGAAGTAGTCAATGTGGCTTCGTGATATGATTTTGTATAGGTTTTTAAGCCCTGCTTGCGTTTTGACAAGCAGTATTATGTGGTTGGTTTTAGCGTGGTTTGTCTGGTTTTGGCTGTGCTCCGGCAGTGTTTCGGAGGGCACATAATATGCTTCAAGTCCGTAAATAAGTTTAAATTCCTGTCCGGATTTTTTCACGCCATCCGCGGCTATCATCGCCTCCGGGAAGGCCTGACAGTTGCCGTGGTCGGTGATGGCAACTGCGCGGTGACCGAGCTTAGCTGCCATTTTTACCGCCTGTTTGGGAGCGATGAGCCCATCCATACTGCTCATTTTTGTATGTAGGTGAAGCTCTACTCGCTTTTTTTCAGCTGTGTCTTTTCGTTTGTGCTTTTTAACCTTGAGTATGTCGGTTGGGTATATAATAAAATCCTGATCAAACCGCGAGTCAAACGAGCAATTCCCCTTGACAACTACCGAATCTCCTATTTTGACCTTTGGAAGTTTGACAGACGAATTTTTGTCCTGCATAATTCTAAGCTTGCAACTACCCGTACCGTCATGTAGGTATATTGACAACGTCACTTTAAAAGCGACACGCTCCTCGACAAAAAAAACCTCACCCGCAACCGTCAGATTGCCTATCTTTTCCCCCACTTCACTGAGCGGTATTATGCCTTTTTGTTTAAATGCTCTGCCGTAAAGTATTTCAGCTTTACAGCCGCCTTTCGTAATAGGAGCCGGTTTTTGTGGCTGTGGTACGTCCCAAGGGGCACTTTCAGCGGGGGTATCCCATGGTGCATCTTGTGGAGGTGGCTCGGTGGGTAGCGGTGCGTCGGAAAAGTCCTGTGTGCTTTTGGGTACAGCGGAAAACCCCTGCATCGGTCGGCTAATACCGGCAAACGCTTTTTTTTGTCCCTCTACCTTTTGCAGGCGCACTTGGAAAAGTAAACCGCACTTTTGCTCGATAAGCTCGCGCAAAGCACCGCAAAAGTCCTGACTTATAAGTATTTCATCGCTGTTTATATGGTAAACGGTAATGAGATTCTCTTGAATTTCAGGTGCTTGTTCAGCGATAAAGCCATTGACGGCAAACCCTTTTGCACCGAGTTCCTCGCAAAAAAGTAACACCGCCTCTACATTGAAAGCCTGCGGTGATATCGTATTTTTTAGTTGCAGTTTAAAACCGCCGAATGCCGGCACAAGCTGTCGCTCTGTCCTATAAAGCTGTTCTGCGCTCATGGGGGTGTCGGTGGCAACAACGATCGTGACACTCCCCTTATTTTTATCGACATTGACACGTGCCAGTACGCCGGACTGCAAAAAATCAAAGTAGCGCTGTTGCAAGCGCCCTTTAAATATACTGTAAAAATTAATGTCACTCACCGGCCAGCTCTTCCACTTCTTTTACAAATTCCGTCGTTATGTCGCCGCTTAACGTGCGCACGACATCGCCGTTTTTAAACAATACCGCCTTGTCCTTGCCACCGGCAATACCGATGTCGGCATCCTTTGCCTCACCCGGACCGTTGACAACACAGCCCATAACTGCAACTTTAAGCGGTTTTTTTATGTGTTGCAGGCGTTTTTCCACCTCTTGCGCTATCTCGAAAAGCGGTATCTGTGTTCTGCCGCAGGTTGGGCAACTTATCAGCTGAATACCCGGGACAACCTTACCTGCCGAGCGCAGGATATGAAACCCTGCCGTAACCTCGTCGCAGACATCGCCGGTTATCGACACCCTCAACGTGTCGCCGATCCCCTCCATGAGCAGTGCGCCGATGCCCATAGCTGACTTGCACAGCGATTGCATCAGTGTGCCTGCCTCGGTGACACCGAGGTGAAGCGGGTAGTCCACCACCGCTGACATACGGCGATAAGCCGCAAGCATTAGCGGCACATCGGAGCATTTTAGCGATATGACGGTGTCATAAAACCCCTCATCCTCTAAAAGCTTGATATGTAACAGTGCGCTTTGCACCATCGCCTCGGCTTTGTCCTGCGCAAACTTCTCTGCAAATTCCTTGTCAAGACTGCCGCCGTTGACCCCTATCCTTATCGGTATGCCCCGAGAGCCACACGCCTCGACGACGCGCTTGACGTTGTCGACACCGCCGATGTTGCCGGGGTTAATCCTTATTTTGTCCACACCTGCCGCGACGCTCAGTAGCGCAAGGCGATAGTCAAAGTGTATGTCCGCAACGATGGGACAACCGACCGCGCCCTTTACCGCACGAAGTGTCTCAACTGCCGCTTCGTCCGGCACCGCAATGCGGATTATATCGCACCCGACGCTCTGCAGTTTTTGCGCCTGCGCCACGTTGCCGGCTATGTCATCTGCACGCACGCTCAACATCGACTGAACGCTTATGTTCGCGCCACCGCCGATTGTGACACCGCCTGCCTTTACTGCCCTTGTCAACCTCGTAATATCATTGTACGTCACAAAAAGCATCAACGCCATTAATAGCACAAAACTGCCGCCGTTGACCGCTATTTCAAACTTTTGCGGTACAGGTCGACGGATAATCGCTTCAATTGCCAAAAACAGCAGTCTGCCGCCGTCCAGTGCCGGCAGTGGCAGTAGGTTAAACACGCCCAGATTGACGGTTAGCAGGGCAAGCACCATCGCAAGTGGCCCTAAACCGATGCTGACCGCGTCACCGATGACCGTCACGATACCGACAGGTCCTGACAGATTGTTTATGGCAACTCTGCCGGTCACAAGGTCGATAAGTGACAAAAATATCAAGCGCGCAAGTGAAATTGTCCAACCTGTAGCTTCTTGAATTACTGTTATCGGCGTTTTTTCGATTGGATAGACAACAAAATCCATTACAAACTGCTCGTAGCCGTCTTCGTAGACCATCGTGTCAAATGTTACCCCCGGCACCTCCACCGTTTCGCCACCGCGCTGGACGGTAAAGTCGGCGGTGTTGGCCTGCGTTCGTGCCAGTTCGTACACTATGGCGTTTGCAATGTAGACACGCCGCCCGGTGATGGCGGTTATAGTGTCCTCCTCCATCAGCCCCGATGCCTTGGTGCTTGCGCCCTCATCAAAGGTGCTTATCGTCCGGCTCGTTATATACTCCTGACTCAGCACAACGCCGGTCAGCACCGCAAAACCCAGTATAAGGTTCATAAAGCCGCCCGCCACAAGTATGATGGCGCGTTGCCACTTTTTCGCCTTGTTAAAACTGCGTTCGTCGTCGCTTTCGCTGTCCTCTCCCTCCATAGCGACAAAACCGCCGATGGGTAGCAGGCGCAGTGCATATTTTGTCTCACCGCGCGTTACGGAAAAAATCGTCGGTCCCATTCCCAGAGCAAACTCGTTGACCTTGACACCGCTTTTTTTTGCCGCGACAAAGTGACCCAGCTCATGTATAAATATCACAAGCCCAAAGACCAGCGCCGAGGCAATTAAAGTAACAACTAACTGCAAAATTATCTCCCTATATTGTTTTAGTGCCTTGTACTGCCCCCAATTTTACATGTCTGTTGGTTGCTTTTTCTCAAAACTTAGTTAACGACAGTCATAATGAACAAGCTATGTTTCTGTTTACCTTTTTGTGGAACCAAAACATTTCGAAAATTATTGAAACCCTTTGGATTCTACAAGGCTGTAAACAAAATCCCTCGCATTCTTATCCGCTTGCAAAACGTCACAAATTTCAAAATCCTGTTTGTAGTGTGTGTACACGCCGAGCGATGCCGTTACAAGTTTCCCAATGTCGGTAAAGCGTATCTTTTCGCTCAAAAAGAGCTCCACAGCCGCTTCGTTAGCGCCGCTCACAACACAGGGTGCAACACCGCCGAGTGCCAATGCTTTGCGAGCCGCCGCAAGACAGCAAAACGTCTGCTCATCCGGCGGTGCAAATGTCAAGTTTGCCGTCATTAGGTCGGGTGGGGGTGCTATGTCGGCAAGACGCTGAGGATAGGTCAGTGCGTAAGCTATTGGTACCGCCATATCCGGCACACCCAGTTGCGCTAGCAGTGCGCCGTCGCAAAACTCCACCATCGAGTGGATAATGCTTTGGCGGTGCACCACGACGTTAATCTGCTCTTGGTCGAGGCCAAACAGATAGGCCGCCTCGATAAGCTCCAGTCCTTTGTTCATGAGGGTGGCGCTATCGATGGTTATTTTACTGCCCATGCTCCAGTTGGGATGCTTTAGCGCCTGTGCCACGGTGAACGATGCAAGCTCATCTTTAGTCTTGCCAAAAAAACGTCCTCAACTGGCGGTCAGCCAAATTTTTTTCAAATTTTTCTTTT
>CAYJFU010000014.1:18233-38154 GCA_964369445.1 uncultured Oscillospiraceae bacterium | reverse complement strand
CCATTGCCGAAACAGCGAGCAATGACGGTATGGCGACATGGTTTTCATCAACCCCCCTGTCGGAGAGTACGATGATGTTTGCGCCTTTTTTGTACGCGCGGTCACAGCTGACAAAAAGCTGCTCCAGCGCCTGCTCCAAAGAGGTGTTTTTGTAGTAGCACAGCGTTACGGTTTCGGTCTTGAAGCCTTTGCTGTTAAGATTTTTTATCTTTATTAAATCGGTGCCTGTCAATATGGGGTTTTGTACCTCAAGCACGGTGCAGTTTTCAGCGCAGTCGCTCAGCAGGTTGCCGTCCGAGCCGAGATAAACCGTCGTGTCGGTCACTATCTCCTCACGAAGCGAGTCGATGGGCGGGTTTGTGACCTGTGCAAACATCTGCTTAAAGTACCTGAAAAGCGGTTGATGCTTTTCGGACAGCACGGCAAGCGGTATGTCGGTGCCCATTGATGCCGTTGCCTCCAGACCGTTTTGCGCCATCGGAAGTATAACGTGTTTTACATCCTCGTAGGTATAGCCGAAAACCTTGTAAAGTTTTTCGCGCAGTTCCTTATCGTGGGACGGCACTTTTTTATTTGGAAGTTGCAGATCCTTAAGGTTTAAGAGGTTTCTGTTAAGCCACTCGCCGTAAGGACATCGGGTGGCGTAGTGCGTTTTAAGTTCCTCATCCGAGATGATTTTTTTGTTAACGGTATCTACAAGCAACATCTTGCCGGGTTGCAGACGTGACTTTTTAACAACATTCTCGGGCGGAATGTCCAAAACACCAACCTCCGAGGACAGTATAAGTGTGTTGTCGGTGGTCAGGTAGTAGCGCGAGGGGCGCAGACCGTTTCTGTCAAGCACAGCACCCATAATGTCACCGTCGGAAAACAGTATGGCGGCAGGACCGTCCCACGGCTCCATCATCGTCGCGTAGTAGTGATAAAAGTCCTTTTTGTGCCTGTCCATGTAGGGGTCGTTTTTCCACGGCTCGGGTATAGCGGTCATAACGGCAAGTGGCAGGTCGACTCCGTTCATATACATAAACTCGAGGGAGTTGTCGAGCATTGCCGAATCGGAACCCGATATGTCGATGACAGGCAAACCCTTGCTGATATCCTCTCCCATCACCTCACTGCACCGCGTCTCCTCGCGGGCTATCATGCGGTCAGCGTTACCTCTTATGGTGTTGATTTCGCCGTTGTGCAGTATGACACGGTTAGGGTGCGCACGCTCCCAACTGGGGTTTGTGTTGGTGGAAAACCGTGAGTGTACCATAGCTATAGAGCTCTTGCAATCACTGTCCTGCAAGTCGTTGTAAAACTTACGCAACTGGACAACCAAGAACATACCTTTATAGACAATAGTACGCGAGGAGAGGCTGGGTATATAGCTGTCGGTTGAGCTGTGCTCAAACTCACGGCGGATAACATAGAGTTTGCGGTCAAAGTCGATTCCCTGTGCGACGTCCTGCGGTCTTTTGATAAAGGCCTGTTCAATGCAGGGCATACTGTCAAGAGCCTTTTTGCCGAGGATAGAAGGGTTTGTCGGCACAGTGCGCCAACCTAAAAATTCAGCACCCTCTTTTTTAGTTATGACCTCAAACATCTTTTTGGTCTGTTTTCTTTTGTGCGGATTTTGTGGGAGGAAAAACATACCGACACCGTAGTCGCGCTCGTCACCGATGTCAAACCCGAGATCCAACTTAGAAAAAAAGCTATGCGATATCTGTAGCAATACACCCACGCCGTCACCGACCTCACCCAGAGCATCCTTGCCGGCGCGATGCTCCAGCTTTTCCACGATGGAAAGTGCATCGGATACCACCTTGTGGCTTTTTATGCCGTCGATAGACACGACAGCGCCTATGCCACATGCGTCGTGTTCGTACCTTGCATCATAAAGTGTATTTGCCATTATGAATTATCCTCCCAATAAAAAAGGTCACAATTATAGCGCACTTAACAATGCATTATAATTGTGACGCCATTGTCACTAATATTCAGTTGCAAATATTATATCACATAGCGTTCAAAATTACAATACATTTTTTTAAATTTTTCTACAAATAACTCTGCAGGCAACTTTTTTTACAAAAATATCAAACTTTTATTGAATTTCTATAAAATATCTAATATAATATATGTATACACTTATTAACAGATGTAATAGAACATAAAATTTGTGCTTGCACAATAGATGTAGCGACGTCTCAACCACATTAACATATTGAGAGGTTAACAATGGACATATACACAACCGCTGAAATAGAGCGCATGTTTTTAGAGTCGCTGACGCGCGACTACTCCACCAACATCAACAACGCATCCAACGACACCGTATACCGTGCCCTGACCGGCATCTGCCGCCGCATTATGAGCGCGCGCCACAAAAAGTTTATAGCAAAGACTTATGGCGAAAACGCAAAGCAGGTCTTTTATCTGTCGATGGAATTTTTAATGGGTCGCTCACTCAAGACGAGTCTTTACAACCTCGGACTTGAGGACACGGTGCGACTTATGCTCAAAAGCCACAACATAAACATGGATGGCATATTTGAGTGCGAGCCGGACGCAGGCCTTGGCAACGGCGGCCTGGGACGACTTGCCGCGTGCTATCTCGACTCGCTTGCGACGGTGGGCTTGCCTGCGACGGGTTACTCCATCCTTTACGAATTTGGAATGTTTAAACAGCGCATCGTTGACGGTTGGCAGCGTGAGGAGACGGACAACTGGCTTCCCGGTGGCACCGTGTGGCTTCGTCCGCACCCCGAGCAGGCGATACAGGTCAGCTTTGGCGGTGAGGTCGAGGAGGTGTGGCGCGGCAACCACCACGAGGTGGTAACGCGTGGCGATAACATTGTGCTCGCCGTACCCAATGACATGTATGTCAGCGGCTACGACAGCGAGGGCATAAGCCAGCTTCGCCTTTGGTCGGCAAAGGCACCAAGCTTTGATATGGAAAGCTTTAACAGCGGTGATTACGCCAACACGATACAGAAAAACCACGCAAATGAGCTTATCTCAAAGGTGTTGTACCCCAATGACAACCACATTGAGGGCAAGATACTGCGATTACAACAGCAGTACTTTTTGTCGGCGGCGTCTGTCGGCGATATAATGCATCGTCATCTGTCACAGTACGGCACGCTTGAAAATCTGCCGGACAAGGTTGCAATACACATAAACGACACCCACCCCACGCTTGCAATCCCTGAGCTTATGCGCCTTTTACTTGATAACTGCGGTTACAATTGGGATGCAGCGTTTGACATCTGCCGCCGCACATTTGCGTACACAAACCACACCGTCATGAGCGAGGCGCTGGAGTGCTGGGATGAGGATATGTTCCGTCGCACCCTGCCGCGCATACATCAGATTATATGCGAGATGAACCGCCGTGCGCGCGAGGAATTTATGAAGGTGTTCCCCGGCGATTGGCAAAAAATTGACAACATGTCGCTTATATCCTACTATCAGGTGCGCATGGCGAACATCTGCTGTTACGTCTGCCACTCCATAAACGGCGTTTCCAAGCTGCACAGCAACATTATTAAGGACAGCGTTTTCCGCGACTACTTTGTATTTTCGCCGGAGAAGTTTAAAAATGTCACCAACGGCATAGCTTATCGTCGTTGGTTGCTACAAAGCAACAGGGAACTTACCTCACTGCTACGCAACGTCATCGGTGCCGGCTTTATGAAAAACGGCGCACAGCTCAAACTGCTCGAGCGCCATGTTGACGACAAGGATGTGCTCAAACGTCTTGCGGATGTCAAACTGAAAAACAAGGTTGCCTTTGCCGGACACATCAAGGACAGATACGGCATAACCGTCGATCCGAAATCCATATTTGACTGCCAGGTTAAGCGCCTGCACGAGTACAAACGTCAACATCTCAACGCCCTCAACATCATTTCACAGTATCTTGATATAAAAGAGGGTGTCACAAAGGACTTTTACCCCAAAACGTATATTTTTGGCGCAAAAGCCGCACCGGGATATTATCTGGCTAAACAGATAATTCGCCTTATATGCACCTTGCAGGGTATGCTTGAGAGCGATCCTGCCGTGCGAGATCTGTTGCGCATAGTTTACCTTGAGGACTACAACGTCACGACGAGTGAGATGTTGATGCCCGCCTCGGAGGTCAGCGAGCAGATATCGCTTGCCGGCACAGAGGCCTCAGGTACCGGCAACATGAAGTTTATGCTGTCCGGCGCAGTGACTTTGGGCACGGTTGACGGCGCAAACGTCGAGATAGCGGACGCTGTGGGGGAGGAAAACTTTATTCGTTTCGGTATGCTGACACCGGAGGCGCACCAGCTTGCGCGTAACGGTTATAACCCTGCCCCGTTTATATCGGCAGACCCCGGTGCTATAAGGGTGCTGGACTTTTTGGCAAAGGGTATAAACGGCAACACTTTCAGCGAGATAATAGGTAATCTGCGCCACCACGACACCTACATGGTTATGGCGGACTTTGAGGACTATCGCCACGCGCAACAAAAGCTCAGCGCGCTTTACTGTGATACCGAAAAGTGGGCGCGCATGAGTGCTATGAATATCGCCAACGCCGGTATATTCTCCGCCGACCGCTCGGTGACGGATTACGCGCGTGATATCTGGAACATGGAACCGATAATGCCCAATATGTAATGGGAGTGGCTGTTGTAGGTGATATATTCTTTGATTTTTTCACACTAATCTTTAGTCATTAGTCCCACGTGTTTAGCACGTGGCTATTTAAGTAACTATATGGAGCACAAAATGGAACAAGCTATCTATTGCAGTACCGACACTCGGTACAAGTCCCCATTCGGTGCACTGCCTTTAGGACAGAGCGTAGCCTTCACGTTGCGTGTACCCAAGGACATGGGGGTGAGCTGTCCGCGCCTTTATTTGATATACGACACGGATCCGGCGGTGGAATATAAGCTGGACAAGTCCGGCACCGACAAGGATCATGTCATATTCCATGTCAGCCTAATACCCGAGCGCACCGGCGCTTACTTTTACTGGTTTGATCTTTATGTGGACTACAAAAAGCTTTACCGCGGCTTTAACGGTGAGTGTGTAATGACCACCGACAACGGCGAGCCGTACCAGCTTTATGTCTATCAAAAGGACTACAGCGTGCCGGAGTGGATAAAGGGCGGCGTCATGTACCAGATATTCCCGGACAGGTTTTGCGATGTTGTCGAGGATAAGGTTATGCCGTTTTCAGACAGGGTGCACCGCAAGGACAAAAACGGTGAGCCGTATTTTTGGCCGACGGAACTGCCGGAGGGGCACCTCAACCATGACTATTACGGTGGCGACTTTGAGGGCATAAAACAAAAACTGCCTTACCTTTCGGGTTTAGGGGTGACCTGCATTTATCTGAACCCCATCTTCGAGGCGCACTCAAACCACCGATACAACACGGCGGACTACATGCGCCCCGACCCACTGCTCGGCTCGGTGGAGGATTTTAAAGATCTGTGCGCGGCTGCGAAAGAGCATGGCATAAACATCATTCTGGACGGCGTTTTCAGCCACACCGGCGATGACAGCGTCTATTTTGACCGCAACGCGCGATACGGTCGTCACGGCGCGTACCACAGCATAGACAGCCCCTATCGCAGTTGGTACAAGTTTTCGCGTGAGTTTCCGTTTGGATACAAATGCTGGTGGGGTTTTGCAACGTTGCCGGAAGTCGACGAGACCAACCCCCATTACATAGACTTTATCTGCGGCAAAAAGGGTGTTATTGCACATTGGATGGCACTTGGTGCGGCAGGTTTCAGGCTTGATGTCGCGGACGAGTTGCCGGACGAATTTATTGAAAACATACGCAAAGCGGTAAAACGTGCCGACCCACAGGGCTACCTTATCGGTGAAGTGTGGGAGGACGCGTCGATAAAGGTAAGCTATGAGGGGCGCAGAAAGTATTTGAATGGCGGACACCTTGACAGTGTTATGAACTATCCGTTCCGCGGCGCTGTCATTGAGTTTGTCAAGAGTGGTAGCTCGCGATATGCCGCCGACGGTATAATGCGCATAGTGGAAAACTACCCTGCACCGGCACTTGATGTCGCCATGAACTTTTTGTCCAACCATGACACGGTGCGTATATTGACTGAGCTTGCCGGCGACAACCTCGGCGACCACGACCGCTACTGGCAAAGTGGCAGGGTGATTGCCGGTGACCGTCTGCGTTTCGGCAAACAGCTTGTAAGACTAGCATATGCAATGCTTTTTACACTTCCCGGTGTGCCTAGCGTCTACTACGGCGACGAAGTGTATATGCAGGGGTATAAAGACCCCTTCAACAGGGCATTTTACAACTGGGAGGAGCAGGACAACACTCTCAGGGACACGATAAAGACGTTGTCACACCTGCGCGAAAGTCTAAGCGCGTTTAAAGACGGCAAGTTTGAGCTTGTCGATGTCGGATTGCACACGCTCAGTTACCACCGCTACAATGATGACTGTGACGTGCTTGTCATTATAAACCGTTCCAAGTCACTGCGCAGCGTCATGTACAAAGGTAAGTCATATGAGGCATTGCCGTATAATTTTCTGATTAAAGAGATAAAATAAATTTCATGCAACACTATCCGGAGTGATACAATTTCGTGTGTTTCCCCAATCAACAGCGAGGGAACACACGAAAAAATACTCATCTGCTATTAGTCGTTGACATTAATTATAAATATAAACAGTTGGAGGTGAAATAATTTATGGAGACAATGTCGATAGTTTGGCTGGTGCTGATTGTGGTTCTGCTCGCATTTGAGGGGTTCACAGCCGGTCTTATATCAATTTGGTTTGCGATAGGCTCAATAGCAGCGTTTATCGTTTCGCTGTTCATGCCGGACTCGATAGTGATTCAGTTTGCGGCTTTTTTTGTCATCAGCACGCTGACCCTTATCATTACACGGCCACTCGTTAAAAAAATAATGCCGCGTCAGAAAAAACCGTTGCCCACCGTTGTCGAAAGGGTCATCGGACGTCGCGCTATGGTCACAAAAGCCATCACTAAGGATAAACCCGGCAGAATTTTCGTCGATGGGCAGAGCTGGGCCGCTGAATGTGAAACACCGCTTGAAGTGGACGCAATTTGTATCGTAACCGCTATAGAGGGTGCAACGCTTATCGTTAAGCCGGAGGAGAAATAGCGCACTCGCACAGAGCTAATGGAATACATCAATAACATAAAAAGGAGCATCGCAAATGGAATATCTTATTATAGCATTTTTTTTACTGGTTTTAATAATAATCGTCAGCAACATCAAGGTCGTGCCGCAGGCGAATGCATATATTTTGGAGCGTCTGGGTGTTTACAGCGTGACATGGGGCGCAGGCTTGCATGTCAAAATGCCGTTTTTGGATAGGGTTGCCAAACGCGTGTCGCTCAAAGAGCAGGTGGTGGACTTTAAGCCGCAGGCGGTCATCACGCGCGACAATGTTACGATGCAAATTGACACTGTAGTATTTTTTCAGGTGACAGACCCAAAGCTATACACCTACAACATCGAGCGCCCAATCTCCGCCATTGAAAACCTGACGGCGACGACGTTGCGTAACATTATCGGTGATCTGGAGCTTGACAACACGCTCACCAGCCGCGACCTTATCAACACCAAAATTACGGCGACACTTGATGAGGCGACCGACAAATGGGGTATAAAGGTTAATCGCGTCGAGTTAAAGAACATCATTCCGCCGGCGGAAATTCAGGACGCAATGGAAAAACAGATGAAGGCCGAGCGCCAGCGCCGTGAGACGATGCTGCGTGCTGAGGGTGAAAAGCGCAGTCAAATTCTCGTAGCCGAGGGTGAAAAGGAGAGCGCCATACTTCGCGCTGACGCTGTAAGAGAGCAAAAAATTCGCGAGGCACAGGGTGAGGCTGAAGCGATATTGACCGTTCAACGCGCACTTGCGGACAGTCTTTTAATGCTTAACGATGCCGCCCCGAATAACAAGGTGCTTGCACTTAAAAGCCTTGAGGCATTGCAGAAAGTTGCGGACGGCAAAGCGACAAAGCTTATTATCCCAAGCGAAATTCAAAACCTTGCAGGACTTGTCGGTTCACTTAAAATGGTATCGGATGACGTCGAGATGGGCGCGGCACAGAAGTAAGTACAAACGTTTTAAAGCAATACCCCCGCTATCGGCGGGGGTATTGCTTTAAAATAGTATGGGAATATGCGCGTAAGTCGGTGGCGTTAGATAAAGTTTATCATGCAATCACCCCAATAAACTTTGTGTTTAACTTTGTGCCTTTATGCGTCCCTCTAAAAATGGGCGCGCTACCTTGTGGATAAAAAAATCAACTAGCGGCCCCATGAAAAAAGCGGTAACAATTGTGCCAAAACCCACAACCGCCAATATGCCTTGAAAGTCCGCGCCGGACAGCAGTAACAAACCTGTACCTATTGCCACACATACAAAATCGCTCAGGATACGGCAGTATTTGAACGGCAGGACTTTCCATTCGTTGGCGATGATAAGCGATATTGCGTCATAGGTTGAAACCCCCAAATCCGCGACAATATAAAAGGCAGAGGAAAAGCAAAGCAGGACAACACCGGCGATCAAAAACACTACACGTCCAACGATGCCGACGGCAGGGAATAGGTCCTGAAGAATGTTGTGTGAAAAGTCTATTATATAGCCGAGCAAAAACAGGTTGACCACCGTCGCAAAGCCTATGTAATGTTTACAGGCAAAAAACACAAACACCAGAATCGTCACAGCGGTTATAGTGTAAAGTGTCCCGAACGAAATGGGTATGGCCTTGTTAAGTCCGCTCATAAAGGACTGAAACGGGTCGACGCCAAACGCCGCCATTTTAAAAAGGCCGACCGAAAAACCGGCAAGTGTCACACCGAATATCGACATGCCAATTCTCTTTGCTCTGTTATTCATTTTTACCTCGCTGAGTTTTATAGGGTGGTGCTGTCACAGACATACCGTAATATTATACTGGTTTTTGCGGAATTTTGCAATACTTATAATAATTCAAGGTAAATAAGTTTAGTTGTCACCTTGTTTAAAACAGCACATCTTTTAGGGGTGGTAACCCCGCCAACGGCGGGAGTTACCACCCCTAAATCAAGGATAAGCTATAAAAGTTTACTCGCCGAGTGCCTCAAAGTCAGCGACTATAGCGGCGGCGGCTTCCTCTGCTGTTGACCTATTTGTGAAAGCAAGGTCAAAGTTCTTTGTGACGGAAGCTGTTTTCTCGTTCCAGTTGGGAACAAGCGGTGCTGTGTAAGTCTCGGCTGTGTCAAACATTGTCTGGTACGGAGAGATGTCTACGCCCTTTTCTGTCCAGTAGGCAATGTAGTCGTCCCAGTATGTGTTTGTGGACGGGAATACCGTGCCGGTTGTGGCAAGGATTTCCTGACTTTGCTCACCACCAAGCCATTTTACAAACTCCCATGCTGCCTCTTGGTTGTCGCCCTTTGCGTAAACGCTCTGGCCTATACCGTTAACAAGTGTGGAAAGACCCTCAGGACCTTTGGGAAGTACTGCTACCTGCCAGTCAAAGTCGCAGGTGTTTTCAAGTGTTGTAAGTGCCCAGTTGCCGTTTGTGTACATACCGATGTTGCCTGTTGCGAACATCTCGTCCGGACCCATAGACTGAACACTCGCTATCTGCGGTGCAACGTTGTATTTGTACATCAAATCCTGGAAGAAACTTACCGTCTCGATAGCTTCGGGACTGCCGTAGTCCAGTATCTCGGAGCCGTTCATCTTCATAAAGTTCCAGTAGAAGGTGTTGGAGTTGTTTTGCACCATGAAACCGTATGTATCGACGTTTGCGCTGTCAAAGTCCGCCGATGTAGCGTTGTTGCCGTTTGTGTCAACGGTCAGTTGCTGTGCCAGCTCTACAAAGCTACCACCATCGGTGGGGTTCCACTCAAGGGTGTCGTCGGGATAGGGAAGGCCGTATTCATCAAACATGTCCTTGTTGTAGATGATACAGATTGCATCCCAGTCCTGTGGCATCGCATATAGCAGGCCGTCATTTTGGTCGGTGTAGATGTTGACAACGTTTTGGTTGTGTGCTTCAAGAGAAACGCCGTCGCGCTCGATCCAGTCGTTAAGGGGTGCCGCCGCGCCGCTCTCTTGCAGTGTTGTGAAGTACCATGTCTGGTTCATAAACACGTCAGCCGCATTGCCACCGGCGATTTCGGTTTGCATCTTCTGCCAGTACTGATCCCACGGCGAAATTTGCATATCAACGGTAACGCCGTTTGCGCTCTGTGCCTCAAACGCCTCTATCGAAGCGCTCATTCCGGCTTCTTGTTCCTGTGTCCATGTGAAGTAACGGATTTCTGTTCCCTCAGCCGGTGCTTCCTCGGCAGGTGCATCTTCCGCTGTGTCCGCCGCCGGAGTTTCTGCCGGTGCTTCCGAGGCCGGTGCACCGCTACAGGCCGCCAAGTTTACACTTAGTGCGAGTACCACAAGCAATGCTAATAAAATTCTGATTTTGCGCATGAGTTCCTCCTTGTCGTATGTTTAGTTGACTGTGTGTATAATTCCTCCCGTGACAGCGTTTGCCACAGGTGTGAATTCGCAAAATGTTCTGTTTATTTAAAACCTGTAAGTGCAATGGATTGCACAATGTAGTTGCGCGTGAACAGGAACAAAATAATGAGCGGCAACAGTGCTATTGAGGACGCCGCAGTAAGTCCTGCCCAGTCGACGGAGTAGTAGTTGAAGAAAACCGTTCCGACCGCAACGGGTACGGTGCGAAGCTCCTCGCGGTTGGTCGCTATGAGCGGCCAAAGAAAATCGTTCCACACGGCGACGGTGCGTATAAGCGCTATCGTGATGATGGAGTGCTTACACAGCGGCATGAATATCGCAAAAAACATTCTCACAAAACCACAACCGTCAATCTGTGCCGCCTCTTGCAACGAGTCGGGTATCGCCATAAAAAACTGTCGCATAAAGAATATGCAAAACGCTGTGCCGAAAAACCCGGGCAGAATAAGCGCCAAATAGGTGTCGAGAATGTCCAGCATACTCATAACAAAGAACTGCGGTACCATTATAACGATTGCCGGCACCATCATACTGGACAAAAAGCAGAAGAACAAAAACGTCCTGCCGGGGAACTTTATCCTCGCAAAAGCGAATGCCGCCATACTGCTAAAAAACACCTGACCCAGTATAACCGTGCTTGTCACAAAGACGGAATTAAAGAAAAAGCGTACAAACGGCGCCCTGTTCCACGCGTACACAAAGTTTTCGAGGGTGGGGTTTTCAGGGATGATGGTTGGTGGATAGGAAAACATCTCGGTGCTGGGTTTGAGCGCGGTTGTAAATGTCCATATCAGCGGAAATACCGCGCACAGCACACCTATACCGCAAAAGATATATGCTATTACAATTTTGGGGTCTACTTTAACTTTACGTGTCATGATAATATCCTTTATGAAGAGTAGTCGGTGACCATATCGCGCTGGAAGAACAGATACTGGACAAGTGTACAAACCACTAAAATGATGAACAGTATAACTGCAAGTGCGCAGGCATAACCCATTTTAAAGAATAAAAACGCGTTGTCGTACAGGTAATAGTAGTAAACCCTTGTAAGGTCGCCGGGACCGCCTTGATACATGCCGTATGACAGGTCAAATATCTGAAACGAGCCGATAACGGAGGTTATCACCGCAAACATTATGGTCGGGCGCATTAGCGGAACGGTTATGCGCAGGGTGTTTTGCAGTGCGTTTGCGCCGTCGATGCGTGATGCCTCGTATAAACTGGGTGGTATGTTACCAAGTCCGGCGGTGAACACCATCATATGGTAACCGCAAAAGATCCACATATTGATGACTGCGATGGACGCCATCGGAAACCAGTCGGTTGACACCATCGGTCCCAGATCAAGACCGATATATGTCTTTGTAAAGTAGTTTATGGCGCCAAAGTTGGGGTCAAGCAACCACTTCCATATAAAGGAGGCGACGATGGGGGTCGTTATCCACGGTATGATAAATGCCGCACGGAACAGCCCCACGCCTTTTATCTTTTGCCGCAGTGCCAGTGCCATAATAAAAGCCAGTATAAGACTTGCCGGTATGTGGTATATCATGTACTGCAACGTCACAAATATAGCGTTCCAAAACAGCGGGTCGCTAAAAGCCGTGCTGAAGTTGTCGGTGCCGATAAACAGCGGATCGGTGACGATATCCCACTCAAAAAAGCTCATGACAAACGACGTGACCGTCGGCACAAACAAAAACGTCACAAAACCAATCAGCGCCGGCAAAAGGAACAGATAGCCTATAATGGCCTCCTTTGTCTTCATGCGGTTAAAGTGACCGCCTTTACCTTTTTGCATTGTATCTCCTTGTTTGGGTGCTCTCAAATTAATTGACTATAACCGGGTTGTGGACACATAGCGCCAGATTTGACTTTCTGCGTTTCTTATTCCCTCGCCACCGACGGGGGGAATAAGAAACACAGGTTGCCGCTAAATCAACTCTTTATGTCCGCGTCCATTAACTTTAAAGTATTTTCAATGTTTTGATTTTGTACGGCTCAAAGCTGACATTGACACAGCCGTCTTTTATGGTAAGTTCGCTCTGCGGTTGCTCGTTGAGGTCACACAGGAAAACCTTTTGTGCATCACCGAGAGTTATGCAAACCTCTGTCGCTTTGCCCTGATTTTCGTAAAGGCGCAGTATGTTGGCATCATTTTCATATGTGCGTTTAAAGGTGTAAAATTGTATGTTTTTATCCTTCCACGAGTACGCTTTGGCAGTGTCGTCGGCGATGGTGTCTATCTGTGTCGTGCGCACTGCATGTGCCACCGGTGGGCAGAAAAAGGTGTTTGCTTGCTCGATAAAGGGAGCCTTTTCGTCCGGCTGTGCGGCATAGGGCATGTAGCACCACTCAATAACGTGCTCGCCGAGACTTTGTGCTTGCGGTGTCTCCTGTGCCCATGAGGCGGAGCCTGCGCGTTGCATGGTGTTAAGTCTGCCCATGCGGCCGATACCGCGAAGTAACGTGAAGTATATGTCTGGGCAACAGGTAAGCGGATTGCGTATCGCCTCGTAGTCGTAAACGCCTTTAAAGGCGACGGCAAGACCTCTGTCCTGCTCTTCCACCGCTACCCACTCCCTAAACGGCATCAACTGGCTGACCGGCTGATACCAGCGAGCTATCTCCTTGATAAGCTCGATGGGGCGATCGACTATTGCGACGTGACTTTGACTGCGAACGGACTCGGTGCGCAGGTTTGGCGAAATTTTTAGCCTTATGCGGTGATCCTTTGCGGTGTTGTCTATGGTCAGTTTTACATCCACTCTTGCGGTGTCGCGCAACAGACTTATGCTGAACTTAACCGGCATAACCGCCGTTTTTTCCGACCGCTCGTCGCCGTACAGCGAGTACGGTACGCACATTTCGCCTGTGACCTCCACAGTGCATTTTACAGCGCCGCACTCAACAAGGCGGCTTGTAAACTTGGAAGCTGTGGACTGGATAAGAGCGCTCGGTGTCCAGGTCGGCGAGAAATCCCACGCGTCGCCTGCATCCGCCTCCTCCTGCAACAGGTTGAGACCGTAAAAACAACTGCCGGTTCGCTTGTCACAGATGTTGATGAGTGCACCTTTTATGTCAACCTTGATGTGCTCGTTTTCAAGTGAGGTGTCGGTGGCGGTAAACGGTGAAACCGGCTCTTTATCCGCCGGTACAACGGCGTAGGTTGCAAGCTCTGCTGTTGAGAACCTGTCGGTAAACATGACTTTGCGGTATGCAAGGCTTGGGAAAGGCTCGTAACTGGGTTGCAACAGACCGTTCAGCTCCAGCGGCTCGCGCTGTACCACCTGTGTCGGGAGTACCGTGCCATCGGCTTTGACAATCTGTACCGGCACATCGTGCACCGGAAGCCACAATTCCGCCGGCTGTGCGCACTCGCTGTGTGAGGGCGCAAATACCACAATACCCTTTGGCTCAAAGGTGGTGGCAACCTTTTCTTTACGTGTCGGAAAGGCAACTTCAAGCTTTATTTCCTGTGTCGCGGCAGCAAGCTTTTTCCACCAATGCGTCGAGTGCTCGGCGGTATGACACATCATTTCGTGGATAAGTCCCGATGCTATCTGACGCACCGACGCGTTGCGCGTCTGCATCTCGGTGTGGACCTCATCTACACTGGAACCGTGTATCGAGTCATGGGCGCTGTTTATCATCAGATATTCCCACGCCTCGTCCATAAGTATCGTGTTGAGGTTGTAACCACTCTTTGCCGTGAGGGCGCTCAGCGGTTCAACGTAGCGCTCCATCAACATTTCACACGCAAAGTTTTCGCGTTTTAGATATGCCCTTGTCGACAGCGCGCCGAGCAGTATGTTTTGGTATTTCGAGCCGAGAAGCTCCATGTTGAACACACTGGGCTTATCAAGCTTTGAGTAGACAAGTTCGATATAATCCTGTGCAGTGCCCATGACAAACTCGATGTCGGACTGAATGTCATTTGCAACCTTTACAGAGTCACCGATGTTTATCTGTGGCGGCAGGTGGTCAAAACCGGCTATGAGCGGTATGACATCTGACGGATAGCGGTAGCCGATGCGCTTAACGTTTTCTATCATGTTTTCCGCTGTGCGCTGTGGGTCGTCGTGCTCGGCAAGTTCGCGGTGCCACTCAAAGGACAGGTAGTCGGGGTAGTACGGCACCTCGCGCGGCTGTATCGGGTCGATATCCTTATTAAAGATGTCAAATGCACCGCTGTAACTCTCGCGGAAGTGGCTGGCAAGTATCCTTGTGCCGTCGATACCTTCATACAAAAACTCGTCGGGATGATCGCCCTTTATCTCCGGCATACCGCGCATAAAGAGTAGGCTGTCGATGCCAAAACCTGACAGCAATTGTGGTAGTTGACGCGGATGACCAAAGTTGTCCGGCAGATAGCCGGCACGCATGTAGCCGCCAAAATCCTCGGCGCGGCGCTTGCCGTACAGGCAGTTGCGGATAAGCGATTCCGCACTGGGGAGCCACTCATCAAACTGTGTGTAGAACGGGCCGACAACAAGTTTGCCCTCGTCAATCATCCGGCGCATCTGCTGCTCGTCCTGCGGCATGACCTGCAAATATTCCTCCAGCGGAAACACCTGTCCATCCAGCACATAGCAGTCGAAATCCTCGCGTTTTACCGCTTCTTTTAGGTCTTTAAAGGTCTGCATCGTCCAAAAACGGTAACTGCGTAGCGGCTGATACCACTCAATGTCAAGGTGTCCAGCGGTTATGATAAAACCTGTTAACTTTTTGCCCATTTCACGCTCCTTATGTAATTGCCGATAGGAATAGCCATTTGCCATTCACTTTTAGCCATTAGTCTTATGTGTTATATTGCCTGTAGTCTTACTATGCTTTCTGCAATGGCGCGCCCTGTGTGGTACATGCCTTTCCACGGGTTGCCAAGGTCGCCGGCTATGACGTTACCCTTGCGGTCGAGTAGCTGTCTGCTCTCGCCTACCTCCATGTTCATGAACTTCTCTTTGATAAATGCCCATGTGCTCAAAAAAGCCTCGGCATATTTTTCATCACCGTAAACAAGGAAACCGTTGGAGTAACCGACGAGTGCCTCGAAGTTTTGCCACCACTCCTTGTCGGTGACAAGCACCTTTTGGTCGGCGACACCGTCGCGATAGACGCCACCGAACTCATAGTCGTAACCATATGTAAGCGAGTGGTCGAGCAGCTTTTTACCCACCTCTTTGCGCAGTGCGTCCTTATCCCCAAGCACCTCGTCGGCAAGTAACATCAGCCAGCTCAGCTCTACATTATGTCCGTAGGAGGTGCTGTCGGTCGGCTCTTCAATCGCCTCGCCCTCACAGCGCTCGGCATTCCATGTGTTGGGTATGTTTATCGCCGGTTTCTTATTAAATTCTATGTCAAACTGGTTGTATCCATAACCTATGTCGGCATTTACCATGTGGCGAAGTATTATCGCGATGCTTTCACGCAGGCGTCGCGCTGTTATGTCGCTTTTTTGCGCCTTGTGAAGCGTGGTGTATGCCTCCATTATGTGCATATGTATGTCCAGCGACTTTCTGTCGCCGGCACACTCGCCGCCGGGCGATACCGACCAGTCCGACTCAAGGTTTTCAAAGTAACCGCCGTTTAGGGTGTCAACGACGTGCGTGGATAGTTTTGTAAGCAGTTTGTCAAGGTAAACGCTGACATCCTCCACCTCGAGCAACGAGTACTCCGCCAGTGCGTACAGCGCAAAACCCTCGCCGTATGTGAGTTTGTTGTTAACAAGTACGTTGCCGGCACGGTCGGTTTTCCATGCAAAACCATCGTTTTGTTTATCCCAAAACCGACGTATTAAAAATTCATAACCCTGCTTTGCCGCCTTTATCATCTCAGGCTTATGCTGTGGCTGACAAAAGTTGCTGAGATAGGAAAAACCCCAAAGCATACGCGCCTGTGTTACGATGTATTTTTCATCCGACTCTATCAGCTCGCCGTTTTCATTGAAAGACGTCAAATAGCCGCCGTACTCTGCGTCTATGCTGTTATGTAGCCAAAACGGTATCATTTTATTTTGCAAAATATCCTGCATTTCAACCTTTACGGCGGCGAGACGAGCGGTAATGTCAGACATATAGCACCTCTTAAATATTTCGGATTTTGTATTAAGTTATGAGTAAATTATATTTGAAACGTTTCAATTTGTCAATAGAATTATTCAATTTTCCTGTCGTCTATTTCTACAAAAATTATGTACGTTATTGATAAATTTTGACAAAATTGTCATTTGAAAATATTAAAAATAGTTACAACCGGTTTTAAAAACCGATACGTTTTCAATTTGCACTTTGCCTAGCATAGTGCTTCAAATGGCATAAAATCAACGTTTGTTCACGAGTTCCAAAGCCATCGCTCTTTGTTTTAAACTGTCAAAATTATCAACAAACTGTTGATAATTATTTTTTGTGCATGTATTGTGTTTGTTGATATACTATGTTATAATTATTGAAAGTTCAATTTTATCGGTGATTTATTATGGCCAGCATAACAATAAAAGATGTTGCCAGAAACGCAAAGGTTTCGGTTGGCACGGCGTCAATGGCATTAAATGGCAATCCGGCTGTTAAAGACAGTACTATTGTTACCGTAAAACAGGTGGCAGAGCAGTTAGGATACCGCCCAAACAAACACGCACGTATGCTTACAAGCAAGCGTACACGACAAATTGGGCTGTGTATAACCGATATTGTAAACCCTTTTTTCGGTCTTGTTATTGACTATATACAAAGAGAGCTTGATAAGCGGGACTATGAACTGAGTCTCGGCATAACAAAAGGTAGCTCAACAGAAGAGTGCAAGTTTATCAACAAGATGATAGATAGCAATGCTGACGGTATACTGCTTGTGCCCTCACACAAACAAAAACCCAACATACAGCACCTGCACAACCTACAGCACAATAAAATACCGCTGTGCTTTATCACAGCTTACTATAATGATGTAAATGCTCCGTGCGTGCTAACCGATTTGAGTGACGGTTCGCGACAGCTTACACGGTATCTTTTGGACTGTGGATTGCATGATCTTGTCTATATAGTTGCAAACAGAAGTATCCCGGTGTCCAACCTGCGCGCCGAAGGCTTTTTCGCCGAGCTAGCCGCGCGAGATGAAAAGGTTAAAGGGGATTTATTGATAATAAATGAACCTTCATTTGAAAACGGCTATGCCGCCACAAAAAAAATGCTTAAAACTCATAGGCCGGACGCTATCCTCGCCATGAATGACATCGTGGCGCTCGGCGCTGTAAAGGCGGTAAAGGAGGCGGGCTTGCGCGTGCCGGAGGACGTGTCGGTTGCCGGCTATGACGACCTTTTTTTCGCCTCGCTAATTGAAACGCCACTTACCACAGTGCGCCAGCCTATAAAGGAAATGTGTAAGAGTGCCGTCGAGGTGCTGATAGACAATATAGAAAACGGGCCGCAACAACCATCGAAAATGCTACTGCGCCCACAACTCATCATAAGGGAGTCAACGATAACTCAAAACCGGTGATGCAAGACAACTGCTCCCCGCCGTCGGCGGGGAGCAGTTGCTAATAGGTCAATAAAACTATTCGCCACTTTCAATGCATCTACTCCATTGCAAAGACCGACGACTTATGTTATAATACCTTTGATTGCATATTAAGGAAGAAAAGCTTTGAACACAACACTAAACAAAGATCAGCAGACGGCGGTTTCGCGTATTGACGGGCCGGTGCTGATAATAGCCGGTGCAGGTAGCGGCAAGACGACGGTTTTGGTCGAGCGCATAGCACACATATTGCAAAACACCGACACGCGCCCTTACAATATTCTTGCCATAACATTTACAAATAAGGCGGCACGGGAGTTGAAAGAGCGACTTGTACGCAAGCTCGGCGCGCCGGGCGACGATATATTTGCTGCGACCTTTCACTCGTCGTGCGTGCGGCTTTTGCGCCAGTTTGCCGAGCATTTGGGCTATGGCAAAAACTTCACCATCTATGACAGCGACGACCAACTTCGCGCCATTAAAGAGATTTACAAACTCAACAACATTGACGAAAAGTTTTTGCCCTACAAAAGTGCGATCAACCGCATAAGTCGTTTTAAGGATCAAATGCTCTCACCGTCCGATGTTTCGGGACGTGGCAACACAATGGAGGAGCTTGTCGCAAAGATATACGATGCGTATGAAAAGCGCCTTAAAAGCGCCAACGCATTTGATTTTGACAACCTAATTTTCTGCACCGTCAAACTGCTGGAAACTTCGCAGGAGGTGCGTGAGTACTGCCACCGCCGTTTTAGGTACATAATGGTGGATGAGTTTCAGGATACCAGCGTTGCGCAGTTCCGGCTTGTGTCTTTATTGACCGGTGCACACAACAACCTGTGTGTTGTCGGCGACGACGATCAGAGCATCTACCGTTTTCGCGGCGCAACCATCGAGAACATTTTAAGTTTTGAAAAACACTACCCCACCGCTGAGGTCATAAAGTTGACGCGCAACTACCGCAGTACGCAAAACATACTGGATGCGGCAAACAGCGTCATCGAAAACAATGAGGGTCGCAAAGGCAAGCAACTTTACACCGAGCAACAGGGTGGCAGTCTGCTGTCGTTTTTCCGTGCCCCTAACGAGTTTGAAGAGGCTACCCATATGGGTGAGCAGCTCGGAAAGCTCATGAGCCGCGGAGGTAAGCTGTCGGATTGTGCCATTTTATACCGCATGAACGCCCAGTCCGGTCCTTTTGAGGCATACTGCGCGCGCAGTGGCATACCTTATAAGGTTGTGGGCGGACTTAAGTTTTTTGATCGCAAGGTGGTGAAGGACATACTTGCGTATCTTTGCATACTTGTAAACCCGGGCGATGATCTGCGCTTGAAAAGGATTATCAACGTGCCGGCGCGCGGTATCGGTCAGACGTCCGTCGACCGACTGTCCGAAATTGCGGCAGGTCTGTCGGTCAGCTGTCTTGAAGTGGCAGGACAGGCAAAACAGTACCCAATACTGTCGCGCTCCGCCGCCAACATACAAAAGTTTTACGACATGATGATGCACATTGCCGCACTGACAAGCAATATGCCATTACCGGAATTGTGCACTACGGTCATTCGCGAGAGCGGCTACGAGGACATGCTGTTAGCAGACAAAGTCGAGGGCGAAACGGCGCTTGAAAACCTGTCGCAACTGGTGGCGATGTTAAACGAGTACGCCGGCAAAAACGGCGAAGAGGCGACACTGCAAGGCTTTTTGGAGGAGGTTGCGCTCATAACCGACCTTGACAGCTATGACGGTGAAGCGGACATGCTTGTCATGATGACGATACACGCCGCAAAGGGTTTGGAGTTTGACAACGTGTTTATCGTCGGCATGGAGGACGGTATATTTCCGATGGACGCATCGCGTAACAGCGTCGAGGACATGGAAGAGG
>CAYJFU010000014.1:0-18223 GCA_964369445.1 uncultured Oscillospiraceae bacterium | reverse complement strand
AACAAGTATTCGCGCTTTTTGACCGAAATACCTGAAACCCTGTTTGACACACCTCCCACGTTTGAAGAGCCGAAACGTCCTCAGTATTTTGAGAGCGTTGCACGTGGTTATGATACCGGAGGGGCTTTTGACAGGGGTGCGACAACACGTGCCGGCTCATCGCCGCGCTCGTTTAGCTCGGCGGCAAGGGCGAAAGGTGCCGCCCCCACACGGCCCTCTGCCTTGACAAAAAAACCTAAACAGTCCGCCGAGACCTTTAACGTCGGCGATAAGGTGCAACACGATGTGTTCGGGGTCGGCATGGTGAAAAGCGTCACGCCTCTATCGGGTGACACCATCGTTGAGGTCGCGTTTGACAAGGTCGGCACCAAAAAGACGATGGCAAACTACGCGCCGATGAAAAAGGTTTAAAGGGGTCAAAATGGGTAAACTGTTTGTCATAGACGGTCTTGACGGAAGCGGCAAGGCGACACAGGCGCAACTGCTGTTTGAAACACTGACGCTACAGGGCGAGCGTGCGCGTTTAATATCCTTTCCGAACTACGCAAGCCTGTCCTCGGGCCCTGTGCGAATGTATCTGGGCGGTGAGCTGTCGGAAAACGCGCAGGGTGTCAATGCCTTTGCTGCCTCGGCGATGTTCAGCGTCGACAGGTACTGTCAATTCGCATCGGATTTTGCACAGTTTTACAACGACGGCGGTGTGCTCGTCTGCGACAGGTACACCACCTCCAACGCCATTCACCAGTGCTCCAAACTTCCGCGAGAGCAGTGGGACGAGTACATCGATTGGCTTTTTGACTTTGAATACGGTAAACTCGGTATACCCTCACCCGACTGTGTCATTTATTTATCTGTGCACCCCGATATATCCTCGGCACTGCTCGATAAGCGCTACGACGGTGAGCAACAGCGCCGCGATATCCACGAGGCGGACAGGCACCATCAACTTATGGCAAGGCAGGCGGCGGAGTACATGTGCGAGAGGCTTGATTGGCACCGTATAAACTGCGACGACGGCAAAACAATAAGAACAAGACAGGAAATAGCACAGGACGTCCTGTCCGGTGTGGCTAAAAGGCTTGGTTAACTTAAAAATTAATAATCGGATGTTTGACTTTGCATCCCCCGCAAGCGGAGCGGAAAGACCAAAAAGAAAACAGTTGTATTTTCGAGTGTGCTATTAGGGCTTTGCAGTCCGGCTGTTAAAATATCGTTTTGTTAAACGAAATTTTAACGACGTCGTCTTTGTGAAAATTTCAAAGCGGTTCGACTATAACTTTACAGCACCAGCGAATATTTAAGGAGATAATAATGGAAAAAAGAAGGCGTGGGGGACTTGGTTGCCTCATAGTAATTTTAATTATTTTAGCACTAATCGGTGGTGCGGTAGCTTACGGATTTTATTTTATAACCTCCGAGATAAACGGCACACCCGACGGCGCACCCGTCACGGTGGAGATAGCACAGGGCACACCCCCTTCTACTATAGCGGAGTTGTTGCAGGAGACAGGTGTCATCGGTCAGCAACTGATTTTCACGCAGTATCTGGGACAGAGCGGTGCCGACCGTTCACTGCAATACGGCACGTTTGAGTTGCGGCAAAATATGGGCTACGATGAGCTGATAGTGGCGCTGTCACAGGTCAACACCGAGCGTGACACCGTGTCGGTCACCTTTCCGGAGGGCATATCGACACTTGGGTTTGCAATGCGCATGGAGGATGCCGGTCTTTGCACCGTCGAAGAGTTTTTGGACGTGGCAAACAACGGAGATTTCAGCCAATACGACTTTTGGAACAGCATCCCCGAGGACGATTTGATATTTATGAAGTCGGAGGGATATCTCTTCCCCAACACCTATGAATTTTTCCGTGACAGCTCGGTGTACGACATGGTGGACAAGCTGTACGGTGAGTTTGACAAGCAGATGACAGATGAACTTATGGCGCGCGCCGACGAGATAGGTATGACACTGCACGAGGTCATAACACTGACATCTATCGTTCAGCGCGAGGCAGGTCCTGTCCAGCATCAGGCGGATGTTGCCGCCGTACTGCACAACCGCCTTTCACCCGAAAGCACCATAACAAAGCTGGAGTGTAACGTTTCCGGCTACGTGGCACGCGAGGGGGATAACAACTACCTGTACGATACGGTAGCCTACTATCTCGGCGACGGCGACAGTGTTGCCGGTTGGGATATACTGACGACGGAATATGCCGACATGTACAACGCCTATAACACCTATTACCGCGAGGGTCTGCCGGTAGGACCTATATGCAACCCCGGCCTTGATGCTATTACAAATACACTGTTTTACACCGAGGACAGCCCTTACTACTTCTTCCTCACCGATAAGGCGGGCACATACTATTACGCTGAGACAGCTGCTGAACACAATGCAAACGACACGACAGCTTGGGAGGTGAATGCAAGCCTTGAAACGGAATGATAACCTGCCGCAGGTGCTAAGCCCGGCTGCAGATTTAACGGCGCTTAAATTTGCGATAACATACGGTGCTGATGCCGTGTATCTGGGTGGTCAAAGCTTTAGTATGCGGCGCGGCGGCGCGAACTTTACCCAAGAACAGCTTCACGAGGGGGTTCAGTATGCCCACGTGCACGACAAAAAGGTTTACTACACGTTAAACACCACCCCCACACCGGACGAAACGGACGAGATCCCAAAGGCCATAGAAGCCGCCGAGATCGCCGGTGTCGACGCCTTCATTGTCGCTGACATTGGTGTGATGATGATGTGCAAGCTTTTAGCGCCGAATGTGGCAGTTCACATGTCGACACAGGCAGGTGTTACAAACGAGTTGACGGCTCGGGCTCTTTATGATCTCGGTGCAAGCCGTGTGGTACTTGCGAGAGAGCTAAGTTGTGAGCAGATAGCTGCCATTCGAGCTAAAACACCGCGAGAGCTTTCTTTAGAGTGTTTTGTGCACGGTGCAATGTGCATGTCCTTTTCGGGACGGTGTCTTATATCCAACCACATGGTCGGGCGCGACGCAAACAAAGGCGAATGTTTTCAGCCCTGCCGACACTCCTACACGATAAAAAACGACAGCGGCTATGAGATGCAGCTGTCGCAGGACGAGGGTGGCAGTTATATATTAAACGCAAAGGATTTGTGCATGGCACAGCACCTTGACAAACTCAGGGAAAGCGGTGTCGACTGCTTTAAAATAGAGGGTCGCAGTAAATCTTTTTACTATGTCGCAAGCGTGACAAGTTGCTACCGTCGAGCGACAGACGCATTGAAAAATGAGCCATACGACTGCGGTGATGACGTTAAAAGTGAGCTGCTCCGCACCAGCCACCGTCCGTACAGCACAGGGTTTTACCTCGGTACCGACGGTGCGACACAGGCGACAGACACAGGTGGATACATACGCGGTGGAGAGCCGCTTGCCGTTGTGGAGCGGTGCGAGGACGACAGAGTGCACTGTACACAGCGCGGTAAGTTTATCACCGGTGACACGCTCAACCTGCTTATGCCGGGTGGCGAATCTGCCGACATAAAACCGCGTGATCTGCGTGACGAGGATGGAGAGCCGATAACAGCAACCCCACATCCCATGCAGAAGTTTAGTTTTTTGTGTGACTTTGAGCCACCACCAATGTCAATACTGCGCCGCTGTTAACCACAGAGATGAACAGTGTTTCTATGCCATAAAAGTCAAAACAGGCGAATATTTTTTTCTAAATTTCTCACATGGGGACAGGTCAAGCAGGATCAAAAAACTGTTAACGGTGTTTTTTACCCTCAAACTGCACAACACCCTCTCTTGTCAGTTTGGATTTCAGCATGTCGACATTTGTGAACTGAAAGCTGTGCATACCAAGACGGTATGCCGGCGGAATATTACCGCCCATATCATCGACATAAACCGATACGTTTGGGTCAAGATTGTACTTTGTTATAAGCGCCTTATAAATTTCAACATCCGGCTTTAGGCATTTTACCTCACAAGAGGCAACACCACCTACAAACATGCTCATGAGTGTTGTTTTTTTGTAGAGGTATTCAAGTCCGCGCTGAGAGATGTTGGACAGGTAGTAGATATCGTACCCCATTTGGCGAAGTTGCATGATAAGCACGCAGGTTTCCTTTATGGGGGTCAACATGTCGCACCAATCGTCAATGACCGCCTGCATTTCAAAGCTGTAGCCCGCCTTTTTGGCACGAGCCATAAATATTTCGTCTGCCTGCTCCGACTCCAGTACGCCTTTGTCGAGCTGTTGCCATTCCTGCGTGTTAAAAAAATTGTTGTACAAAAATGTTTCCGTCTCGCGCTGAGCAAACTTTTCGATAAGGTAGTCCTTGGGCTGAAATTTTACCACAACATTACCAATATCAAATATTATGTTTTTATAATTCATGTTGTTCCTCGTGTAAATTGTTGACGGTTCACATAAAATTCCAAAATGAAAACCGTATGTTTATTATGTAAAAATTTACTTATTCAATTTTAACACTTATAATACCACAAATTGCCCTGTTTAGCAAGAAAGGAAGCAAAAATCGTGACATTCATAAAAAAACATCTCATACTGGAAAAAACATTTTTCCTCTCTCTTTTCTCCATCGCCATACCTATAGCACTGCAAAATGTCATAAGCCTCGGCGTCAACCTGATGGACAACTTTATGCTCGGTCAGCTTGGTGACTTTGCTATGGCCGCGGCAAGCCTTGGCGGTCAGCCGTTTTTTATACTTATGATTGTCGGTTTTGGCTTTTCCTCCGGCGGAACGGTGTTAATCTCGCAGTACTGGGGCAAGGGGGATATCAGAGTTATAAAGGACATAATTTCCCTGACTTTAAAGTTTTTACTTGCGCTGTCACTGTTATTTACAGTGGTGAGTTTCTTTTTTGCCGAGCAAATTTTAAGCCTGTACTCATCAGAGACGGAGGTTATAAAAGCCGGTGCACAGTATCTGCAATTGTTATCACTCTCCTTTGTGTTTTACAGCGCCGCTAACTGCTTTTTGACATGCCTGCGTGCCGTGGAACTTGTGCGCGCTTCAGCGACCATTTACCTCATATCGTTTTTTATAAACGTGTTTTTTAACTACATGTTCATTTTCGGTGAGTTCGGCGCGCCACAGCTTGGTGTGCGTGGTGCGGCGGTAGGTACCGTTATAGCACGTTTCAGTGAGTTTGTCATGGTGCTTATTTACATGTACCGCTTTGAAAAGTTGCTTAAAATGCGCATTTCAGATTTTTTCAAGTTTAACAAAAAACTGCTGCCGGACTACATAAAGCACAGCCTGCCTGTCGCCGGCAACGAATTGCTGTGGAGCGTGGGTACCTCGGCCACGACACTGATAATTGGGCGCATAGGTTCTCACTTTGTGGCGGCAAACAGCATTGCACAACTTGTGTTTCAGATGGCAAGCGTTGTGTCGTTCGGTATGGCGAGCGCTGCGTGTGTGCTCTGCGGCAAGTGCATCGGTAGTGGCGGCACTAAACAGGACGCCCAGCGCACTGCAAACACCCTTATGGTTATACTTCTTTTTGTCGGTGTTTTGGGTGGAATGTTCGTGCTCTCAATAAGCGGATTTTTCCCGAATCTTTTCAACGTGTCAACCACGGCGCGTGAACTCGGTCGGCAGATGATGTGGTTTATCGGCTGTGCCATGCCGATTTACGCGCTAGACGCACTTATAATAGTAGGTATACTGCGCGGCGGCGGAGACACACGCACATCGCTTATTATTGACTGTATGGGTGTATGGTGCATCGGTATACCGATGGGCATTATATTCGGACTGTGGCTTGAATTTCCACCGATTTTCGTATATATGCTCATGCGCTGTGACTCGCTGTTTAAGATGACAACAGGAATGATACGGGTGCTGTCCGGAAAGTGGATGCGCAAGGTGACACGTGAGGATGTTTGAGCATGTCCTGCTGATAATGCATACAGTTCTTGCCGCCTACGCGCTCGGAATAAACCTGACGGCGTTCACCATGTACAGCGTTGACAAGCGCAAAGCGGTAAAACGCAAGCACCGCATCAGCGAGCGTGCACTTTTAACGGTGGCAGCAGTGGGTGGCGCTGTTGGGGCTTACGCGGCAATGCATTTTTTTCGTCACAAGACAAAAAAGTGGTATTTTGCGGCAGGTGTACCTTTAATGATCATAGTTCAGGTGGTGCTGACCGTGATAGGTTTGGCGCTACTGTGGAGCGGACAGATTTTTAGCAGTTTTTAAGCTGACCGATCATATTAGGGGGCAAACATGGGTATCCTTTTTAAAAACACACATGTTGTCAATGCCGACGGTGTGGTGGTGTGTGATGTGCTGTGTGAGGGCGAAAAAATAGCAAATGTAGGTAAAAACATACAACCGCAGGGACACTCCGCCATCGATTGCACAGGGCTTTTTTTGCTGCCTGCCGGCATAGATGCTCACACCCACATGCAGATGCGCGTGGGGGAGTTTATGACAGCGGACGACTACGCCAACGGCACAGCGGCGGCCGCGGCAGGCGGTGTCACGACGATAATAGATTATTGTATGGCACAGCCGGACTTGACGCTGACGCAGACTTTGCATGAGCGCCGCCAATTGTGTGCACACGGTGCCTCTGTCGACTTCGCATTTCATGGCACGGTGAGTGATATATCTGCCGACACTTACGACGACATGCAAAATGCAAAGTTGTTTGGGGTTTCGGCTTTTAAAGCATATATGGTATATGATTTTGCACTGGACGAGCAAAATCTTTTCGAGTTTTTTAAAATGTGCGCACAGCTTGATGTTACCGCCAACGTACACGCAGAGCACCCGAAACTTTTAAGGCGATACCTTGCAGATGGACGGCTCACGTCACAAGGTGTTTATGCCCACTACCTGACGCGCGACGAGGAAGTTGAGGTGGCAGCAGTGCAGCAAATATTGCCGCTTGCAAAAAAGGCAGGGTGTCGACTTTATGTGGTGCATGTGGCGGCAAAACAGAGTTTGACGGCTATTTCAAAGGTAAAACAGAGTGGTCAAGACGTATTCGCCGAGACCTGTCCACAGTACCTGTTTTTTGATAAAAGTGTTTACAAAAAATCAGACGGCTACAAATACATCTGCGCACCGTCCATAAAAGGAGCGTCGTCGCAAGAACATTTGCGCCGTGCACTGGTGAGTGATGATATATATGCGGTGGCAACCGACCACTGCCCTTTTAAGTTGAAAGATAAGCAAATATACAGCGGTGACTTTCGGCGCGTACCCGGTGGGGTAGGGGGGACGGGTCAGATGATGCCTCTTTTGCTGTCGCTTGCCGCTCAGGGTGAGTTGAGTTACAGCACCGTTGTCAAGTTGACCTCAAAACAGCCGGCAGATCTGTTTGGTGTAGTCGGCAAAGGGCAGATAGTCGAGGGTTTTTTTGCTGACCTATTGCTGTTTGACCCAAGTGGACAAAAAGTACTGAGCGACGATATTGTCGGCGGTGGCGATTACAGCATATACAGCGGTTTGACGGTTTATGGCAGTATAAAACAGGTTTACTGCCGCGGCTCGCTTGTCGGCCACGACGGCGAATGTGTGGCAACTGCCGGTCAGGGGCGGTTTGTGCCGCTTAGGACTTAGTCAAATTTTAACTCATAGGAGCTGTAATATTTGTTGGGGTTTTGTCAGCTTGTACAAGGATTAGATGCGTTTTGGGTTAATGCCACCACCGGAGGCGGGGCAACAACCCAAAACGAAACGAGAATGGTATAATTTGACTGTGATGCAACAAATTTATGGTGGACGATAACAGTTCTCGTAGCTTGCTGACACTAAATTGCTATTTGATGCCTAACCTATTTAAATTTTTCAATGCTCTTTTGTCCAATATACGTTGGATGCGTGGCCGGTTGTACCGCTGAGCAATTAGGCAAGGCAGGTTAACCGCAACCGCATACAAGAACATAAATATCAGAACATATGGCGGACAAAACAGCCCAAACAGCAAAAAAGGCGGTATGGCAAGCAGGTGTAACAGCTCCGCACGACGACTCTCGATAAGGTACATGCGCAGGTTGTCATCTGACATGTCGCACAGTTGTTTTTTTTTCATTCCTATGCCAACAATAGCACTGCCATCGGGCAAAAAGCCTTTCCAGCGCTTGATGTGAAAATACTTTTCGTAAAATTTGCCACTACTTTCAAAGCGGTGACAGCGGTACCAAAAAGAATCGCCGTAAAATCTGTCCGGAAACCACACACACACTGCCGCTATCGTTATCTGTATAGTCGGCCAGATTATAAAACTTAACAAAATTGCTATCTCCGATGTCGGGAAAAATATCTGCATAATGCCTCCTATCGTGGGTTAAAATTGCGACCTTTCCATTTTACGGGTAGACGTAGCAATTTTTTTATTATTGAAAGTATAAAAAGTGTCATAAATACAAAGAGTAGTATTGGGTAAAACAATATAAACAGCCATGAAAAGTTGCCAAGATATCGCACTGCCCTAAATGTTAACAGTCCATAAGCGACACAAAGTGCGGCAAAAAGCGGTATTCCGACGTTATCTGAAAACAAGAGCGACTGGACAAGTGATATCTGTGTAGCTGTAATACCTGTTAAAAATATAACAGTGAGTATAAAAGTGAATGGATGTGTATAAGCGCTGCCGGTGGCAAAGTTCTTTATCCAACCCTGTGCAAGTGAGCGCACCCCTTGTGGGTACATTCTAAAGGAAATAAGCCTGCCGCCCAGCAATAACCTGTACCGATTGCCGGTCTGGGCAAGGCGTTGCCCCAGCTGCACATCATCGACGACGCTGTCCTTTGCACATTGGTGTCCGCCAACGCTTTTGTATAGCTCGTTTTCAATAAGTATACAAGGTCCAAAAAGTCCCGCGTGCACCTTGTGTGGTGATGTCACACCGTTTGCGGCGGTTTGCACAATGTTAAAAAACATCGACATGTGCTCATACGGTGCGCGTACATTATGGTACGGTTGTACCGAAATTGTTGTGCAACTATGCTCGTGATGTGCAAGCAACGATTGCAACGCGTCCTCGGTAAGCCGCACATCAGCATCCAAAAACAGCAAAAGTTGTTGCTGTGCCGACTTTGCACCAACGTGACAGGCGTACGCTTTGCCTGTCCAGTCGGACGCTTTTTCGGTTACTCGGATCAAGTCTACCTCGTCAAACTGTAACACTGCCTCAGCAGTGCCGTCGGTGCTCTCATCGTCAACACATATCACCTTGTCCGGTCGTACGGTCTGTTTTGACAGGT
The DNA here is from genome assembly GCA_964369445.1 of uncultured Oscillospiraceae bacterium. Taxonomy (GTDB): domain Bacteria; phylum Bacillota; class Clostridia; order Oscillospirales; family Ruminococcaceae; genus CAYJBH01. The sequence goes on along the minus strand of CAYJFU010000014.1, from coordinate 8,984 downwards.
CGTGCAGTAGATTTTCAATATTGTGCCGCTCGTTACGCATCGGTATTATGACCGCCACAGTGTAGCTTTTATACGGCTTGCGGCAATCCAGTGTTGGAAAGTCATAAAAAAGGGTGAGATAAGCCACTATACCAAATATCGCAAGCGAGCTCATGTACATAAAATCAAAAGGAGACATGGTTGCCTTTCGTTGTGAGAGGTTGCAAATATTACTGATTTTTGTGCAGTTGCCGGACGCACACGCACAGAGCTTTATTTTTTATAGTATGGCCCTTTAATGAAAGCTGTAAACAGCTAGCAACATGACCGCTATCCCCATCAGTGCGCCTGCCGAAACGACAAGCTTTGAGCAAAGTCGTCCCGCAGTGCCTAGCAATTGTTGCAGTGCGACGAATAACATTATGCCTGCAATAGTGGCGATAAGTCCAGATATCGGTATGTGTTCAGTGCCGATTTGTGTCAAAAACAGCACCGGTAACGCCCCTAAAGGTTCGGCAAGCCCTGAGCCGAGTGCCACAAAAAATGCAAGCCTTTTTTTGTTTGTGGCATAAACTATAGGCACTGCTATAGCTATGCCCTCCGGCAGGTTGTGCAGTGCGATGGCAATGAGTATCGAGGGGTTGAATGTCTCGCCAGGCACTGCGGAGATAAGGGTGAGCAGTCCCTCGGGAAGATTGTGCAGTATAACCGCCGCCGCTGTGACAAACGCCGTGTGTAGTAGCATTGCCTGCTCCGTGCCGTGCCCTTTGCCAAACTGTCTGTGTGTTGCAAGTCTGTCCAGTAGATATCCGATAAGACCGCCTATCAGTAAGAAAACCACCACGATGGCCACCGCACCGAGGGCGCCCATGTCGGCGCGATAATGACCAACCGATCGCGGTATCATATCCGTCAGCGCGACACATATCATCACACCACCTGCAAATGCAAGCGCAAAGCCGACAGCAGATTTTTTCGGTTTTAAAAGTGCTATAAGCCCACCAATACCAGTAAAAAGTCCGGCTCCTATACAAAACAGCAGTGCAGTACCCATAAAACCCCCATCTAAACTGCCTACTAAAAATCATATGCTGCCGGCAGCGAAAATTGCACATAAAAATGACATTACTTTTTTTCAACAATATGACAAAAAGCGCACCTAAAAGTTACAAAATGTCGCGTTATACTGTTTTTTCACAATTTTGGGATATAATTAGCCTATCAAATAGCAACCATCCACGTGAAAAACACGTGGGACTAATGACTAAAGATTAATAGTGAATGATTACTTTTATTTGGAAAGTAATAACTTGATGTTTTTTGCAATTTAGTTTAGTCAAAAACAACCTTAGCCATTCACTGTTAGTCCTAAACCATTAGTTGCAAGTGTGCTTTGCACTTGCTAAATAAAAAAGGCTTTGTTAATCTAATGTGGAAAATATCGGTTTGTCGGTCATCGCTCCCCACCGCAGGGGGAAGACCGGCAAGAAAAACGATTGTATTTTCGATCTTATTCTGATATTTCATGCATTTTAGCATAACAACGCCTAGCAAAATTTGACGGAGGTAAATAATGAAAAAGTTTTTTGTATTAACATTGGCATTTATGCTGTCACTCTTGGTTTTGGCAGGGTGCGCATCCGAAGCGGCACCTGCCGAACCGTCTGTGTCAACCGGATCTTCGGCGGATGAGCAACAAAACGACGAGCCTGTGCCGGACATGGGTACCGACCAACTCGTAGCGCCGGTTGGCGAGGAGGAACCGTCTGAAGAAGCACCGCAAGACAGCATCGATGTGACAACACTAAAAACCGCCACAATAGCCGGCACCGAGCACGACGTTGCCGCGCAGGTGGAGCTGTTGAGTGACGGTACGCTTAATCTTACCGGTTTTTCTTATGATGGCGGTGCGCCGGATGCATATATTGCGCTCGGCAACATCACCGACGGAAAATTTGCAAACGAATTGCTTATCGGCGTTCCGTTTGACCGGGCTTACGACAACGAGACATTCTCAACGGTACTTGATGAGGCTGCACTTGCCGCTGACTACACCGCTATATCCATTTGGTGCCATGCTTACAGTGAAGATTTCGGCTCTGCTGAGTTTGTGGTGGTGGGGTAGGCGATGTTGTAAAATTTGCTCTATGAGTGTATTTTACAGGCTTGTTTTGATGCTTTTCGCTGAATTTTCGCCTTTGTTTAAAATTAAAGTGCAAGGGTTTTGTATAAAGTTATGAAAAACTTTTGCACATCGACAACAAAAAAATGGCTTTTGGTTGCTTTGTAAAGCCATTTTAAGTTGTTTAATAGGTATTAATAAAGATCTAATATTTTAAAAAGCTTCCCCAGCGAACAGGCGAGGGAAGCTTTTTGAAATGAAACAAATTTTGTGCAATTTGACCCGAGACTACTCGCCCTCTTAACTATAGCGCCCCCGTCTCAGGGGAGAGTGGCTCGCTCTGTGTCTGTTGTAATGACGAGGCATCGTTTTGCCCACTGGCCTCAGACACCGATTGCGATGAGCTTATGTCCGTGCTTGTTTCAGGGGTTGAAGTGTCGGAACTTGAGCTCTCGTCAGAAGTGTTATCGCTTTGTGACGATGAATCGGTATCGGTTGCACTGCTCGTGGGCGGTTGTGAAGATTGTGGAACGGATGAAGACATACCTTCCTCGGTGTTGCCGGTTGCAAGCACAACGATAAGTGGCACACTTACCATTAAAACAGCGGTTATAATAAGTACAAAAACAAGCGGATGACCTTTGCAGAAACCTTTCATAGTTACCTCATGGTGTACAGTCGTCTGTTTCGCTTTATGTAATAGTATTGATAGGGGTCATATGCCCCTTATCGGGCTCACACACCAAAAATTCTCCGCGTATGTCTCCGGATTTTGCGTTTAAATTAGGTGTGTGTAATTTTTTGACGTTCTTAGATAGTGCCGACAAGCATCGACACTATCTAACTATAGTATAAATCATTTTACAAAAATTGCAACTAAAAACTATTTAAAACCGTCTTTAAATTTTGCTATGATATCCTTTAGCTTTTGTGGTATCGGTACGCCGAGATCGCCCAAATTTTCGACTATGGATATTGTTTCATTTACCGCAAGCCAAATTATGACGGTATCGGTGAGGGTCGGGAAAATGTTGACGGTTATGCCAAACTGCGGTGCGGCATACGGTATAAGCATCTCGATGGCGAGCGCTGTCAGAACGAGTGCCCAGTAGCCTGATTTTTTAAGGATACCGACTATGCCCTTTGACGACGACAGATTGCCATGTGAGGCCGCAAGTACAATGCCTGTTGCGTAATCCAGTATGTTAACCCCCAGAAGTAGTGCGAGAAGCGGCCCGTGAGGTGCCAGCATGGAGTAAAAAAACCCTGCAATGCCCGATACTGCTAAAGATTTCATGGTGTACGTCCTTTCTTTTGGGTGTCAGCTGTAAATATTAGCTAAGGCTTGAAAAAGCCTGATAATTAATCCAGCCACCATCTTTCATGCGATAAAATTCACCGTTTTGCGTCTGCTCTACAAGAAAGACCTCTTTGTTTATGACGGTATAAGCCGGTGCGTTGATGTCCGGCACCTCGCGCACGTTCCAGTTGCCGTAGTTTAGCAGACCGGTTTTGGATATGGTTAAAACATCGTTGTTTGGTGTGTCCACCACCCACGGATAGCCACCGTCGTTGAGTGTCTCGACATCGGGACCCAGCCACAACATCCGGTGCACCGGCACCTGATCCTCGATTATGTAAACGCCGTATGAGTTTTGGTATTGTACCGCATTGCGCCAGCGTCCCTGACCGCACTCGATATGCAGATGTGCCGCAAACACGCCCGGAGAGCCGCCGGACATTCCACCCTCATTGTAAAAGTGTGCACCGAAGGGAATGATATCTCCCTCGCTGTACAAAAATTCCTCGCCGTGTAGCACCAGTATCTTTGCGTAATCCTGCGTGCCGTCGGCATACAGCACCGGCTGGGTACTCTCGATGTACATCTCGCCGTTTGCATAGCGCCTTGTTCTTACAACCCTTGCCTCAAAGGGGCAGTAGCACTTATCAATGCCGGTGTCTCTGCCACCCAAGTCCAGCGCCCACGAGCCGGTGTGGCTGTAGGTGTTTTTAACTGTTCCGTCCAGGTTAAAACCGTAACCCTGCGTCACGCGCAGGTACTCCATTAAAAAACGTGCCTTTTGCATCGCTTCACTCCTTTAGTAATGTTATGTTACAGTATATTCTAGCAGTTGCTATATTGTTAGTGTTTTTATTTTGCAAAGCTGTCGGTGGTATACGTTTTGCAAAGCTCGTAAAGTATAATGTTTTCACCGAGTTTGTCGTTGGAAACTTTAAAGCGAATGCTGTTGTAGCGCTTAACCTTTTTATCAAAGTAAAATCTCAATGTACTGCCGGTTTGTGAGCCATCATCAGCAAATTCTCCGATAATTTCAAACTCTTTGCCGTCCACCGATATCGCCACCGTTGCCGAGGTGGCATCGGCACCCCCAAGTTGTAACATTCCTCCCTTTTTTTGTAGGGTTTTTGCGATGTTGGGCAGTTCGTCGTCGTCATCCTTAGTTATCCAAACCGCCTCAATTGCCGTGTCGTCATCGCGAAAGCGCATGGTACCTGTGAGGTCGTCGGACAGGCGTTTTATTTCGCCATGCTCTGTTCCGATATACAGCACATCGTTGTAGACGGCAAAACAGCACACATCTACACCTTGCCAGATAAAACTTCCGTACAAAATATCCGACAGCTGATAGTTACCGCTACTTTTTTGGCGGGAATCCAGCACAAATATGTAACCCCCTGCCGCAATAAGATAATAGTGCTTGTAGGATACTGCCTGTGCATGGTATAAATCAGGCTGTTGCAAAAGCACACTGTCGATATAATACGAGCGGTTTTGCAGTGCACGCTCGGCTGTAATAGTCCTTGTCGTCACAGCAAGAACACCGCTATGGGATAAAAACAGAGGTTCGTCCTCCAAAATGCCCAAACAGTAAGGTCCTATTGCACCTGCCCCGCCGACACTCGATTTGATGCTGTAAACGGTGCCGCTTACTAGCTCGTTATAACTCCGTAGATACACAGAGGTGTCGTTTCGCGCATCGCCCTTTACAATCATGAGTTCATCGCCTATTTTGGAATAACCCATGATAGCGTTGGACTGGTCACCGAATATCGTCATGCTTTCCGGCGTGAAGTACATGGGGTCGAACTCTTCACTCATAAAATCACAGGCGGGCAAACCGGGATAACCGCTCACAAACACCCTGTTTTCCCCCTCAGGACCATAGAGCGCAAACTTGTCACACTGCTCGATAATGCCGGAGTGCTCGGTTAAAGGGCTGTAATAAATTTTTATATTGTAGTCATCCTCCGGCACCATATTGGCTATCTCGACGGTAAAATATATCGTTTTGCTGTCGTAAAAAGTGTATTGGGGTATCGATATCGACTGTTTTGTAGGCTCGTCCGGCGGGAAGTAGTCGTAAATAATCTGAAACGGCTTTGTCATATCTACATCATATTCAAGGGTAAGTATACGCATATCGTAGTCGACATGAAACATTTCACAAACGCTGTCATGCAGGATGTTGCGGCCTCTCTTTTCGATAAGGTTAAAACCTAACTGCATACGCTTTATAACAGGTTGCTGCACAATATCCTTAACGTGTTGCATCGTGGTGCCGTTAAACATTAAATACTCACTGCCGGTAAGTATGAACAGGCAATTGAAGTTGTTGACAGGATAGTTAAAGGACGTGCCGGGCCTGTTTGCAACACCGCTAAAAAGCAGCACCGGAGTGATAGAGGCATCATCAAGTGAGCCGGAAAAAATATTCGTACCTGCGTGAATGATAAACATGTCACCCGATATATGCCTGTACGGATATATGCCGTTTATTCTACCTGACAGGTTGGCAAGCGTGCGAAAGCCCGGTCTTTTTTCCAAAGCACCCGTATCACCCAAAATCATGTTGCGCCCGAAAGAGGCGTGCTCCTTATCTATGGCATGTGGATTGTGCGAGGCATCTATACCTTTAAAGGTACCGTAAACGGTAGTGTGAATATCCTGCTCTTTAGGTAAATCCATGTAAGACATACTCACCTCACCAGTTGTGTGCGTTTTTAAATGTGCTTTCGTTGCCTGTTTTGTTACGCGGGATTTGCTGTCGCAGTGTTTCAAATTTGTTCCAGTATATAGTCGCTTTGCGCTCATTGTCCTCTAACCAAACCTGATGCGCCATGAGCAGTGGAAACAGTACATCCTGCTCCGGCGGCAACTCTATAAGCTGCTCGTCTGCTGTCGCCTCTGTTATTGGAGGTTGACGTCGGCGATAGTGTATGCAAAGCTCCCCCTCGACACTGTTTGGAACATGTAGAACACTTCCCACCACCTTACACCCTGTCGGCGCGTTGTCGCTGTCGACATATGTTACCGGCGTCTGCTCAAAGCCGATAAACTCCTCTCCGATTAAAAGGGACATATCGTATTCACGATACTGGGAATAAACAGGTATTTCATTTGGGTCATTGCTGACAGTGTTGTTGTAAAGCGCTACATTGCGAATGTTATAACGGTACTCTCCGCCAAAAGACAGTGTCACATCGCCGGTGCAAAAACCGCGGTAGGCGACAAATTCCCCACCCGATTGCATCTGTAACGTGACAGTGTCCTCATCTGAAGTGATGGTGACCTCGCCGTTTCCGTCACACTCAAAATAATAGGCGGTGGCGCTGGGTGCCGCAAACAGTATCGGTGACGTCTCGTGTGTTACAGGCGTGCAGGTTTCCTGCAATATCAGGTTGCCAAGAGGCTGTTGATACACCTCCGCCTCACCTTTGAGCGGCTTTACGGTGGAGCACAATATGTTAAGTGCCGCGTTAGCTGCCGTTATAAAGTTTTGCTTATATGTATCATAGGCAAGCGAGTTTTCAAAGCCTAAAGATAGCACATCTTTTTTTAACTCTCCCCAAGTCACAGACATAATCTCACTCCTTTTTAAAGCGTTGTAGGTAAGTGCAGACGCACTTGTGGCTACTGGTGAAAGACTTTTTATCCGACCAAAAGCCCTGTGGAAATGAACAAAAGCACAGAACTTTTGGTCGAACAAAAAATCAGCTTGACTATTCAGGTCAACATGCCCTAGGTGAGTGTCGTGCCGGTTTTTGCACCACCGAGGATGATGTGTCGCCAGTTATTAAAGCCGACACTTGCGCGGAACCTACCGGAATACTCAATGCCGTGGGTGTTGGTGATGATCTCCCTTATGACTCTGAGCGGTATTCTGTCGTAGAACATGCTGCCGAGCAGTTCTCTGTTAGCCTCGCTGGACATGAGCATAAACGGCTCGGAACTTGCCGCCGCAAGCCAACGATGATTGACAATAAGGTTAAAGCGACCCTTTGCGACGTTGGCATCGTTTAGGTTTCCGCCGGGCTGAAGATCCGATGTCAACACCTTGCGCACGTTACGTTCCAGTGTCGGGCAGTTCGCCGGTATGATAATGGTGTCAAACTCATACCCCTGAGCCTGACCGCTCTCGGACAGGAAGTTGCGACCGATGTTCGCAAGGCGATTTAGCATGGTGTCGTCCGAGCCAAAAGCGTTTGTGTACACGTTGGACTGCTTTGTTTCACCTTTTTTCATGGCGTGGTCGATGGCGAACAATCCCTTTGTGTCGCCTGTCGCCTTGCTTATGCTCTTTGACGACCATGTGAAGTTTGCACCCTCCGTCACGAGCGCTGTTGTGGCAAAATTTGCTCTGCTACGCTTGTAGGCACGCACAAAGTTTGCCGCCGCCACCTTTGCCTCGTCCAGCAGTGCGTCCTCTGCCATCTCCGCCGTGATTTTGAAACCCTTGATAAACTGCTTGTGCTCGATAGTTGTCACAAAGCCCTCCTGGATGCTGTCCGCAACACCCGCCGAACCCTCGTCAACTATCGCAAAATCTGCAAAGCTTGTCAGTGACGAAATTTTCTCCGCATACCGCTTGGATTGACGCACGTTAAACAGTGCGTTCACAAGTTCGTCATCCTTGTTGTTTTGCGCCTCGGTTTCCATGATGACCGCCGTCAAGCGCACATCTACGTCCTTGTAAAGATTGTTGTTTACGCCACCGCTTTTTGAAAATTCAACAGACATTTTTCCTTCCTCCTATTAATAACTACCTTTTTCCGAAGCGCTCAGCGCCTTGTTGTATATAACGCGCAAGCCTGCGCTGTCGGCATGTGGGAACATCTCCTGCCACTCACTCAACTGGTCGCTCGGTATGTCCTTACCTTTTTGCACAAAGACACTGCCGCCGCTTTTTACGATGTGCTCAAGGCTGCCGTTGTCTTTTGGGGTGGTTTGCCTGCCCACAGTGGCATAGTAGGCGGTGACGGCATCCACTTGACCGGTGGCAAGCAGCGCGCAAAAGGAATCGCCTAAACTGTCAATGCTCTCGATGGTGGGGTCGATTAGGCGCACCGCTTCAAGATGTTTGTGGTTGCTGAGATACTTGTCAACAAGCTGCTCAACACCCTCAGTCTGCGCTGGTGTTAGCCTGTCGTCGGTCAGCGGACCATAGCTTGTCTTTTCCGGGACTATTATGTCTACCGGCTCGGTTTCGTGGGCAATAACCTCCACCTCCGTCACCGCCATAGCTGACATATTCTCCTCAACTTTTGGTGTCAACTGATGCTCTCTTCTTTGTTTTACCTGCATAAAAACCTCCTTTAAATTTGATGAATATATATTGTAGGCCATACGCTTTGCACAGCCTATTTGCGCAACAAACCTGTGTTATAAACCCTGTGCGTGTCGGAAGTATGACGTGCATGTGGCTAATTTTCAGCTTGCTGTTGCATGTCCTGCACCGCATCGTCGCCACCCTCCTGTGTGGGTTTTTGTTCCAGCCGGCTTTGCCAATATTGAGCCATCTTGCCGGCGTTTGGGTAACCGAGGCGTTCCTTTTCCTGCCAGTACAGCATCAGCGTCATGGGG
>CAYJFU010000013.1:38725-40016 GCA_964369445.1 uncultured Oscillospiraceae bacterium | reverse complement strand
TTTTGTAAGCTGCTTTAATGCTGTAGCTTTGGTTACACCTTTAGGCAACAGTTCGACATTTTCTTCGTTTGAGAATACTATATCAATGCCATCAATCCGCTTTTTTTTCAGCGTGTCGTGCAGTTCCTTTTGAGCTCGGGTGTTGGGACAAACAACAAGTGCTTTATACCAATTTTCCGGTAAAAGTTGCTCGTCAGCGAGCAAAAAACTGTACCCCTCGTAGTTGAGGTGCTTATAGATAGCGTCGGTGGCAACAACTACGTATGCTCTGCCATTGTCCGCCATAAGTGCCACTCCGGCCTCAGGAAGTGTCTGTCTTATGATACCTATTGCCGACAGTATTTCGCTTTTCGGCAAAAAGTGCTCCACTAGCGCCTTTTCGGTACTGTAATCATATATAACCGCACCGTTGTAAACTATTGCCGGCAAAGTTAACTTCAACTGTCGGTAGTAGCGGCGTGCAGACTCGATGTTACGTCCAGTTGCGATGGTAAAGCTGCCGCCCATCATCATAAAAAGACGTATTAAATCCGCGTTGCACCCCGGGATGATACCCCCTTTTGGCACAAGGGTACCATCTAAATCAGAAACAACTAAAATATCATTAATACTACCGTTCATAACCTCTCTAGCTTTCTTAAAAATTGTGAAAAATACTGTGGCAATTCAGATTCAAATGTCATGGTCTCACCGGTTATCGGGTGTGCAAAACTCAGGTGTTTTGCGTGTAGGCACTGACCGGCAAGCAATGGGTTTTCACGCTGTCCGTACACCGTGTCACCGGCAAGCGGATGTCCCAGATGTTTCATGTGCACCCTTATCTGGTGCGTTCTCCCCGTCTCCAGCTGGCACATGACATAGCAGTGACCTTTGTACCTCGCCAGCACCTCAAAGTGCGTTACCGCCTGCCTGCCGTCCGGCATGACCGCCATGCGCAGTCGGTTGTTCTTGTCACGCGCTATCGGGGCGTTAACGGTACCGCTGTCCTGTTTGATGTTGCCTATTGTGACGGCATGGTAAATGCGCTTTACATCGTGGTCTTTGAGTGCATCGGCAAGCGCCGCGTGTGCGCTGTCCGTCTTTGCCGCCACGATAAGTCCGCTTGTGTCCTTGTCCAGTCGGTGTACAATGCCCGGTCGCATCACACCGCCTATCCCCGAAAGACTGCCGTCGCATCGGTGTAACAGTGCGTTGACAAGTGTTCCGTCGGGATTACCTGCCGCCGGATGCACCACCATGCCTTTGGGCTTATTAACAACGATGATGTGCTCGTCCTCAAACACGACGTCCA
>CAYJFU010000013.1:34439-38715 GCA_964369445.1 uncultured Oscillospiraceae bacterium | reverse complement strand
GTATGTCCTGTGGTAGAGCCTTATCCGGCACCGGCTGTGGAATGTTGACCGTGACGGTATCGCCCGGTTTGACGGCACTGCGCTTTTGCGCCTGCCTACCACACAAAACAACCTCTCCCTGCTCTATTAGCTTAGCAGCGGCAGAGCGGGAAAGGTTGTCACAGCGTAGCGCCACCAACGTGTCAAGACGTTGCCCCGCACATTGTTCATCAACTACAAAATTAATTCTCTTCACGCTTTTTTCCGCTGAAAAACTCTTGTTTCGTATAATAAATCGCAAAAAGTGCCACACCCACCGTGACATAGCAATCCGCAACGTTAAAAACCGCAAAATTCACAAAGGTAAAGTTGAAAAAATCCACAACAACGCCGGTGGTTATCCTGTCGATAAGGTTACCTATGCCACCGCTGATGATTAACACAAAACAAATTTCGTAAAACAGCTTGTCAAACCGCCCGGAAAAAAGTATGACTATAAGTGCAAGTATGGATATAGAGGTCAACACGATAAGAAAAAACGTGTTGCCTGCAAAAAGACTGAACGCCGCCCCGTCGTTTAACACGTACACTAGTTCAAGACCCGGTATAAACGGCATACGACCTATCGGTTTCAAATAGGCCGTTGCCATCAATTTTGACATCATGTCAAGCCCGATTAGCAGTGCGATGCAGATGGGGTAGATTATATATTTGCGTTTTGTCATAACGATTTCACAACGTTGTTACATCTTGCACAGAGTATGCCCTCGCCGTCCTGTACCGGCTCGGTGTTGAAGCACCAACAGCGCATACACTTTTCGCCCTCGGCGTGTTTAACCTCTGCCACAATGTCATTTTCGCCCTCTACAAGCTGCAAGTCCGACACTATGAGTAGGTAGATCAACATTTGTTTTTTGTCGCTAAACTGTGCAAAAAGTGGCTTTGTCAGTGTAAGTTTAACGCTTGCCTCCAACGACGAGCCTATAACCTTTTCCGCACGCGCCGTCTCAAGTGCCTTTGCAACAACGTCCTTTATGGAAAGTGCACTGTCAAAAAGCTCTTGTATCTCTTTGGACAAAACCGCGTCTGTGTCCGGTTGTGGGAAATCGGTGAGCGCTACATGTTTGTCCTCACCGCTGACGGCACACAGGTGTTGCCATATCTCGTCGGTGGTATAGCACAGTATCGGTGCGAGCAGGCGTGTTATAACCGACAGTATGCGCTCGATAACCGTCTGCGCACTGCGACGCTTTTTGCTGTCGCGTTCCTCACAGTACAGCGTGTCCTTTATTATATCGAGGTAGAAGTTGGACAGCTCTACGATGCAATACTGGTGTATTGCGTGTGTAGCGGTGTGGAATTCATATGCATCAAAAGCGGCGGTGCACTTTTCAATCAGCAAATTTAGACGGCTTAACACAAACCTGTCAAGCTCCGGCAGGTCGGCAGTCGGTACACGGTCGGTGCTCGGGTTGTAGTCCGCGAGGTTGCCGAGGATAAAACGTGCCGTATTACGTATTTTGCGGTATGTCTCGGTGCACTGCTTTAAGATGTCCTTTGAAACACGCACGTCGGTCTGATAGTCCGTCGAGGCGACCCAAAGTCGCAGTATGTCCGCGCCGTAGTCCTTTATGACCTCGGTGGCAAGTATGCCGTTGCCAAGGGATTTTGACATCTTGCGCCCCTCGCCGTCGACAACCCAGCCGTGTGTCAACACGCCCTTGTACGGTGCCGCGCCCTTGTACGGGACAGCTGTAAGCAGTGAAGACTGGAACCAACCACGGAACTGGTCGGCACCCTCCAGATAAAGGTCGGCAGGCCAACGGTAACCCTCTGCCTCGTCAAGGCAGGTGTGTGTCGTGCCGCTGTCAAACCACACGTCCATTATATCGCTCTCTTTTGTAAAAGAGGTGCAACTGCATTTAGGGCAGGCTGTACCGGCAGGCAGTATGTCGCTTGCCTCGTATTTGTACCACGCGTCACTGCCCTCTTTGGCGAAAAGTTCGCTGACGGCGGTGATAGTTGCATCGTCGGCGTGATATGCGCCACAGTCGTCGCAGTAGAATACCGGTATCGGCACTCCCCATGTGCGCTGACGACTAATACACCAGTCGTATCTGTCGCGCACCATTCCGGTTAGGCGGTCTTTGCCCCACTCCGGAGTAAATTTAACGTCTCGGAGTGCCGCTATTGCTTCGTCTTTAAAGGCTTCCACCGAGCAGAACCACTGCTCCGTCGTGCGGAACAGTATGGGGTGTTTACAGCGCCAGCAGTGCGGGTACTGATGAATAAGCTCCTTTTTAGCAAGCAGGTGTCCTGTGCTCTCAAGGTGCTCGATAACGCTTTTTGCGCATTTTGCTATCGGTTGGCCGGCAAATATACCTGCCTCCTCCGTCATTATGCCTGCCTCGTCCACCGGAACTATGACAGGTATCTCGGGGTAAAACTTTGTGCAGACCTCAAAGTCGTCGGCACCGTGACCCGGCGCTGTGTGCACACAGCCTGTACCGCTTTCAAGTGTCACGTGGTCGCCCAGTATCACGAGGGAACTGCGGTCAAGATGTGGGTGCGCACATTTTATACCCTCCAGCTTGTCGCCGGTTATCGTCGTGACAACGCTGTAATCGGTTATTCCAGCCGCGCTCATCGTCTCCTTGACAAGCTCATCCGCTATAATGTATATGCTTTCGCCAACCTTGACAACGGCATATTCAAAATCCCTGCCAAGGCAGATAGCCATGTTGCCGGGTATGGTCCAAGCGGTGGTGGTCCATATGACAAATTTGGTTTTGCTTGCATCGACACCTGCCGCCGCAAGCGCACCGTTGTCATCGGTCACGTTAAAGCTGACGTAGATGGACACACACGGATCCTCTGCGTATTCTATCTCTGCCTCGGCAAGTGCCGTCTTGTCGTTCGAGCACCAGTAAACCGCTTTTTTGCCCTTGTAAATGTAACCCTTTTTTATCATCTCGCCAAAAACTTTTATCTGGCGCGCCTCAAAATCGGGGGTAAGTGTCATATAGGGGTTATCAAACTCGCCCAAAACGCCCAAGCGCTTAAAGTGACTGCGCTGAACGTCGATAAAGTGCAACGCATACTCACGGCAGAGTTTGCGCAGTTCAAGCTTTGAGATGTCGGTGCTCTTCTTGCCGTCTTTTTTTGCCTTTTCAAGAGCTTTCAGCTCGATAGGCAGTCCGTGGGTATCCCAACCCGGCAGGTAAGGGCTCTTATAACCGCTCATCGTCTTGTAGCGAATTATCATGTCCTTTAACACCTTGTTCATGGCGGTGCCCATATGCACGTCGCCGTTTGCATACGGAGGGCCGTCATGTAGAATAAACAAAGGAGAATTTTCCCCTTTGTTCAGTATAGATTCATATAGTTTAGCGTTATCCCATGCCTCGCGCATCTGCGGTTCCTTTGTAGCAAGACCCGCTTTCATGGAAAAGCTTGTTTTAGGTAATATTATTGTGCTGTTATAATCTGCCGACAAATATGTGCTCCTTTCAATTATCCATTAGCCACGTGCAAAACACATTAAACTAAGGTCTAAAGGTGAGTAGTGAATGACTGTTTGTTTTATTGTGCAATAACTTGATGCCTATTTGCACTCTAAACGTATCGTTTTGGTCAAAAGTCTTTCACAGTTAGTCTTTAGCCATTAGTCGCAGGTGCGTTTTGTACTTGCCTATTATTCCTCGTCAAGTTCAAAGTCACTGTAGTGGTTAAACAGCGAAATTCTACCTTGAGCTTCATTTAAATTTTCTCGTGACAGTTGCTCATCATCCATGACCGGAATAATGGGGGCAACCTCCGAGGCGGTTTGTGTAGGTTGCGGGGGATAGTTGTACTGCGAGAGAGGCTGTGTAATGGGCTCTTCACGCTCGATGGGCAGTATTGGAGCGACATGCTGAACAGGCTCTATCGGCATAACGGGTTGCGGTGTTATAAAGTTATCTGAGTCTATGGGAACATCATCTAATTGCGGCAGTTCCCTTGTAACCTCTGCTGTCTGATGGTAGGGCATTGAAAGCGGCTGTGTCAACGGCTGTGCCTGCGGTATAGTCATCGGCACCGGCTCGGTTTCCTCTATGTCAACCACCTCTTCATCCGCCACATCTACCGGCAGGTTGCTGAGCAGTTCAATGTGTGTTTTGTAGGCATCTATGACGCTTCCGCGGAACTTTGAAACCTCCTGTTGCATAAATGTAAGGCGCTGTTGCTCTGTTTTGACAAGCTCGGAGGCATGCTTACGCTCGCGCTCTGCTGTTGCCTGCGCTTCTTTTACGATTTG
>CAYJFU010000013.1:15122-34429 GCA_964369445.1 uncultured Oscillospiraceae bacterium | reverse complement strand
ATCGCCGCGGTACTCTTCCACTGTCTCGGCAAGGATGTACATCTTGTTTTCAAGACTTTGCTTTTCTTCCGTCAGTTGCTGTATCTGTGCAGCAACTTGATTTATAAAATCATCAACATCTTCGGGGCGGTAACCACGCACAACCCTGTCAAACGTAACACTTTTTATCTGTTCTAAACTGAGCATAAACCCTCCGTTTTATTATTTATGTAGATACTCTCAGAAAATTATACGTAGTAGCCGCTGTTTTCAAGCTCGCCCAAGATATCACCCATCAAATCCACGTTGTAAGGAGTTATGATAAATGTCGAGTTTGCAACACGCTGTATCTGGCCATTGTTTGCGTACGCAACGCCTGTTAAAAAGTCGATTAAGCGCCTGTTTATCTCTTTTGGTGAGGTTTCAAGGTTTAAAACGACGGTGCGTTTTGCGTTGAGATGGTCGGCTATCGTCGTTGCGTCCTCAAACTTCTCCGGCTTTGCGAGCACAACTTGAAGCTGTGTTGTCGCATTGATGTTGACAACCTTGCTCTTTTTTGATGTATCCAAACGATCGGGGTCAGAGCGACTTTCTGCCTGGTCGGTCACAAAATCAATGTCATCGCTAAACTCTTCGTCCTGTGGCAGTTGGAAAACCTCTTTCATTTTATCTAAAAATCCCATAAGTCCACTCCTTGATTTATCTTTCGCCAAATATGGCACTTCCTACCCTTACTAACGTTGCTCCCTCGGTTATTGCCGCTTCATAGTCATTCGACATGCCCATAGATAAAACATTAATATTATCTATATTATGCAACTTTTTGCCCTTAATGTCAATATATAGATTGAACATCTTGCTAAAATATTTTCTTGTCTGCCTTTCGTCCCCTGCCGGCGGTATGCACATAAGCCCTTTAATTATGAGATTTTCGCATGTATCTACCTCACATATAACTTCATCAAGCAGGTGTGGCGGTATGCCGCTTTTGCTGTGCTCCTCGCCTATGTTCACCTGTAAAAGCACCTGCAACTTTGCACCGCTTGCCTGCAACTGTGCCTGTAGTTTTTTTGCAAGCCGTACGCTGTCCAGCGACTGCAACATGCTGATATGCGGCAGTATATCCTTTATCTTGTTGGACTGTAGGTGTCCTATCATGTGTATGTCTGCACCGGTAAGCAGTGGCGCTTTTTGCACTATCTCGGCCGTGTAGTTTTCTCCTATGCTACTAAGACCGTAGCCCACCGCCTTTGCCACAACCTCAGCCGGCATCGTTTTTGTCACACCAAGAAGTGTTACATCTCCCTCGTTCCTGCCGACAGACCGTGCGCTTTGCGCTATTCGCTCTTTGACGCGTAGCAGGTTTTGTTCTATGTTACAGTATTTTTCCGTCATATAAATCTCTTCCTTCCACCACAACTTCGTCGTACAGTTTAACCTCGTTTTCCTCGTCCTGTTCGAGGGGTAGCAACAGGTAGTCCTCGTCCTCAAATATCGGGGCTATCTCCTTAAACTGCAAAAGGTTGCCGTACTTGACATACACCCCTTTTATACCGTCCACAATGCGCAGTGCGTCGCGGCTGACCCTGATGCCGTAATAGTTTTTTACGATAATGTTCGCCGAGGAGTACCGAATAGTTGCTATATCCGGAACCATCGTGTTACATGCAAACCGCAACAACACGTTGCCGTTTTCGTCCGGCTCGTCTATCTGTTCGAGTTCCGCACTTAACCTAAAACCTCCGGCGGCAAAAAACTCCAGTTCGTAATTGTTCCCCTCTGTTATGCGTCCGACTTCACCCTGCGGTATCAAACAGTAGTAATCCCAACGATAATCCTGCACGATTTTGCCTGAGGTTTTTGCATCGGTTGTCAAATCTCGTGTCGAGTCCAGCATAGCCGTCACCTCGGCAGAGGTCCACTCCTGCGCGGCGGTCGGGGTGATGATTGATTCCAACCCGTCGGTACGGCTGACAAAATAGCCACCCACCTGAGCGGTCACGCTACCCTGTGGTGCGCCGCTGACGGAAAGTGCCGATATCTCGGCGCTGAGCTGTGCCAGTTGCGCCGCAACATTTACAGGGGTATTAGTGGCGGCATTCATCTCGGAGGAGTGCATTAAAAACGAGGCTGTCGGCTCGTATAACAGCTCGTAGTCGTCCTGTCGAATGTTTGCCAATATGTCAAGATAATCATCAAGTATTCTGCCGGCGATGATCTCTACATCCGGCACAACCGTCTCGGTGGACGCCGTTACCTGCGACAACATGTCATACTCATTTTGCAGGCGTTGCATGTGTGCGTTGTCCTCAGCGCTCTGTGTGCTTGAAAACCTGAGCGCTATCTGTGCGCCCTGCAACACGCGCTCACCATCCTGCAACATAAACAGCAAAACATCATCGCCGACGGTGGGTATGGTAAGCTCATCTCGTACCGCTACTCCCTCCGTCGCGATGCTCTCGCTGAGGTCTTCCTCCACGGCTATCTGCGTGGATATTGCCGAACTTGTCAGCATATACAATTGTATGCCGAGATATATTATCGGTATTATTAAAAGCAGTAAAAATATCTGCCTTATATGCCGCTTTTTCAATGCAAAAACTCTCCCAATTGTCTTTTCAAATGCTGTGTCAAACCGTCACCCGCCAGGGCGTCAACCGCCTGCTTGTAGCGCGAAAACCATGTCAGTTGTCGTTTGGCATATCGCCTGCTAGACTGTTTTAACAGCTCGGTGCAATGCTCAAGCGGTGCGCCCTCAAAGTATCCAAACAACTCCTTGTAGCCAATCGCCGCCGCGGCCGTGACAAACTTCTCTCGGTTTTCGTAGACATACCGCGCTTCCGATAAAAGTCCGCGCTGTAACATGACCTCGACACGGCCGTTTATTGCCGCATACAGCTGATCGCGACTTTCATACCCACAGCGGAGTATAAGCGCGTCGTACGGAGCAGTTTGAGGTATTGCCTCCTGACCGAGTTCGGAAAACCTCCGGCCTGTAACCTTTATGACGTACAGCGCGCGCAACAGCCTCTTGCGGTTATTGCAGTGCATGTTCGCCGCGGCAGTCGGATCCTGTTCACACAGTGCCGCATACAGCTGCTCGTTGTCAAGTTCGGCAAGTGCTGTTTTGACACTTTCGTCCTCTTGTAGGTCGAAAAACTCGCGCCCGTCAAGCAGTGCGTCTATATAAAGTCCCGTACCGCCGCACACGACAGCTACCTCGCCGCCACTTGCGATATTTGCAATAGCGGGGCGCGCCATCGCAACATAGTCTGCAACGCTGAACATATCACTCGGCTCGGCGATATCGAGCATGTGGTGCTGTACCCCGCACATCTCCTGCGGTGTGACCTTTGCCGTGCCGATGTCAAGTCGTTTGTATATCTGCATCGAGTCGGCACACACCACCTGCGCGCCCACCTCGCGTGCGATTTCCACCGCAAGCGAGGTCTTGCCGGTAGCGGTTGCGCCGCACACCACTATTATTTTTTGTTTATGCTCTGCCAAACTGTTTTTCCAGCTCCTTTTTTGTAAATGACAGCACAGCCGGTCGACCGTGCGGACAGCATTTGGGTAACCTGCCGGACATTATCTCCTTTGCAAGGTGCAATAGCTCTTCGCTGTTTTGCTTGTCCCCTGCCTTGACCGCCGCACGACATGCCACCGAGTGGTAAACCCACTGCGTTCTACTGTCCACCGACCTGTCACCGCGCGCAAAACCCTGTGCCAACTCTGTCAGCAACCTGCCTGCATCATAGCCGTCGATGTCCGCCGGTAGTGAGTACACCCTCACCGTGTTGCTGCCGAAATCTTCAAGTTCTATACCTAGCGAATGTAAAAACTCCGACTGATCCAAAAGCTCCTGCTTGACATCGTTATCCACATCCACCGTCAGCGGACTTAAAAGCATCTGCGCCGGTATGTCGCCGATGCGTGTCGACATCAGCCGCTCGTATATTATGCGCTCTGCCGCCGCGTGCTTGTCGATAAGCAACATGCTGTCACCGTACTGCGCGACGATGTAGGTTGTAAACAGCTCTCCTACAAGCCGCACCTCACACCCCTGCTGTGACGGGTCAAGCGGTTGTTGCTCGGTTTGAGGGGTGATGCTCTCCGCTACCGCTGTGTGCGTGGGGGTGTCATCGATGTCAAAGGCTATATCTATGCTACGGCTGTCAAAATAACCGGTGCGCACCTGTGATATCGGTGTTTCCGCCTGTTGAAACACAGTCGGTTGACCTGCCTGTGGCAAGGTGCCCTTGGGCGCTGTACCGTGTGTACCTCGCGACAAGGCGACGGCATGTAGAGCCGTGTCGTGTGTCACCTGTGCGCTGTTTGGTGCGGTTTCGGAGTGCAGTTGTGTCAAACTGTTTGCGTCATCTCCGCCCTTTTCCTGCTCAAACACAAACGGCCTTTGCTCAAAAAGCGATGGGGTGAGTGCGGTTTTTACGGCGCGGTACACAGCGGAAAAGACTTGTTTTTCATTTGAAAAGCGTACCTGCGTCTTGGCTGGATGTACATTGACATCGACAAGCTCGGGAGAAAGTGTCAAAAACAGCACCGCACCGGCAAACTTACCGTGGTGGAAAAAATCCTTTGTTGCGGCATCAATTGCCGCTGTAAAGGTCTTGTCCTTTACATATCTGCCATTGACAAAAAAGTACTGCATGGCACGCGAATTGCGCGCACCCTGTGAGCGTGTGACATAGCCGTGTACCTTGTAGCCGTCCTCCTCATAGTCCACCGCCGACATGGTACTGTGCATGTCCTTTGCGCAGACGACACGTATGGCAAAGAGCAGGTCACCGCCGGAATTGCAGTTAAGCACCGCCTGCCCGTCCTTAATGAGTTTGAAGTTTATGTCGCAGTGAGAAAGGGCAAGTTTTGTGACAGCATCAACGACCGCCGCCCCCTCCGATGCGTCCTTTTTAAGAAACTTAAGGCGCGCAGGTGTGTTGTAAAATAGGTTTTGCACCGTTATCGTCGTGCCGGTGTCCCTTGCCGCCGGAACCACCTCGCCACCGATACCGCCGTCGATGCTGTAGCTCAGCGCAAATTCGCCCTCCTCGACCTTGGTCACGATGCTCAGCTTTGACACCGACGCAACGGAGGCGAGCGCCTCCCCCCTAAAGCCGTTTGTAAGTATGTTTGACAGGTCACAAAGCTGTGTTATCTTGCTTGTGGCGTGGGGCAAAAATGCTGTTTTTATGTACTCCGGCTGTATGCCGTGGCCGTCGTCCGACACGCAAATCTCTTCGCGTCCGCCGCACTTGATGCTCACAACTATGTTTTTTGCGCCAGCATCAATGCTGTTTTCCACAAGCTCCTTTACAACCGAGGCAGGGCGCTCCACCACCTCACCTGCCGCTATCTGGTCGCGCAGTACCTGTGGCAGTTCACGTATTATCGCCAACGTTTACCTCCTCATTTTGCGCAAGATTTTTGAGATTGGCTATAAGTTGCCATGCCTCCAACGGTGATAACGTCTGTGGGTCGCAATTTTTTAGGTTTTTCACAATCTGTTGCAGGGCACTGTTGCCGTCCTCTTTTACCGGTTGCGATGCCATCGTCAGTTGTAGGGCCGCCCCCGACAGCGCCTCGGAGTGCATTTCCAGTTCCTTTAAAACCTCCTGCGCACGCGAAATAATCGGCTGTGGTATGCCGGCAAGCTTTGCGACATCTATGCCGTAGCTGTCGTCCGCCGCCTTTGCGACAATTTTGCGTAAAAATATAAGCTGATCGCCGCGTTTTTTTGCGGTGATGCTGTAGTTTCTTATGCCATAAAACACATGTTCCAGTGAGCATAGTTCATGGTAGTGTGTCGCAAACATCGTTTTGGGTTTAACACCGTACTCGTTGCCGGCGAGATACTCCACTATGGCGCGCGCTATGGCAAGACCGTCAAAGGTCGAGGTGCCACGCCCTATCTCGTCCAGTATCAAAAGACTACGCGAGGTTGCGCCCTGTAGTATCTGTGCCATCTCGTTCATCTCGACCATAAATGTCGACTGTCCCGACGCAAGGTCATCCGAGGCACCCACACGTGTAAATATGCTGTCACATATGCCTATATGCGCCGCCATTGCAGGCACAAAACACCCTACATGCGCAAGCAGTACAATAAGTGCGTTTTGGCGCATATATGTACTTTTACCTGCCATGTTGGGGCCGGTTATAAGCAGTATTCTGTTTTGTCCGCAGTCGGCTTTTGTGTCGTTTGGCACGAACTGCATGTTGCCTATATGCTGTTCCACGACAGGGTGTCTGCCACCGTTTATCAGCAAAACCGAGCTGTTATCGACGGTGGGGCGGCAGTAGTTTTGCGCATCAGCAACGACGGCAAAACAGCACAGCACATCGACGGTCGCAATCGCATTTGCGCAACCCAAAAGGCGCGCACTCTGCTGTGCAATATCCTCCAAAAGTGCGGTGTACATCTCCGTTTCAAGGCGCAAAAGCTGTTCCTGCGCGCCCATAATGCGGCTTTCCAGTTCCTTTAACTCCTCGGTGACGTAGCGTTCACATGAAGCAAGCGTCTGCCGTCTAATAAAGCTGTCAGGCACGTTTTGCAGTGAGGTTTTTGTCACCTCTATGTAGTAACCGAACACTCGATTGTAGCTTATGCGCAGGTTTTTAATGCCGTATTCCTCTTTGTAGTGCAACTCCAGCTGTTCCATGCGCTCACGTGCACCGTTTGACAGCGAGCGAAGTTCGTCCGCCTCGGCGTTATATCCCTCACGTATTACACCGCCGTCTTTGAGGGTCGCCGGCAGTTTTTCTTCCAGCACCTCATAGATAAGCTCCGCCACAAACTGCACGTCCGACATGAGGTCAGCGGCAGTCGACAGCTCCGGTGAGGAAAACGCGCCGACGTAACTTTTCAGCTTTGGCAGTAGCGACAGCGTGTTAGCAAAGGCGTACACCTCGCGCGGCATGGCGCTCTTGTAAACAATGCGCGTCAATGTACGTTCCATGTCGGATATGCCGGCAAGCAGTTCCACTATGTCGGTCAGTAGCATGGTGTTGGTTTTAAGCTCCTCGACGGCATCAAGGCGACGGTTGATAAGGCTTTCGCTCTGCAACGGCTGTTCAAACCACATACGCAGTTTGCGGTGACCCATAGCAGTCTTGCTTTTGTCGATACACCCCAAAAGGCTACCGCGCTTGTCGCCGGTTCTCATCGTTCGTGTTATCTCAAGGTGCGAGCGTGTCAGCGGTGACAGTCGCATGTAAGAACCTATGTCGTAAGGCTCGATGTTAACAAGGTTTGAGACATTCCGCTTTTGTGTCTCGTTGACGTAATTTAAAAGTGCGCCGACCGCGAGCACACCGCTTTTGTAGGTCGACAGCACCTTTGACTTGTCGCCGAACTGCTCCTTTAAAAGCTTTTGTGCCTTTTGCATCTCATAGACATCACTGTCCATCAGCTCAAAGCTACAGGGGATGTTTTGCTTTAAAAACTCGCTCAAATCCACAAACGACAGCACGCAGGAATCCCCGATAACCTCCGTCGGACTAAAGCGTGCAATCTCGGCGCAAACCGTCTGCACGGGGTTTTCCTGTGTTATCTCGCAGACGTAGACCATGCCGCAGGAAATGTCGGCAAAGGCAAGCCCCACCGTATCCTCAGCCATGTACAAACTGCACAAAAAGTTGTTGCGCTCCTCTTGAAGCAAAGAGCTTTCAAGTGCTGTGCCGCGCGTCACAATGCGCACGACATCGCGCTCGACAATGCCTTTGGCTTTGGGGTCGGTTATCTGCTCGCATATGGCGACTTTGTAGCCTTTTTCTATCAACTTTGCAATGTAACCCTCGGCGCTGTGGTACGGCACACCGCACATGGGGGCGCGCTCGGCAAGACCGCAGTCGCGCCCCGTGAGTGTAAGCTCAAGCTCACGCGAGGCGGTCAGCGCATCATCAAAAAACATCTCGTAAAAGTCACCGAGACGGAAAAAAAGTATCTTGTCCTGATGTTGTGCTTTGATGCGCTCATACTGTTGCATCATTGGTGAAAGAGCCATGTTTATACCTCTGTTATTTTAACACCCCCTCCTGCTTGCTTTTCCCCTTCTTCAAGCGAGATTTGCAAGCAGGAACCAAATTTTTCTTAACTTAACCGTTTAGCATCCACTGCAAGTGCTACAACTGCCACCGCAAGAACTTTCTTCCGGTTGTGCCGTCGCCGGATCTTCACCCATCATTGCGGCATTTATTATCGCCTGCACGTGGCTGATAACATAGTCCATCTTCTCTTTTGCCTCGTTGTAGCGTGTCATGCCCTCGCTTGACATAATCTCCTGATAAAGTCCGCGCACCTGCATATTCATTGCGTCTACGCGTGCCTTGTCAGGCTCCGCGCCACTTGACATAAGCTTGCCAAACTCGCTTCTTGCTGTGTCAAACTCCTCTATAAGCTTTTTGAGCTGTTCGTTTTTGTCGTTTTCCGTGCGAGCTTGCTCCAGTTCAATATAGATGGGGTCCTTTTGCAGTGTTTTTGCCGCCTCGATAAATGCGTTGATTGTTTCCATTGTTTTACTCCTTATATGTTCCTTTCAGTGCCGTTGCACTGCTTGCGGATATCGTCACGTCACACATCTGTCCGACATGCAACTTTTTGTGTCTGCTCACAAAATTTACGTTTAAAAGACTGCCAACTTTGCCGCTGTACTCCTCCCCTTTAGCACCTGTTATCAGCACCTTTAAGTCACTGCCGACAAGCTTTGCTAGCACCGTCTCACTGAGCATCTTTTGCACCGAAATAAGCAGATTTAATCGGTCAGTCTTTTTTGCGCGCGGCTCGTTGTCGGGGTAGTCCGCTGCCGGTGTGCCGGGTCTTTTGGAGTACAAAAAGGTAAACAGCTGTGTAAAGCCGACCTCGCGCACAAATTCCAGTGTCTGCTCAAAATCCTCACGCGTTTCGCCGGGAAAGCCGACGATGATATCGCTTGAAAAGTTTATGTCGGGGTAGTGTTTTCGTGCATGGTTCACAAGTGCGCGGTAGTCCTCGACCGTGTAACCCCTGCCCATCGCTTTTAGAATACGGTCACAGCCAGACTGCAACGGCAGATGTATAAACTTTGACATTTTCGGGTTTTGCCCGATAAAGTCCAGTAGCTCAATGCTAAAAAATCGCGGATGTGAGGACAAAAAGTCCACCCTAAACTCACCCGGTATGTCGCACACCGCCTTTAACAGCGATAAAAAATCCTCGCCGCTGTCAAGGCTCTTGCCATAGCTGTTGACGTTTTGTCCGAGTAACATCACCTGCTTTGCGCCCTGCTCCACCAGTGCAGTTACGTCGGCAACAATGTCCTGCGACTTGCGGCTGACTTCACTACCGCGCACATAGGGCACGATGCAATATGTACAGTGGTTGTCACACCCGTACATGATAGGCACCGACACCTCGTAACTGCTTGCCCTGCTGACAGGCAGTCCCTCGACTATCTCCTTTTCGACCTCATCGCTCTCAGGATAGATGCGCGCGCGGTTTTCGGTGCAAAACTCATAAAGGGTGTCGATGACGCGCTCGGGAAAGGTGGAGTCCGCAACTATATCGACATATCTGTACGTCTCTTTGACCAGCGCCACGTTGCGCTGTTCAGCAAACATACACCCGCACAGGATGATAATTTTGTTTTTATCGGTAATTTTTAACGGTTTAAGCTCACCAAGTTTGCCGTAAAAACGTGTCTCCGCCGTCTCGCGCACAGCACAGCTGTTGAGTATCACAACATCCGCCTTTGTCTTGTAGCCAACGTTTGTAAAACCGACCGCCTCCAAAGCACCGGAAATATACTCACTGTCACTGACGTTTTGCTGACATCCGAACGTCTCGATATAAAAGCTATAATTCTGCTTGCCGAAAAACTCCGAAAACGTGTCGTGCATATCGGCGGCCTGCGCCAAAAGGTCAATATTCATTTTATCACTCCTCTCTACAGACTAAAAATCAAGGTTACCCTATAGGATAATTCCCGTTTGCTAACCTAGCTGGCGGCAAGGATAGCAAACCAATTTCACTTAGCTGTATCCGCGTGGTCAAAGATGCTTTTTCAGGTAATGTCCTGTAAAAGACCTCTCATTTTTAGCCACCTGTTCCGGTGTGCCGCACGCGACAATCTCGCCGCCGGCATCGCCGCCCTCGGGCCC
Source organism: uncultured Oscillospiraceae bacterium (assembly GCA_964369445.1). GTDB lineage: Bacteria > Bacillota > Clostridia > Oscillospirales > Ruminococcaceae > CAYJBH01. Next base: position 24,298 of record CAYJFU010000013.1, on the reverse strand, counting down.
TATATCTATAATATAATCTGCTGTCTTGATAATGTCAAGGTTATGTTCAATAACAAGCACCGTGTTTCCTGTTTCCACAAGCTGTGACAGCACTTCAATCAGCTTGTGAACATCGGCGACATGCAGACCGGTTGTCGGCTCGTCCAGTATATAAATTGTCTTGCCGGTACTGCGCTTGCCGAGTTCCAGTGCCAGTTTCACGCGCTGTGCCTCGCCGCCGGACAGTGTCGTTGCCGACTGCCCCAGTCTTATATATCCAAGACCTACGTTCAGCAGTGTTGTCAACTTGCGATTGATGCGCGGTATGTGCTCAAAAAACTCGCACGCCTCTTCGACGGTCATGCCGAGCACATCGGCGATGGTTTTGCCCTTGTACTGCACTTCGAGCGTTTCTCGGTTGTAGCGAGCACCGCCACACACCTCACACGGCACGAAAATGTCCGGCAAAAAGTGCATCTCTATGCGCAGTATGCCGTCACCCTCACATGCCTCACAGCGACCGCCCTTTACATTAAAGGAAAATCTACCCGTTGTGTAGCCGCGCATCTTTGCCTCCGGCACAGATGCAAACAAGTCGCGTATGTCGGTAAATACACTTGTGTATGTTGCGGGATTGGAGCGTGGGGTGCGCCCAATAGGTGACTGGTCGATACCAATGACCTTGTCGAGATGTTCAAGTCCCGTTATGTCCTCGTGGGCGCCGGGGCGCATTCTGGCACCATTCAACTCCGTCGCGAGGTGCTTATATATAATGTCATTTACAAGTGAGGATTTGCCACTGCCGCTTATGCCGGTTACGCAGGTCAACACGCCAAGCGGTATCGTGACATTGACGTTTTTCAGGTTGTTTTGTGTCGCGCCTTTGACCTTGAGCTTTTTACCGTTGCCCTTGCGGCGCTTTTTCGGTATCTCGATGGCAAGCTTGCCGCTGAGGTACTTGCCGGTTATCGAGCGTGGCGTGTTTATTATATCTTCCAGAGTACCGCACGCGACAATCTCACCGCCGTGCTCACCTGCGCCGGGTCCGATGTCAACGACATAGTCAGCGTTGCGTATTGTGTCCTCGTCATGCTCGACGACGATTAGTGTGTTACCTATATCGCGCAGACGTTTGAGCGTTGCAATAAGTTTATCGTTGTCGCGCTGGTGCAGTCCGATACTCGGCTCGTCCAGAATGTACAGCACACCCATCAGTGAGGAGCCTATCTGCGTTGCCAGCCTTATGCGCTGACTTTCGCCGCCGGACAGCGTCGCGGAACTGCGCGAAAGCGACAGGTACTGCAAACCGACGCTCTCCAAAAACCCAAGTCGTTCGTTTATCTCTTTCAGTATGCGCTCGGCTATCATAAGCTCGCGGTCGGTCAGTTGTAGATTGTCAAAAAACTCCCTTGCCTTGACGACCGACATGCTTGTCAGTGCACTGATGTTTATATCCCCCACCGTGACGGCAAGGCTTATCGGGCGCAGTCGCTCCCCTTTGCAATCGGGGCAGGGCACGCTTGTCATCATGGCGGAGATCTCGTCACGCATCCACTCACTTCCCGTCTCTTTGAAACGGCGCTCGAGATTCGGCACAATGCCCTCAAAAGCGGTCAGATATTCGCCCTTTGCGTACTCGGTTTGGCGCGTGACCGTTATCCTCTTGCCCTTTGTGCCGTACAGTATCAAATCCATCACCTTTTCCGGCAGTTTCTTGACCGGCACTTCAAGCGAAAACCCATAGTGCTTTGCAAGGCCGGAAAGGTACATCTCGGCGATGGTGCCGGAGCCGTACCCCCAACCGCTCGCCCTTATTGCACCCTGTGCTATCGACAGATTTTTGTTCGGTATTATCAAACTGGGGTCGACACGCAAAAATGTGCCGAGTCCGGTGCATTTTTCACACGCGCCGTAGGGGTTGTTAAAGGAAAACATGCGCGGTGACAGCTCTTCCAATGCAATGTCGTGGTCGGGGCAAGCGTAGCTGTTGGAAAAGGTCAAGTCCTCCCCCTCGAGCAGGTTGATAATGACGGTCGAGCCGGTCAGGTGGAGCGCCGATTCGATAGATCCGGCAAGGCGTGAGCGTATATCCTCCTGCATTACAAGGCGGTCGATAACTATCTCGATGGTGTGTTTTTTGTTTTTTTCAAGCTCTATCTTTTCCGACAGATCGTAGATGTTGCCGTCGACGCGCACGCGTACGTAACCGGAACGCTGTGCCGCCTCCAGTTCCTTTTGATGTGTGCCTTTGCGTCCGCGCACCACCGGCGCCAACACCTGAAACTTTGTGCCATGTGGCAGTTTAAGCACCGAGTCCACCATCCTGTCCACCGACTGCTTGGCGATAACGGTGCCGCAGACGGGGCAGTGCGGTATACCGACACGTGCGAACAGCAGTCGCAGGTAGTCGTATATCTCGGTCACGGTGCCGACGGTGGAACGTGGGTTTTTGGAGGTGGTTTTTTGGTCGATGGATATAGCCGGCGACAGTCCGTCGATGCTGTCTACATCGGGTTTTTCCATCTGCCCTAAAAACTGACGCGCGTAGGAGGACAGGCTCTCGACATAGCGGCGTTGTCCATCGGCGTAAATGGTATCAAACGCGAGCGAAGATTTACCGCTACCCGACAGTCCTGTCATGACGATAAATTGATCACGCGGTAGCGTTATGTCGACGTTTTTAAGGTTGTGCTCACGCGCACCCTTTATCGTAATGAAATCATTTTTCAATATTTTTCCCCTTTTTTAACAGCTCAATGCGGTCGCGCAGATATGCCGCGTGCTCAAATTCCAACATCTGCGCCGCATGTTTCATCTCCTTGGTCAGACGGGTTATCGCCTGTTCGCGCTCAAGCCGCGACATACGCTTACCGCCGCCGTCCGACTCCGCCTCACTCGATATGCCTATAGTATTGGCCGACAGCTCCTTTATTATCGTCTTTGGTGTTATGTTGTGATCAATGTTGTACTGTGTCTGTATGTTACGGCGACGTTCCGTCTCGGTTATGGCGCGCTCCATCGAACCCGTAACCTGGTCGGCGTACATTATAACCTGCCCCTCGCTGTTACGTGCCGCACGCCCTATCGTCTGTATCAGCGACGACTCACTGCGCAAAAAGCCCTCTTTGTCCGCATCGAGTATGGCTATCAGCGACACCTCCGGCAGGTCAAGTCCCTCGCGCAACAGGTTTATGCCGACTATGACATCTATATCGCCGCTACGCAGGTCGCGCAGTAGATTTATACGCTCAAACGTGTCAATTTCGTGGTGCAGATACTTTGTCTTGACACCGTGGTCTATTAAAAAGTTGCTCAGGTCCTCCGCCATCTTTTTGGTCAGCGTTGTGACAAGTGCGCGCTGATTTTTCGCCGTGCGCTCGTTTATCTCGCTTAAAAGGTCATCTATCTGACCTTTTGTCGGCTTGACGGTTATTATGGGGTCGACAAGTCCCGTCGGCCTTATAAGCTGTTCCACAATCTGTTGTGACTGCTCCCTTTCATAAGGGCCGGGGGTGGCGCTTACATAGACGGTCTGCCCCAGACGACGCTCTATCTCCTCAAATTTGAGCGGCCGGTTGTCGTATGCCGACGGAAGCCGGAAACCGAACTCTATCAGGTTCTTTTTGCGTGCGTAGTCGCCGCCGTACATGGCGTGAAGTTGCGGCAACATGACATGCGATTCATCAATTATGACAAGGTAGTCGTCGGGAAAATATTCAAGGAGGGTTGACGGCTCGCTGCCCGGCTCGCGGCGTGACAGCACGCGCGAGTAGTTTTCAATGCCCTTGCACATGCCCACCTCGGTCAGCATCTCGATGTCGTAGTTGGTGCGCTGTGCAATGCGCTGTGCCTCGATAAGCTTGCCCTCTTCAGTGAATATTTTCACCTGCTCGTCCATCTCTTCACGCAGATCCCTTATCGCATCGTGCATCTTTTCGCGCGGTACGATGTAGTGGGAGGCAGGATAGATTGCCACGTGCGACAGCTCACGGCGGCGCTCACCGGTCAGAGGGGTAATCTCGCTTATGCGTTCCACCTCGTCGCCGAAAAACTCCACCCTGATAGCCATTTCTCCGACGTATGCCGGATGTATCTCGACGACGTCACCGCGCACACGAAACTTGTTGCGCACAAAGTTTATGTCGTTGCGCTCGTACTGCAGGTCGACAAGCTTTTTAAGCAGGTTATCTCGACCGTAATTGCCGCCGCGGCGTAGTGATATGACCATGTTGCGGTAGTCTATAGGGTCACCGAGTGAGTATATGCAGGACACGCTGGCAACGAGGATAACGTCGCGACGCTCCGAAAGTGCCGAGGTGGCGGAGTGACGCAGTTTGTCTATCTCGTCGTTTATGGCGCTGTCCTTTTCGATGTAGGTGTCGGAGGACGGAATATACGCTTCCGGCTGATAGTAGTCGTAGTAGGATACAAAGTACTCAACAGCGTTGTCGGGAAAAAACTCGCGCAGTTCGGTGCACAGCTGTGCCGCAAGTATCTTGTTATGCGCAAGCACGAGTGTCGGGCGGTTGACACGCTCTATGACGTTTGCCATAGTAAAGGTCTTACCGCTACCGGTGACACCGAGCAACGTCTGGCGCTCATATCCAAAGTTTAACCCCTCGACAATCTTGTCGATAGCCGCCGGTTGATCGCCGGTTGGCTTGTAGGGGCTTTTTATCTTAAACTTTTGTTCTGTCTGCAATTTTTCAACTCCTCTGAGGATCGTTTTGCGCTATTCCTACGCAAAATCATAAAAGCATCTGTCAACTGATCATTTCTCAGTCGCTTGTTTTTGTTGCGTTGTATGATACGGTCTGGCTTTCCTCTTCAAACTCAGCAAACACCCCTGCCTGCCGCAAAGATAAAAACTTGTCGCCTGACACGATAATGTGGTCAAGCAACTTTACGTCCGCCGCACTTAGCGCACTGTATATCTTTTTGGTGCTGAACCTGTCACGCGATGACGGTCGTGCCATAGCGGACATGTGGTTGTGCGCTATAATAACGCTTGTGGCATTGGTAAACATAGCTTCTGCTATAACCTTTCTGATATTCACGACCGTCATCGTTACCGAACCGGGTGGCAGTGACATAAACCTTATGATATTGTTGTCGGGATCCAGCGATACCATGTGAGACTCTTCGTTTATCTTGCCGATAAATCGCGGTATAAAAATCTCACCTGCACGCTCGGCAGAGCATACAGGTGCACCGGTCATACTTTTTTCTGCCAGATAATATGCTGTAAGCTCAGGGATAAATTTAAGCAGTGTGGCAGTGCACTCCTTAACGCCCTTTGTCTTGATCAGCTCTTCATACGGCGCTTCCAAAATGGCATGCAAGCTACCGTACTTGTTTAACAGGTCATGTGCTATCTCGTTTGAATCTTTTTGTGGAAAACCAAAGGTTAAAAGCAACTCTATTACAGTGTGCTTTTCGAAATTGGCGAGAGACTCGTTTCTAAACCGTGCTCTCAATCTCATCCGATGCTCTGCATGTGGATTCGTAGCCATCACACCTCCCACATTCCGTGTAATCGTCACACAGAATATCATATAAAACATCCTGTAGGTGGCAAGGGCGAACTCTTCCCTTTGCCAGTTTGTACAGTATCGTCTCGGCAAAATCGGGGTCGGAACAAAAGTCCTTAACCGTTGCCGAGTCCTCTACTGTAAATCCAAAAGACTTTGCAGATATCGTGTAGACTGTGTGTGTTAGTAGCTGTTGCTCTTTCAGCTCGTAGTGTAGATATCCTGCCCCGACACAAACCGTATCGCTTATAACTATCTTATTCACTTTCTTTCCCCTAATTTGTCGTTCCCTACAACTTGATTATAAAGGAAAAGAAACGCTAAATAAAGCCTTTTCGTTAGTCAATTTGCCGCACAGTTCGACAAATGTCGACATGCTTGCCGAGTTTGTACAAAAATGATGTCCTTTTTATTGCTTCCCTCGCTTCCGGCGGGGGAAGCAATAAAAAGTGTAACAAAAATTGTACAGTTTGCCTTTAGTACGACACGCCTGCTAATTTCGACAAAATTGCTGCAATTGTTCTATTGAATTTGCTATATCGCCTACCTGTTCAAAACCATTGCGGTAAAGCTCTACAACAATACTGTTTTGATAGTTTTTCTGTTTTAACTTTTGCAGTACCGCCAACGTGTCCTTATCGTTAACATCAGGGGTGACGCAGTCATTTTCCTGTGTCGCCGTGCTGAGGTGCACATGCTTTAAGCACTCCCCTGCCGTGTCTATTAGTTCTAGCGCCGAGCACTCACTACGTCTCGCCTGTTTGACATCGACAGTAAAAGCGACATTACCGGAAGTGTGCTGTATGATGTTTGCAAAGTCCTGCGGCGTTCTCACGACGTTGCGGGAGACATTTTCGTGACACAGTGTCACCCCAAAACCTTTTGCAAGCTCAAACATATCAGCGTATATATCACACCACTGTGTAAACTCCATGTTGTTCATAGGGTGTGCGCCGTGAAATGAGATATACTCAACACCTAAACGTGCTGTCTTGTCAAAAAAGTGCTTGTACTTTTCTATGCCCTCTAGATGCCTACCGTGATAGTTGCTGTACAGGTAAAACCAATCGTAGGCACAGTAAAATGGGTGAACGGCACAGATTTGTGCACCGTGATGCTCCGTCATTTCCTTTAATGTGTCAACGTAGCTGTCAGACAACTCGCTGTCGGTGTTAAAGAAAATTTCTACGTTTTTTATACCTGCTAAAAGCAACGTCTGCAAAGCGGTCTTTGTCTCTTCAGGATAAAAACAAGCGGTGGAAACGCCCGGTTTCAACTTTTCTTTTTCTTGCGATTTTCCCATTCTACCCACAGCGGACCTGCGATGCAGATGGAGCTGTACGCACCGGAAATCATACCGATGATAAGTGGGAAAGAGAAGGTAAATATGCTGTCAAGACCAAACACAAGTGCCACAATTGACACGGTAGCAAGCGCGATGATGGTGGAAACGGTCGTGTTTAAACTGCGCACAAGCGACTGGTTAACAGACAGGTTTACAAGCGGCTCAAAAGCCATCTTGTTCTTATAAATGCCCTCGTTTTCACGTATACGGTCATACACAACAACGGTGTCGTTGATGGAGTAACCGAGTATCGTAAGCATAACTGCTATAAAGTTGCCGCCAATGGTCGCCCCTATTGCCACATAAACACCAAACACTATTATAAGGTCGTGGGTAAGGGCGATAATAGCCATAATACCGGCAGGAAAACCACCGATGTTTCTAAACCTTATCGCTATATAGATAAGTATCAGCACAAACGCCGCGATAACCGCAACGATACTCTTGGCAAAAAATTCGCGTCCCATGGTGGCGTCGACGTTTGCGACCTCCATCTGGGTAAATGCATTGTCGGCATAACTCTCGCTAAACATTGTTGTCAGCGATGTCAGCATCTCGGGCGAAACGGTGTCGGAGCCCGGCATAGTAACCGTGACGGTGTTGCCGCTACCGGCGACACTTGTGCCGGTCTGCACCTCTATACCGCTACCCAGTACTCCTTCTATGTCGGAGGTCAAGGTTGCTAAATCAGCATCACCGGTGTAGGAGTATGTCAGTATAGCGCCACCTCTAAACTCTATGTCAACGTTAACGCCGAATATAGTGGCATAGCCGACGATGAGTATTATCAAAACAAGCGATATGATAAAAAATCTTTTACGTAATGCTACAATGTTGTACTTGACGTTATTCATTATTTGTTACCTCCGTAAAAGCGCTTATTGCGAAACACCTTCATTTTTGAGACGCTACGCAACATAACTCTGGAGGCAAGCACGCCCATGACAAAGTTGAGCAGTACGCCTATAAACAGAGTGTAACCGAACGAGTAGACAACGCCTGCTGTCGATATGCCGAACGGGAAGAATATAGGTGTAAGTATCGTTGCAAATATGCTGTCGGTCGGGCCGAACGCACCCATTAGTATGATGCTTATGATTATAACGGTGACGTTGCCGTCGACAATGGGTGCAAGTCCACGCTCAAAACCGGCGGTTATCGCGCCGTCAAGGCTCTTGCCGCTACGCAGTTCTTCTTTAATGCGCTCGGCGGTGATGATGTTCGCGTCGACACCCATGCCTATGGCAAGTATGATACCGGCGATACCCGGCAGTGTGAGCGTAAAGCTGTTATACACCGCAAAGTAACCGGATATAAGCGCTATCGTCGCGGCGGTCTGTCCGAGCAGTGCAACGGTTGCTATCGCACCCGGCAGGCGGTACCACGCTATGATGTAAACACACACAAGTGCAAACGCAATGATGGCAGCTATAAGCATAGCATCCAGTGAGTTGTTGCCGAGGGTCGGACTTATCGTCGAAAAGCTCTCGGCAGAGAGTTTAAACGGCAAAGAACCTGAGTTTATCTGGTTTGCAAGTGTCGTTGCCTCGTCTGCATCCGCCATGCCCGTTATAATGGCCTCACCGTTAGTGATGGCGGTGTTGACAAGCGGCGCGGATATCATTGTATCGTCCATCCAGATGGATATTGTGCCTGTGCCGGCAAGTCGTGATGTCGCCTCGGCAAATTTAACAGCGCCCTCCTCCGACATCTCCAGCTGTACTATGTACCCTGTATCGGTGGTGGAGGTCGGCTGTTGGTAACCGGGGGTCGCGCTGACGATATCATCACCCTCGACGATAATCGTCTCGGCGGTAACACCGGACGGCAGACCTGCACCGTCTGTCTCGGTGCCCTCACGGAATGTGAGGTAACTTGTGGCGCTCAGCTCTGAAATAGCCTCTTCGGGGTTAAATTCCGCCTCGCCGCTCTGCCACGGATATCTGAGCAGTAGCCTGTCGCGGTTGTAGTCGACATACAGTTCGTAGTCGGTAATGTTTGTCGACACCAGTCGTGTTTCAATAACGCTTTTCGCGCTATCCATCTGTTCGTCTGTCGCGTCTATGCCGTCCGCCGGCATAAATGTCACATCGACACCGCCCCTGATATCAATACCGAAGCGAATGTCCGACACGCCTTTAATCACAGCTGTCTCGATGTCACCATAGTAGGTGGAAACACCGAAAAATGTTGTGTATGCAAGCGCTAATATCAGGATTGCAACCACGAAAAACCATAACTTCCCGGTTTTTTTCATATTGTATACACCTTAAATAATTCTGCTAACCTTTATATTATACTTAAAAAACATAATATAGTCA
>CAYJFU010000013.1:0-15112 GCA_964369445.1 uncultured Oscillospiraceae bacterium | reverse complement strand
GCTTTTGCACCGTTGCAAGGCGCACTGATGTCACAAACACTTCCAGTGCCTGCTTCAACTCCGCAAGTGGCGGAAAGGTCGGCGCTATTCTTATATGTTTGTCCTCAGGATCATTGCCGTAGGGGAAAGCCGCACCTGCCGGTGTCAGCACCACGCCGGTCTGTTTACACAGCTCTACTATCTGCTTTGCTGTACCGGGCATTGCCTCAAAATTTACAAAGTAGCCGCCACACGGCTCGGAAAAGCTGACAAGCCCGTCACAGTACGAAAGCTGCTCTTCAAAGCATTGCTCCACCGCGTCAAACTTAGGCTTTATTATTTCGGCATGTTTTTCCATATGTTTTAGTATGTTTTGTTTGTTCTTAAGGTATTTAACATGGCGCAGTTGGTTGAGTTTGTCAAAACCTATCGTCATGGGGTTCATCTGTTTTAGCACATAGGCTATTTGCTCCTCTGATGCACCCACAGCGCCCACACCGGCACCTGCAAATGTTATTTTGCTTGTCGAGCAAAACATCAAGACCCTGTTTGGGTTGCCTGCCTGCTTTGAGCATTCCAACATAGAAGGTATACCGTGTTCACCGTCCAAATGGTGCACAACATATGCGTTATCAAGAAAAATCTTAAAGTCCGGCGCGGCGGTGCTCATGGCGCACATACGCTTTACCGTCTGCTCCGAATAGACGTATCCCTGCGGGTTGGAGTAGACCGGAACACTCCACATACCTTTTATTGAGCGGTCCTGTGCAACGAGCTTTTCAACAATATCCATGTCAGGACCACTTGTCGTCATCGGCACATTTACCATCTCGATGCCGAAATCTTCAAGTATGGTGTGGTGCCTGTCGTAACCCGGTACAGGGCATAAAAACTTCACCTTTTCGCAAGCACACAGCGGTTTTTCACTGTCGATAAAACCTTTGCGCCAAGCTATTTCAAACATGATGTACATCAGTTGCAGGCTTGCGTTACCGCCGACGATGACGTTTGACGGTTCACAGTCCAAGAGCTCGGCAAAAAGCGCTCGTGCCTCCGGCAGGCCCTCAAGGTTGCCGTAGTTACGCGTGTCGATACCGCTGTCGGAAATATAATCTTTAATGTCGAGCATCTCCAGCGACAGGTCAAGTTGCAGGGCGTCGGGTTTACCTCGCGACATGTCAAGTTTCAGATCCTTTTCTTTTAACTCAGCCAGCTTTGCTGTCAAAAGTGCCTGTTCTTCCAAAAGTGATTGTTTGTTAAGTTGCTTGTATTGCATAATTCTCCTCAAATGTGTTGCTTAGTCCATCGGCGGTCTGTCGCCATCGCCGTCGCTACGGTACATGACAAACCTACTGTCGCCGGATGTAAAATAGTAAAAATCCGTATTGCTCTTTTGCAGTGGTGGGTCGGTGTAGTTCGGTATTACTGTATCGTCATCGGGTGTTCTTATGGTAAAACCCGCGGATTCAAGTGTTGTGTCCGCCACCCCGGCAGCATAGATATCGGCGTACTCGGCACCCTGCTCTAACAGCAGGTTCATGACCGCCTGTCCGACATGTGCAAGCTGTGACGGGTCGCCAATAAAATCGGTTAATCTCAAAGCGCAACTGTCGTAGCAACGCGCCTGTCGCGTCACAAGTATCCCTTTGACCTCCTGCCCGTCGGTGAGAGCGTACAACTTGTAGCCACTGCTCCAAAACGGATAGTCAATGTATCGATGTTGCAGATAATGCGCATCCTTGTGCGGCATAACATCTTTAGTGATCTCGGCAACATCAATGTCGTGCAAGTTGTCCAGCGGCCTTAGCGAAAACTGAACCGCTGTCGGTGCAAATGCAATCTCCCCTGCCGGCTGTGCCATCTCATAGCACTCGCGCGGTGCAAGGATATACGCATGGGTGAAGCGTCCTGTCTTGTAACCCAAAAACTCATAAAACGCCGCCGTTTTGGGTCTTATGTTGTTACAGCAGACAAGTGACGCACCGGTCAGCCGCCCCATACATTCCATCAGTTCAAGGCCGGCGCCTTTAGCAGTCTTGTCGGCACACCAGATGCTGACAAATATGGCATCGCGCCTTTTTGAAGTGTAGATAAACCCTGCCGCGCTGACAATGCGCCCCTCAGCAAGACAAAGGCAAAAGTTGAACTCTTTATCCTGTTCATAGTAGTAACTGCGCAAGTCGGGGTTGTTGACAAGTGGGTGTGGCTGTCCCCAGTGGGTGTTTAAAAACTCCACAACCGGTAAAACATCCTCGGTGGTGGCGAGGCGAAATTCATACTGCATGTTACGCCCCTCCTGTTATCGGCAGTATATTTCCTGTGATATAGCCGGCTTGAGGCGACAGCAAAAACGTCATTGCCGGAACGACATCTTCAACGGTGGCATTACGGCGCATCGGATGCGCCTGTGCGGCGGCCTCTACTATCAAATCCGAGGTGTCGGATAAAAACTTCGTTTCCATCATCGACGGCGCGACACCGTTGACGGTTATGCCGTCCGCGACAAAGTCCGCTGCTAGGCTTTTGAGCAACCCTGCGAGCGCCATCTTAACGGTAACATAGGAGGTCATGTTTTTGGGCGGATCGTTGATATAGGAAGTCAACATAAAAAGCACCCTGCCGTACTTATGCTTTGCCATTGTCGGCATGATAGCTTTGCACAGCTTGACGGCACTTCCCACCTGTAGCTCAAAGTCGGTGTAAAAGCGGTCAAGATCAAACTTTTTCAGTTTGGCGTTTATCGGCCGCAGTGCCGGCAGATGCACAAAGTGAGTTGGGGTTATACCCTCCTCGGCAAGATATGCGATAAGCCTGTCAGTGCACTGCGCCTGCGAAAGGTCTGCCTGCTTTGTGCAAAAACGCAACGATGGATGCGCGGTGCACAACTCCTCACCGAGCGTGGTTAGTGCCTCGGTGCCACTGTTGGCGGTCGCAACGATGAGTGTTGCCTGTGGTGCAACCGCACGGCACAGGGCAAGTCCGACATCACTGGACGCACCGGTTATTAAATATATGTCATTTCGCATGGTGTTACCTCAGAGCCTATCCATTATGCCTGCTTTTATCGTACCGCGTGTTACGACCTCGCCGTGCTGGTTTGTTATGCGCACCTTGACGGTTATCTCGCCGTACACAGTGTTTACTTCCGATACCTCGCCGGACACGGTGAGTTCATCCCCCACAAACACCGGCTTTTTATACACGCTTTTAAGCGAGTGCAAAAGGCAATGTTTTCCTGGGATATACACACCCGCAAGCGTCGAAAAAAACGACATGGTTATACCGCCGTAGCACACACAGGATTCAAAACCGTGTTGTTTTGCAAACTCACTGTCGACATGCAATGGGTTGTTGTCGCCCGACAGCTGTAAAAATAGTGTCATCATCTCCTGAGTTATGACACGCTTAAACTGTGCACTGTCACCTACTTTAATAGTTTGCAGTGTATAATCGTTCATATCAACCGATTAACCGAGTAGGCGCATTATGAGGTCAAGTAGATCGCCGACGTTTTGCAGGTTGCGCACATCGCCGAGGGAGAACTTGACGTTAAACTTTTTTTCCATCGCAGTTAAGAGGTTTATCTGCTCTAAACTATCCCAGTCCTCGATATCTGCCGCACTGGACTCACGTGTTATGACAAGCGTGTCATCGTCGAATACATCGTGAAAAATCTCCTGCACCTGTGAAAGTAAAGTTTTCTCGTCCATTTTAGCTCCTTTTTATTATTATATGCGTTTGTTGTTGCCGATAGTTATCGGTTGCAAGCTCAAAATATTGTGTACCATCCTGCTCGTTGGTCTCGCTAAATCCAAATTCGCTGTAATACGATGCGCATGGTGCGTTTTTCGCCGTCGGTATAAAGCACCCTTTTATCGTTTTCACACCGCACTTTACCGCCTGCTCTATAAGCTCCTGCATTACGGCGGTCTCCAGTCGGCGCTTAAACACGCGACAACTCATAACAAACAGCTCCACTTCACATACATCGCCGTCAACTTTGGCAAACAGCACACTTACAATGCCGTTTTCACCGAACCTGTCGCTCAATGTGGCGCAAAGCGTGATGTTGTCCTTGTTGTTCATCAACTGTTCCACCTCCGCCTCGGTGTAGCGCTTTGTCGTGAGATTGAATTGGTTTGTTTTGTTCACAAGCTGTGTCACACGTGCAATATTCTGAGGCGTTACCGGCGACATAACCGCGCTCATATCAAGGCTTTTGAGATATTCGTCGTAATCTGCAAAACTGCTCTGTGCCTGCTCGCGCTGTGCGTTGGCTTTTATAAACTCGGTGCGCTTGCCGTCATCACCGGTAAGCTGTGCCACCTCAAATACGTTTAGCCTGTTTAGTGTCTTGACATATGTTTCCGGCTCGCTCAGCAGTGGTACCGTTATACCGCTCACCTGCCCCTCGACAATGTGTCGCTCCGCAGGGTTGTCATCAACAAAAACCGCGGCATCGGCGGAAATGTTCATCTGCTGTATTATGGCTTTTATGTTTTCGCTCTTAGGCTCCCAGTTCGCTGTAAACGAGACAAAATCATCGACGCTCAGTGGCATCTCCTCACGCTCGAAACCCGAAAGCGCCGTGTCGCGCTCGTTTTTGGAACAGACGGACAGCATTATGCCCTGTTGCTTTAATCGCAGTGCGAAGCGGCACAGTTCAAGGTGCGCCATGCCAAGAGGACTTTCGTTGCCTATTTCAATACCCTGCACACCGTCATCGCCGATAACACCGCCCCACAGTGTGTTATCAAGGTCAAGTATAACCGCTTTTTTACTCTTGCCGTATATAGCGCGCACGATGGCGGTTATGCTGTCGCACAGGTACGGTATGCACTCGGGTGTCAGGACATATTTGTATGCATAATACATCGTCTCATCGTGCCATCTGTCCAGTCCAAGCTGTGCACTGAGATAGTTTATATCATTTATATACACGTGTTTGTTTTCGGCGGCGTAGCTGAAAAGCAGGTCGTTTAGCACCTGAACAAACCTAACATTGCCGCCGGCAAAGCGCGCCTCGGCATTTCCTGCCGGTCGGTATGGCGGAAGCTCAAAGTTGTTTTGTATGACGGTACAACCCATTTGTTTTGCCGCGTTTAGCACCGCTTCAAAGCGTGAAAATTGCTGTTTTGCAAATACCGTCACCTCTTCACCGGTGGCGGTAAAATCGGGAAACTTGACGTTACGCACCGAGGTGTGCACATAGATAATGTCCGGCGCAAACGCTTTAAGTGACCCATCGTCAAACACGACGTCCTCAAAAAAGCTGTTATAGCCACCCTCATAAAACTCGGGCGCTATGCCGTTATCGCACAAAAAAAGCTCCAGAACGGTTTTTATGTCACCTATCGTAGAGCCGCCGACAAGCGCTATTTTTTTTGCAACAAGACCGCTTTGAGCCTTTGCGGATTTTAATAAGCTACGCTTCTTCTTCATTATGTATGCCGCATCGAGCGGATAGCTGATTATACCCAAAATAACCTCATATACTTTCTTTGACATTACATACAGCCGATAGGTGTTCCCCACCTGTGTACTTTTCCCAAATTGTTAATATTGCTATTATATAACAAAACGCGGCAAAATTCAAGTGCTGATATAATACAATTTTTGAAGAGTGTCGGTGTAAGGTTCCCGCCAAGAGTGGGTAGCTTATACTGAAAGGTTAGGTACGCTCTTCATTTAATAAGTTTGTCGTGCAATTAAGAAACTACTACCCCTGCAAATGACGGGAGTAGTAGTTTGAAAAAACAAAATTATGTACATTAACTTTAGCGTAGCACCGCTTTGTGCGCTACCTTTCGTTCTTATTTCTCATATCGCGCTGTCGCTGGAATACAAACCGTACTATTTTCTCCTCCATGCCGACAGAAATCATGTCCCATTTACAGCGGTAGCGGTACGGCACCCTAAATCCGTCCGGCATATCTTCACGGCTGACAACTTTAAGCGGCAAAAGCATCTCCTCTGCACCCAATTTAAAAGCCAGTCTTGCCAGTTTGTCCTGCGATATGAGTACGTCGGCAAGTACGGCAACACCGCCGCCGCTGATATCGACAAGGTCGACTTCGGTGTTCGCCGAAAGGTTCGAGCTTTCGTCCACGAAGTGCAATAATCCCGTACTGAGATATGTAATTCTAAAATGTTCGCGACGTGAGGAAATTTCACTTTCCGGGTCTACAACCTTCATGCGAAAGTACAAAAAACCTTCCATCGAGCGTTCGATACCCTCGTTTTGCATCTCCCACATATGATCGTCACCCTGATGTCGATAAAAAACATCAAAGGTGCGTGCAGCGGTGTAACGCGGTAACACATCGTTGACCCACACCACAACAATGTTTTTGTTTCTTATGTCCTCCACCTTCGTTTTAAAGCTAATGCGCTCGCCGGCACCGGATACCGAAAACACCTCCACCGATGCACCAACCGGCAATTCAACTATATTCATTAACACCTCCGCATTGCTTTTAGGTACTGCTAAGTTTAAAAGAGCAAAATATCACAACAATCGAAACACAGCTGTGTTTCTTTTTGGTCTTTCCAGCGCGCCTTAAGTGAGAGAGCAATAGGTTGATAAATCAACTATATACTTAAATTATATCAAAGTGTAAAATGTGTGTCAACAACCAGAAGAATAATTATCATGAAAATTGCTGTTTTTAGCAACAAAAGATTTTTTTCGGGCAATTATAACATACACAATCAAGCCAACCAACGCCGCAAATGCTAAAACACTACAAAATAATAGGTACGGTGTTTGATAGACAAACTCAATGTCGTGCTCGCCTTGCGGTACATTTATAGCGCAAAGGCCGCCGTTCACGTTATAAATGTCGGTTTCGACCCCATCTACGTAAGCGGTAAAACCTTTGTCGTACGGCACTGCAAACATCACGGGTTTTTCGCTTGCCATGTTTATCTCAGCGGTAAATCCACTTCCTGTGTCGACAAAGTTATATGCCGTGCTCTGCCGCAGGTGCGCAACGTCCTCAATAAACGCGTCATAACCTGTCGTAAGTCCCGTCACGGGCAACCGCTCAAGGTTTAGGCCGAGTTGCTCATAATCCTCCGGCTGAATGACCAAAGCCTTTAAAAGCACATCGGAACGCTGTGCTTCCGCGATGGTTTGATAGTCATCCCACAGCATATAGTTGTCAAGTGCCAGACCCATAGGAAGAAAATGTTCGTTCCTATAAATAGTATATTCACTGTTGTTTTCATATGCCACAAATCCGTATTGCGCCTGCATTGAAAAATCTTCGAGCTTAGAATTTGGCACCAGCAGGTATTTCACCGATAAAAGAGAGCGCAGTGCGTATTTATCCCACTCGGGTTTGGATGAGACATCGCGTTTGACCCCCACCGACGGATAAAATTGCAGTATCGACGGTGTCACCGAGCTGTTAAAAAACTGTATGCTGTTGAGATCCAGGTGCAGACCGAGGTTATCATAAGCACCAAAGGTATCGACGCGGAAAAATTCTTCATCCTCGCCGAGCATGTCCTCCGACACAATGTCATAGGTTTGCGCCTTGTAGTTACTGTCCCCCTCCAGTTGAGGTATCTTGCCGGACGCTATGTGAATTATGCCGTAGGTAGCACTGAAAAACGCGACAAACAAAATCAGCACATGATATTTTATCTCGCTTTTTTTGAAAAAGACAAGCCACAGGTATACAAACACAACACCGAAAAGGGCGGTGCCGAGCGTCAGCCAAAAAAGTGCGGTGTTGTCGGCAACGCCGATGGGCAAACCATCGGTGCTGCCGTTTGGCACAAGACCGAACAGGCTGTAAAGTGCTATTACAACAGCTATGGTCAGCACCGATTTTTTTAGTGCGGCTGTGTTAACTTGCTCCAACACCTTGCCGGTAGCAAGGCACATAATTAGTATCGGCATATAAAACCAACGCGAGTAGTAGGAGCTGTTTAAAACGTAAAATGCGCTGTTGAGTATCGGCACGAGCGCCATTCCAAGGCATATAAGCATGATGTATTTGAATGCACTGTTTTTACGTGTGCGCACAAAGGCAAGCGCGCCGGCACAGGAGAACACCGGCAGATAAAACGACATGCTCGTCCATTTGATAGCGCCGTCGCGAAACACATTCGGCATATAAGGAGGATCCGGCGGAAAAAACAGCGAGCTTATTATCGCCCAGTACTGTTGTGACGTACCGTGTAAGAGCAGGTTGTAGCCGGTGGCTGTCTGCGTCGAGCGTGAATTGTCAAGCAGGCTGACAAAGGCAGGTATCGCAAATATGCCGCCAATAAACACACCGAGCACACTTTCAAGCGCAAGCAGTCCAAACTCCTTTAGCGTAATGCGATATTCGCGAGTTGCAAGCTTTGCGAAAAAGTATATTATCAAAAAGACAACCTGCCCCATAAAGAAAAAGTAGTTGGTGATAAAGCAGAGCGCCACAGCGCCGGCAAACAGTCCGCGCCTTTTGTTGTACACAAATTCGTCCATTGCATAAAGCAACAGCGGAAAGATGACGACGGGGTCTAAAAAGTGGTTGAAAAAAATATTGTAGACGTTAAACCCACAAAATGCAAAAAGCAGTGAGGATATGAGCACAACATGGGGATTATATATATAGCGCTTAATATAAAGGTAGGCACACACCGCCGCAACGCCAAACTTGACGCAGAGCATCGGTGCCATTGCATACGGAATCACTGCCGTCGGCAAAAGCATAAGCAATGCAAAAAACGGTGAACCTATCATGTAAAAACTAAAGGAGTTTATGACGCCGCCACCGAGGTCGATGCCAAAATCATAGGAGGGAAACCCCTCGCCAAACCACTGTGTTAAGAAAGTGGCAAATGGTATCTGCTGCGAGTTAAAGTCGCCGCAGTACAGAAAAAATCCCTTGTCGTAAATTAAAAAGGGCAGTAGCATTATGAGCGCTATGGCAAATGCCCACAAAAAAACCGCGCGATATTTATAATGTTTAGGCCTGTTTAGAACATCGTTCATAAATCCTCCTAACAGTAACAACTTAGAGCGACAAATATTTTTTTGTTTGCTTTCCTCCGGCGAGGATAACAAACACGGAAGGTCAAAAAATACGCTATTGTTAACACATAGTTGTTGACATTACTTGACTATAGTGACAATATTGTATAAAATAAATGAGGTTGCAAATGAAATTGGGAGCGGTTAACATGTACACATTTCCGGCGCTTGTCGCACGCATGAAATATATAGGGCGGTGGGGGCTTATGCGCCAACTACACGCCGAAGACCTCGCGCAACACAGCGCACAGACAGCTCAGCTTGCACACCTACTGGGTGTGCTTGCCACCAAGCAATTTGCAAGGACGGATGTACAGCCTTGCCGACTTGCAACATCAGCGCTTTACCACGACATCAGCGAAATACTGACCGGTGATATGCCCACACCTGTCAAATATCAAAACGAGCGTTTGAAAATAGAGTACAAAAAACTTGAAGCGGTCTCGGTGGCGCAACTTTGCAGTCTGTTACCCCAGAATGTGGGCGAGGAGATTTACGGTTATGCAAGTGAGGGATTCCTCACCGACTATGAGCGCCGTCTGCTTAAAGCGGCGGACAAGCTGTCGGCATATATCAAATGCATAGAAGAAACACATGCAGGCAACGGTGATTTTACCTCGGCATTGACATCGCAAAAGCAGGCGCTGGATGAAATGGCTCTTGCGGAGGTACAGTACTTTATTGAACACATGTTGCCGGAGTTCTCCAAAACGCTGGACGAGTTGACACTTGTGTAATGCATTGTACCGGCGATGTCAGTGACCTGCCACCTGCAACTCTCGTACTATTACTTTCACATCGTCAAGGGTGCAGACACTTACTGCCTTTTTGCGTAGCGCACTCGCGCCACGGTAGCCTTTAATGTAGTGTGAAATGTGCCCCCTAAACGCCCTTATACCATTAGTACCGCTGTGTGCGTCTATAAGTGTCGCATGGCGCAACATCATGTCGGCATGTGTTGTGACATCGCTCGCAGGCGTGCCGTTTTTTATAGTGTCAAACACAAACGGGTTGCCAAGAGCCGCCCTGCCAACCATGACACCGTCAGCGCCGGTTAGTTTTTTTGCCGAAATTGCGCTTTGTGCGTCGCAAACGTCGCCGTTGTAGAGCATCGGTACGCTCAACGCTTTTTTCACCTCCGCAGCAATTGTATAATCCACCGGCGGACGATACCCCTGCTTTTGATACCTGCCGTGTACCGTCACAAGTGACGCACCTGCCTGTTGTGCGGCAAGCGCCGCGGCAACGGCCAGGTTTTCACCCTCGATACCGGTGCGCAATTTTACGCTGACAGGAAGACCGGCACACAGCACGGCGCGCACTATATCGCCGACAAGCTCCGGCGAGCGCAAAAGTGCACTACCACCACCCGGCCCCGTTATCTTAGGTGCCGGACAACCGCAGTTTATATCATAAAAATCCGGTTTGTGGCACAACAGACGCTGTGCGGCGACGGCAAAGTCTTCGGCTCGCGATCCGAAAAGCTGTATACCGTAAGGTCTTAAAGATGAGCGATTTTCGCAAAGCGTGTGGCTTTTCTTATCGCCGAGTGTCACAGCACGTACACTCACCATCTCAGACACGGTGAAAATCGCGCCGTGCTCTGCGCACAGCATACGAAATATATCGTCGGTAAAACCTGCCATCGGTGCCAGTGCTGCACCATCTGACAGGTCAATATTACAAAAAGTCGCCATAAAGTTATCCCTCACGCTGCGAGGTATCCTCTTTCCACTGCTCTATCAGCTTGTGGTTGCCGCCACGCAACACCGGTGGCACCTCTACTCCACGCCACACGGCCGGTCTTGTGTACTGCGGATGTTCAAGGTAGCCCTGTTCATAGTGACTTTCCTTTTCGTAACCCTCCGCTGAGCTGAGCACACCCTCTTGCAAGCGAATAACACTGTCTGCTATACAGACAGCCGCCGCCTCACCACCGGTGAGCACAAAGTCGCCGAGCGATATCTCTTCGTCGGCAAACATGTCGATAACACGCCTGTCGATGCCCTCATAGTGACCGCAAACAAGCAGTATGTTAGGCATGTTTGCAAGCCGTTTCGCATGACCTTGGGTGTAACGAGCGCCCTGCGCCGTCATAAATATGACATGGGGTTTTGTGCCTATCTGCCTTTGCACCGCCTCGACGGTGCGCGCTATAGGCTCGGCGGTCATAACCATGCCGTGGCCGCCGCCAAAAGGCTCGTCGTCGGTTTTGCGGTGTACGTTGTCGCTGTAGTCGCGTATGTCGTGACAGTATAGTTCCACCGCACCCTTTTGCTGTGCCCTGCCGGTTATGCTTGTCGCCAAAAAATCCGCAACGCTTTTTGGGAAAACGCTCGCTATGTCAATTCTTATCATCGCGTACCTATTCAAACATGCCGGGTATCGGCGTTATGAAAATTCTTTTCGCCTCAAAGTCCCGTCGTGCAACAAACTGCGCGACAGCCGGAAAAAGAAGTTCTTCCCCGCTCGGGGTTTTTATGTAATAGATATCGCCGGCACCGTGGTTTTGCACCTGCGTCAACTGTCCGTAAACTGCCCCTGTATCGTTATCAACAATCTCAAAACCCAATATGTCCGCTATAAAATAGCTCCCTTTTGGCAGTTTTACGTCGTCGCGCGCTATGAAAAAGCCTTTTCCGACAAGCAGTCGCGCGGCATCGGGATTATCGACACCGTCAAACTTTATTACGGCACAGTTTTTGTGTATTCTCAAGCGCTGTACCGTGCATTCTTTGCCCTCACAGAAAAATCGCTTAAACTGCTTTGCAAAGTCCGGCGAGTCAGCCACAACATGTAGCCGAATCTCGCCGGATATTCCGTGCAACGCAACAGCGTCGCCAATATATAAAACTTCGCTGTCAGTCAATTTCTACCATCACCTTTACACCGCTTTTTACAGCCGCAGAACGCATTACCGTCCTTATAGCTTTAGCGATTCTACCCTGCTTGCCTATGACGCGCCCCATATCTTCCGGTGCAACGCTCAGACGGAACACAATTGTACCGTCACCCTGCACCGAATCCGACACACTGACAGCGTCCTTGTTTTCGACAAGACCGCGGGCAATTATTATCAAAAGTTCCTTCAACCGGCACCTCTTAATCTAATGTGTTGTTGCGCTTTAAAAGAGCTCTGACACTGTCGGTAGGCTGTGCGCCGTTGGCAAGCCAGCTCTTTACTTTATCCGCATCAACTTTAAACTCGGCCGGCTCTTTTGTGGGATCATAAAAACCGATCTCCTCAATAAAACGACCATCTCTCGGGAAACGAGAATCTGCAACAACTATACGGTAAAAAGGTGCTTTTTTTGCGCCCATACGACGCAGACGAATTTTAACTGCCATAAATTTTAATTCCTTTCGATTTAACACATGTATAACTTCTTATAGTCAGTTAGCTTAAAAACCAACTCGTTTTGTCGGTATAAATACCGCCTAACTTTGCCTGCGTAAATCGGAATACACAAAGTATCCTCAATCCGCCGCCCACTTGATAGGCAAAATTTCCACTTGACAACCCGGTATCGTTTTTCAAGTTAATTGACCATATGCAGTGATTGAGTGACTCACTGTATACCTAATTGACGTGCCATCTGCTTCATTTTTTTCGGGCTGCGCTTAAACTTTTTCATCATCTTTTCCATTTCGAAATACTGTTTAAGCAGCCTGTTGATGGCGGGAACATCGGTGCCGCTGCCTGCGGCAATGCGCCTTTTGCGCTTGGGATCTATTAAAGCGGGTTTTGCCCGTTCTTTTTTGGTCATGGAGTTTATTATCGCCTCCACGCGAACAAGTTGTTTGTCGTCCACCTCGTCGGGGTTGACGTTTGCCGCGCCGGGTATCATGGAGAGTATCGCACCAAGACCGCCCATCTTTTTTACATGCTGTAGCTGTTTTAGCATCTCGTTCATGTCAAAGCGCTCGAGCGGGTCGCCGAGTTCCTCCTCCGACATGCCCTGCTGTATTTCCTCAGCCTTTTCAATAAGCGACAGCACATCGCCCATGCCTAGGATACGACCTGCCATTCGATCGGGATAAAACTGTTCCAGTGCGTCGAGTTTCTCACCGACACCTACAAATTTAATGGGTTTACCGGTGGTTGCCTTGACCGAAAGTGCCGCGCCGCCCCTTGCATCACCATCTAGTTTGGAGAGTATAACACCGTCAAGACCGACCTTCTCGTTAAACTCTTTAGCAACTGATACCGACTGCTGACCGAGCATGGCATCGACAACAAGCAACGTCTCGTCGACGTGAACAACGCTTTTGATGTTTGCAAGCTCTTCCATCAACTTTTCGTCTATCTGTAAGCGACCTGCCGTGTCGATGATAACTATATCGTGTCCGTAATCGCGGCTGTGAGCAAAACCTTTTTTTGCCACCTCGACAGGGTCAGTTTGGCCTAGCTCAAACACCGTTGCACCTGCCGCCTCACCGACGACTTTAAGTTGATGTATCGCCGCTGGACGGTAGATGTCACAGGCGAGCAGTATCGGGCGATGCCCTTCCTTTATATAGTGCTTTGCAAGTTTTGCCGCGTGGGTTGTCTTACCGCTACCCTGCAAGCCGCACATCATTATCACGGTGGGTGGTTTTGAGTTGATGTGTATCGTTGAGACATCGCTACCCATGAGCGCCGTTAGTTCGTCACGGACAATTTTAATGACCTGCTGTGCCGGCGTAAGGCTCTGCGTGACCTCTTCGCCCACCGCCTTTTCCGTAACGTCGTTTATAAACTTTTTTGCTACCGGCAAACTGACATCGGCATCAAGCAGTGCAAGCCGCACCTCGCGCATGGCAAGTTTAATATCACTTTCCGACAGTCTGCCGCGCCCTTTTAATTTTTTAAACGTTTCGCTCAGGCGTTGTGTCAATCCTTCAAATGCCAAATTAATCCCCTTTAATCTTTCATTGCCGCAGACAGGTCTGCTATCTTTTGCGCGTTTTGCTGTATGAGCGCCGAGCTTGTATAAGAGCCGTTTTCATAAAACATAATGTCCCTTGCAAGGCGGTTAATCTCCTGCGCGTCGCGAAGTATCTTGTGGTATTTGCCGGCAAACCCGACATTGTTTTCAAGTTGCAGCAGATATGCTTCGGCACGCTTAAGTGCATCGCGCACACCCTGCCTTGTTATGTTGAAGTTTGCGGCTATCTCGGCAAGTGAGAGGTCATCATAGTAATACTGATACATAACATCACGTTGTTTTTCCGTCAGCATTTCTCCATAAAAATCCAAAAGAACCGACAGGTTAAGATTTTTTTTCACTTATTTCCCTCTCGTCCGACAGTGTAAAGGCTTTTACTTTTACATCTCTAGGTTATTATAGCTATTTTTGTAACTTTTGTCAAGTAGTTTTTTTGTGTGTGGGTACAGGATGTTTGAAGCACAACGACATACCATATTATAATTGATAAGAGCAAAAAACTACACTATTATCAACTCCTCAGCCGCTTTAGAGAAGAGCGTGGATATTTAATCGACACCTGTTTTGCTGCGCTGGGCAGGGTCGCTGCAGAGATTGTGACAAGGCGATAAAGGTTTATTTCAAAAGGTGAAATGCACAAAAAAGGAGGGTTGCACCTCCTTTTTATGCTAATGATACTGTGCTTATGCACTTGTAACACCTTTTTCCACACGAGCCGCTATGTTTGCCTCACGCTCTGCCTGTTTAGCTGCCACCTCAATTCCATTTTCGACTTTTAGTTCATCAAATTTAGTGGAGAGCTTTTCCATGAGAGCGTCGATTTCTTCCTGTGTTTTGCCACTTTCTGATAGTTTCGCTTGCATGTTAGCCTGTGCCTCTTCAAAAGATGCACCCTTCAGTGTCGGTTGGTTCTTAACACCTCCATATCTATTATTGCCTCTCTCCACAGTCGCAACTTCTCATCATATTTCATCCTTGCATTTGCAGGGCTTGTGGAGGGCAGACTGAAAGCTCGCCGAAAAAGAAATTGATTTTGTGGCAAGTAATTTTGACGGAGTTATGTATGTTCAGGTGTCTGCATCGGTGCTCGACGAAAACACTTTAAACCGAGAACTCGCACCGCTAAAATCTATACCCGACCATCACCCGAAATTACTACTGACACTTGACGAGG
>CAYJFU010000012.1:36607-40850 GCA_964369445.1 uncultured Oscillospiraceae bacterium | reverse complement strand
GGAAGGGTGGAGTAGATAAAGGATTTGCCTTGCGCTTCAACTACAGGGGTATCAACGAGAATGAGGGTGTAACCGTCCTCTGTTTCAATACGGCTTCGTTCCTCTTCGTCCAAAGCGGCTTTTATGCAATCAACATCGGCAAGCCTAGTTGCCTGTCCGACGAGAAAAACTTCTTCCTCGCTCGGGTCGACAAGGTGTATCCATGAGTCCTGCACAATGGTGTCGCATTGCTTGAGTTTACCGTCATCGGTAGTATAGATTTCCATCATAAAAAATACCTCTACCGGTCTTTTGGCAAAGGTATCAAAGCCTCAAGTCCGGTTCACCTTTATATAAGCGACAATGTGTAAATTCTCGCGAGGTTCAGCTTCCAAAACTGTCCTCCATCCTTCGGCTGTGTATATTTGAGCAAATAAATGCCCTATATAAATTTTAATACTCAAAGCGGCAAAAGTCAACCCTTTTTTGCCGCTTTGAGATAGATTATTGCTTGTTTTTTTAGTTTTTTTCATTTTTGTGCGGTAGCATACCACAAACTTCACAACATTCGTCACGCATGAGCATCGCTGCCGAGGTCATAACGGTATAACCGCATACATTTTGCGTCATCCACTCAAACGGTTGTTTTCGGGGGTATGCCATCGAGCCCAACATGGTCATGATAACACCACCGTGTGTGATACACGCCGCCTCAAATATCTTGCACTCCATCATGTAACGGAACATTTCAAGCAGACCTTCTTTGCAGCGCGCCGCAAACTGAGCGCCCGACTCACCGCCGTTTGGTACAAACTCACTTTGTGGGCTGAACCACTTGACATATTCCGGATTATTCATAATTTCCGCAAGCGGCTTACCCTCAAAGTCACCGAAATGAGCTTCACGGAGATTTTGCATAACAATCTTTTCGTGGTGAGGGTACAAAAGGTCAGCTGTCTGTCGCGCGCGCATCAGCGGGCTTACAAAAACAAACGGCACATTTGGATATTCAAACTGCTGCAACATACGATCAATATCCTTAATACCCTCCTCGCAAAGCGGCATATCCTCACCACTTCCGACAAATATTCCGTCCAGGTTACCTTGAGTTATGCCGTGCCTTATAAGATGTAATCTGTAATTTTTCATAATTCTCCTATTAATTAGTTCGGCGCCGTTAGAATGTGTCGACACAAGTGTTCAGCCTGTAAATTGGGGCAATTGCTCCGCTCCACTGCGTCTTCAAAATGGTCATTCGCCATTCATTTTCAGCCTTTAGCTCCATGCGGTTTACTTATTTTATCAAATTTATACATTTTAAGAGTAAATGTTTAAACATTTTTACAAAATTCCGAGTTTTTTGAAGAAACATAAGATTTTATATTTACAAACGGTTTTTTTTGTTCTATAATTTACTTTACGTAATCATTAAGCACCAACGTTTTTAATAAGCGTCACAGCAGGTAAGTATATAGCACATTTGTAGGAAAGGGTATAGCGTATGACATCAAATTTCAGCAGAATATTGTCCCTGCTGAGAAAAGAAAAAGGGGTCACTCAAAAGCAGGCGGCATCACATCTGGGAGTGTCGCAGGCGCTTTTGTCGCACTACGAAAAAGGAATTAGAGAGTGTGGACTTGACTTTGTCGTGCGTGCCGCCGATTATTACGGCGTGTCCTGCGACTACATGCTCGGGCGCAGTGCCGAGCGCACCGGTCGCGCTTTACATATGGAGGACATCCCCGACCCGTCTGCCGCCAAAGACAGTGCCTATCGCGGCAGTGTCCTACCGACACTTAACAAAAAGCTGATTTCCAATTCGCTCAACATAGTGTTTGACCGTCTGTGTGACTGCCCCGATAAGGCGCTGATAAATGAGATTTCGCACTACCTCTCGCTTGCCGTTTACAAGACCTACAGACATCTTTACAGCTCTAACGGCAAAAATACCGAGGACATGTTTTCGGTTTCGGTAAACACCTTTGACGGTTATGCCGATGCTGCCATGAAGATTTGTGAGTCCAATATAAAGGCTCTGTTAAAAGGTGAGGATGCCGGCCAAGGAGGTAACGTAAAGGACACCTCTGCCTTTTTAATGAATACCGAGATGCTTATGGGGCAGTACCCTCAGTATACACCCAGCTTGCTGAATCTCGTGAAAAACTCCGAAAAAAGCATTGACAAAATCACTAAACCCGACGAAAGTAAATAGCAAACTCGATTTGTTCGGTTTACAAAAGTGGTATTCGACAGCACACTGCTGTTTTGAATACCACTTTTTTCTTGTTAACTGTTTCTTAAAGAACCTGTATCTCTTCGCGGCAACCTTTGCACAACGAACGGTTGTTGTACTGCTTTAAGTCACCCTCACCACCACAAAATATGCATGATGGCTGATATTTTTTTAGTACTATGGAATCATTGTCGGTGTAAATCTCTATACTTGAACCGACTTCAAGGTCCAAAAGCCTTCTGAGTTCGATAGGTAGTACAATGCGACCTAAGTCGTCTAATTTTCTAACAATTCCTGTAGCTTTCACTTTTGCATCTCCTTTAATGGCTTTTTGCATTGTTAAATTACCGACAAAAAAACCTATTTTGGTAAAATAACAACGCCGACTTTCTTATATTTTAACACATTTTGTCAAATTTGTAAATATGTGGAATTAATAAATTTGATATACAAATTTACTGTCGGCTTTTGTTAAAATTGCCAAAAATTTAAAGGAATGTTGCGTTTGTAATAGACTAAACATGAAATCCTTGCCATTATGAAGTTGTCATAATGATACGATGCAGTAGCGTATTAATACACACTGACCGCTTTACAAATAACGGCAGCCATGCCGGCAAGTGTGACCTGTTGGCTTACAGCGCCTATGTCATAAGCGACCTTGGGCATGCCATAAACTACACAGCTATCCTCGCTTTGACCGTATGTCTTTGCACCGGCTTTGCGCATTTTAAGCAAACCTTTTGCACCATCACCACCCATGCCCGTCAGTATAACACCAACAGCGGCAGAGCCGGCAGCATCGGCTACTGACTTAAAGAGCACATCTACAGAGGGGCAGTGACCGCTGACCTTTTCACCTTTGCGCACTCTGACGTAGTATCCGTTTGTGTCTTTGCCGAGCGTCATCTGATAATCGCCGGGTCCGACAAGCACCTTACCCGGTGCCAATCTGTCGCCGTCGGCGGCCTCTTTGACCGAGAGTTTGCTGTTTTTATCAAGCCTGTCGGCGAACATCTTGGTAAATCCCGGCGGCATGTGTTGCACAATAACAATGCCGGGGCAGTTTGCCGGTAGATTTCGCACCACCTCGTAAATAGCTTCGGTGCCACCTGTAGAAGCGCCAATGGCGATAACCGTCTCGCGCTTTGTATTAGCCGTGATGGTCACCGGCCGTGCGACAGCCGAAGCAGAAGTCCTGAGCGCATGAACCCGACTTTTAGAGCCGACCACCAACTTTTGGTGAATCTCTCCGATAAACTCGTCGACACTGGAGGGTGTCCACTGTTGTGGCTTTCGCGCAAAGTCAATCGCCCCGGCCTGTAACGCCTGAAATGCTGTAAAGTCCTGACCACTTATAACGACAATCGGCAATGGTTGTTTTTCTATCAGCTGTTTAACAAGGTCAAGACCGTTTACACCCGGCATAACAATGTCCATTGTTATAACATCAGGCTTTATCAAAGCCACTTTGTTAAATATGTCATTTGGGTTGGACACACACCCAACAACCTCAATGTCACTGAATCCATTGAGTTTCATCTTTAGCATTTCACTGTAAAAAAGTGAATCGTCCACTATAAGCACACGAATTTTAGGCATAAAATACCCCATATTATTCAAAACAAATCAATAGTTTTAGGAAAGTGCAAAACCCACTTAAGGCTAATGGCTAGCGGTGAAAGACTTTGTAGATTATAGCTTAAACAAACTGTTCAAGGTTATGAAAAAATCAAGATATTGCCCTACAAGCAAGAATAGTCATTGCTATTAATCTATGATCTTTAATTCCTCATGTTTTGCACGAGGCTACAACAGTTCCTTTGTGTAGGGTGTTCACGATGGCATTTGTTTAATTTTCAACGCTCTCCATGTCCACACTCTTTTTGTATTATTTCTGCATTATTCCGGTAGAGATAAAATTATATTTTGTAGCATTTCTATTTATATTTTCGCTTTGACCGATAAAAAGGTATCCTCCGGGCGCAGTAATGTCATAAAACCTTCGCACCAAATCCTCCTTGGTTTTTT
>CAYJFU010000012.1:33029-36597 GCA_964369445.1 uncultured Oscillospiraceae bacterium | reverse complement strand
TTTTTGGTCAAAATAAATCATGACGTTACGGCAAAAGATAACATCAAAAGGCCTTTTGTTTTTAAAAGAAAAGGCTTCCATAAGGTTTAGCGGACGATATATGACACTGCGACTTAGCGCAGGGTCAACGGTAAACTTGTTCACCGATTTGTCTATATGTAGATACTTATTCTGCCAATCCTTTGGTATATCTACCATCTCGGACAGGTCGTATGTTGCTTTTCTTGCCTTTTCCATAGCATTTTCCGAAATGTCCGTCGCAAGTATTCGTCTGTCCCACGACTTGGCGTTTGCGCCGAAATACTCGCTCATTGTCATTGCTAATGTGTATGCTTCCTGACCGCTGCTGCAACCGGCTGACCATATCTTTATAGACTTTGAGGCGGCCTGTGACTTTTCCACCTCCGGCAGTACTTTAGAGCGCAAAAAATCAAAGTGCTCGCGCTCGCGCATAAAATACGTGTGGTTTGTTGTCAAACAGTTGAGCAGTGTCTCCATCTCCACACCGGAGCGATCTTGAAATACCATGTCAAAGTAGTCGTTAAAGCTTTTAAAACCTTTACTTTTAACGACATTTATCAAACGACCCTCTACAAGAGTTTTCTTTCTTGTGAAATTTATGCCGTAGTTGTTGTAAATATAATCTTTAATCTTCTCAAATTCTTTATCCGATAATGCAATACTCATTTAGCAACCTTTTCTTCCTGTAAAAACGCATCCAGCTTAAGCATCAAAACTAGGCTCTCCCCTATTCTGAGCACCGATTTTAGGTATTTTTTCGCCTCGGTTTGCATCTCCGGCAGATCCACAAGCTCACCGACTTTGGCGGAGCAAACATCGCGCACCCTGTCAACGACAATGCCTATTTGTACATCGCCCAGTTTCTCGTCAATGTGGTTGATGACAACTATACTGCTGTCGCGTTGAAAATCACGCTTTGGCAGGTTGAACTTTGTGCGAACGTCGATAAGCGGAACTATCTTACCGCGAAGATTTATTATACCTATAATATAGTCGGGAGAGTGCGGCACCCATGTCACCGCCTGCTCACCAATAATCTCGGTCACATTAAAGAGCTCGACACCGTAGATGGCATCATCAATATAAAATGTTAAAAAACTACCGTGAAGGTCGTCTTGAACCTCCTGATCTTTAATAATGTCAGACACACTACACCTCCACTTTCTGTAAGAGCTTACTTGAATCCAATATTAGACTTATGCTACCGTCGCTCAATATCGAGCAACCGGCAAGACCGTTTTCCTTGACCTTAAACCTGTTCAAAAATGCCGGGAATGGTTTTACCACCACCTGCTGTTCGCCGAGCAACTCGTCAGCATAAAGACAAGCACGCTTGTTGTTGTTTTCAATGAGCACCAGTATGCCGTCGGTCATGTTTTCCGGCCTTTGCTCAAACCCAAACCTGTCATGAAGGCAGATTATTGGGTAGCACTCGCCGCGGATCATTATCATGTCATTACCGTCGATGTCCTTGAGCAACTGACTGTTGTCGGTGACCTTAAAGGACTGTTTGATGCTTGTTATAGGAATTGTAAACACAGAGTTGTTGACACGCAGATCCATGCCGTCGACAATAGCAAGTGTCAGCGGAATTTTTATGGTAAAGGTGGTACCCTCACCCGGTACGCTCTCAACGGAAATGCTGCCGCTACACTTTTCTATATTCTGGCGCACAACGTCCATACCAACACCACGACCTGAGTACTCCGTAACCGCTTCGTTGGTGGAAAAACCGGGTAACATGATGATGTTGAATATCTCTTTGTCGGTGTACTCGCTCTCGTTTTTGGTGAGCAAACCGTTTTTCTTTGCTTTGGCGAGCAGTTTTTCGGGGTTTAAACCCTTGCCGTTGTCCATGACGTGCATAACAATCTCACCGCCGATATTTTGTGCACTGAGGGTCACTTTCGCCTTTTCCTTCTTGCCGGCGGCCTGGCGATCCTCATCCGTCTCGATGCCGTGGTCCATAGAGTTGCGTATCATATGCATGAAAGGGTCTGTTATGCTGTCGATGATGGTCTTGTCAATTTCAGTGTCGCCACCAAGTGTCACAAAGTCGACATCTTTACCAAGCTTTTTGCTCATATCGCGGACAATGCGGTTCATCTTTTGATACAGTCCGTTGAGCGGCACCATACGAATCGACATGACGACGTCCTGCAACTCATCGGTAAGCTTGCGCAGTTGACGGGTCGCCTTGCTGAAGTTGTCAAGTGATAATCCTTTCAAATCCGGATTAGATGCCACCATGCCCTCGGCGATAACAATTTCGCCGACAAGCTCCATAAGTTGATCTAGCTTGGACTGGTTGACGGACAGTAGGTTTTGTTTTGCCGGTGCATGATCGCCGGCAGCCTTTGCCGGTGCCGGTTTTTTTGCGACCGGCTTTGGTGCGGCAGGTGCCGCGGGCGCTGCTGCCGGTGGTGCGGCAGTGCGCTCAGGTTGTGGTTTTACCGGTTCGGGTTTTGGCTCTTCCACAATACGACTGCCCTCTTCGGTGAGAACCTCGTAACTTTTTATATTGACAGAGCCCTCTATCGCCTCGTAGACCGCCTGCGGCCCATCAAAGGAGGTGAACTTTATAAGGAAGCCCTTTGCAACAATCTCCTCTGAGCAAGCGGAGCTTGTCTCGGGGTTGGGCGGTTCACTTTCTAGTGTATCACACATATCCTTTATGGAGTTTAGGAGCATAAACGCCCTGATATTCTCCATTTGGCTGTCCTCTTCAAAGTAAACCTTTACTTTAAATATGTTGTCACCGGCCGGCGCCTCAGTCGGCTGTGCGAGAGGTTTGTCGGCAACCGTCGGCTCTACTGTCGGCTCAGCGGCTTTTGCAGGTGCGTCGGCTTTTGCCGGCTGTGGCGTTTCAGGTTTCGCCTCACCTTTAAGCACCTTTAGCTGTGTTACAATCTGCGCAACTATTTCAGAACTGTCGCTGGGTTCGTACTGCGTATAATCCTCCTGCAACTCCTCTACCTCTTGTTTTAAAAAGTCAAGGCTGGCAAACACACAGTCAAACACACTGTCGCCGTTTCCGACAATACTGGAAGGATTTTCACGAATAACAAAGAACATATCCTCAACATTGTGGGCAAGTGATGAGATGTTGTTAAGGCCCATCATTGCGGAAGATCCTTTAATGGTATGCATTATACGAAAAATTTCGTTAATTGCAGACTCATCAAACTCACCCTCTTTTTCGCTGTTGAGCATGATCTCGTCAAGATTGTCGAGAAGGGTTTGTGTCTCAAACAAAAACATCTCTAGCATCGGTTCCAAGCTTGGGTCAAATGCGCTCATAATACACCTTTAGTTGTTGTTCCCATCATTTTTTTGGCAAATCTGCCAAACAGTATTTTTTTGCAATTTTAAAAAAACTATTTTCTTTCTTGCATATATATAGTATAATAGTTTTTGACGAAATAGTAAAGTTTTTTTTTAATATTTATCGAAATTGGTAATTTTATGGCCGATATTCTCAGAGTTTCGTTCCCCGGCGCGGAAAAATCCTATATAAATCCGGCAAAATCTGTTGTGGACGTCTCGT
>CAYJFU010000012.1:4655-33019 GCA_964369445.1 uncultured Oscillospiraceae bacterium | reverse complement strand
TAACACGCACCCAGAACGAAAGCGCACTTCAACATCAAAATAACAGCCAACTAAACAGCGCCGACACCCCGGCAGTCCTGCAGGAAATGCTCAAGGACCCGAGGGTAACGGTGAGCTTTCTGCGTGGTATTTTTAGTTTGGAGGAACTTTACCGCCTGCTACCCGGTCACAACAACGTCGTGACGGAGGAGTTACAGCAACTTTTCGACACCCTCATGCTAAAACCACAGGATTTACTGGCGGAGCTTTTGCGGCAGTCGCAGGCCTCCACCAACTTCAAAGGTGACCTGTTTATGTTCTTACGCGGGCTTTCCGGCGTGAACGACAACAGGCTGGGGCAGTTGATAGCCAACTTTTTAAAGGCATTTAACGGCTCGCAAAGTCTTGGCGACATAAAAAACAGCATAAGCAACAATCTGCTGTTTTTGGGACATGCACAGTCCGGCCTTAAAAATCTATCGGAGGCATTTCTGGGTTTATCGGAGGCGTTCAAAGCGCCGGGGGCGGATTTTGAGGCGCTGAAACAGCAGGTGCTTGCCCTGCTTTCACAGCAACAGTCCAGCCTTTTAAACTCTCCCGCTACGGAAAAGGTGAGCGCGATGTTGCTTTATAACCTGTCGCGATACCAGTCCAACAGCGACTTTTTACCACAGGCAACGGCAAGGCTCGCTAACATGTTGAGCGAGATAAACTTCTCATCCCCCGGCCTTATCAAAAACGCTCTGTCTGCAACCGGCAACGAACAGCTGCTCTCTATTTTAAGGGAGTCGGGCGATGACTTTGCTTTACTGCTCAAACATCTTACAAGCGAAGCACAAACCGCAAACGCCGGTGCCGCTTCAAGGGTCATGGACGCGCTAGCGGAGATTATTGTAAAGGAAGGTCGCCTTGCGGAACTGCAACTTATATCTGACAACAAGATAAACGACATCATCGCAAGCCTGTTAAGTTCTCCTTGTAACTATACTCCGCTTTTGCACTTTGTATTCCCACTTGACATCTTTGACATGAAAGCGTTTGCCGAGATGTGGATCAACAACCACACGGTGGGCGGCGACGGTGATGGCGAGAGTGAGGGCGGACAGCATGTACTTATTGCATTTGACATCGAGGGCATAGGCTCGTTTGAGACGGAAATTTATACACAGCAAAACGAAATACAGGTGCTTATACTGTGTCCTGAGCAACATACAGCAGCTTTTTCGGCTATAGCAAAACGTCTGCCTGCAATAACGGCGGCATCGGGTTACCGCCTGACAGATTACAGGATAGATACTTTACATAGAGGGCGAAGCCTTTTGGAGGTATTTTCCGATCTTCCGGCACATAGAATGGGTTTAAGTGTAAAAGCATAGTGAGGTGCATATGGCGGCAAAGGATAAAAAAGCAGTTGCGCTAAAATACAACAATGAAAAGGATGCCGCACCGGTTGTCGTGGCGGCAGGTTATGGCGACATAGCCGGCAAAATAGTCGACATAGCGGAAAAGCGTGGGATACCGGTGTTTCGTGATGACAGTGCGGCATCGCTTTTGTGTATGCTGGACGTAGGCAAGAATGTTCCGGTGGAGCTGTATGAAGTTGTTGCAGCAATTTACGTCGAACTGATGAACATATCAAAATCAATTAAGGATCAAGACCATGAAATCGTTTTTTAACCTTTTTAAAAAGCAGACACAGGAAAACCCGACACAACAGGATATTCCCGATGTGTTTTACGACGAGCGCGCGCTGTGTGAAATAACTACAACCGACAATGTGCCCATAGCCACCGGCCGTGTGGAGTCCTTTGTCGATGGGTCGCTAACGGTGGCCGGCAACAATGCCATGCCTATTTTGGCTTTTGATACAGCGCTTAAGGTTATCATCTCTAAAGAGGGTGACGAAAGCGTTGTGGCGCACGGAAGTGTCGTTCAGTCGGATGTGGAGACGGTTAAAATTATCGTCACCAAAAGCCATAACATCAAAAATGAACGCAGTTATTTCAGAACAAAGGTAAAGATTCCGGGCAAGCTGTTCAGCATAGCGGACGAGGATATGGTCGATATGCTACACAATGAAACAGAGGTCGACATAACGATACTTGATATGAGTCTCGGCGGTGTGCTTATCAGCTGTGAAGAGGAGCTGGAGCAAAACCAGCACTACTTTATCGAGTGCCCCCTGCCGAAAAAAACTCTTTATATACCTGTCGAGGTTATGAGGATGTTAAAGCGCAACGACAACATATATAATATGTACGGCCTTCAGTTTTTAGAACCTAACACGGCGCAGATAGATACGCTGTGCAACTTTATATTTACGATACAAACCGCGATGCAACAGCATAAAAACATAGAAAACTTGGACAGTGACTCACTGCTGGAAGCTGCTTACAACAGCGTTATAGCGCGCTCAGAGCACGGCGAGGACAAAAAGCCCAGTATGCTCAGTCGCTACAACCGGAGAGGCATAGCCAGTCGTAATAACTACTTTACAAAAAGAGGACGGTAATGCAAAACACAAAAAACAGCATATTTGCGCTTGACATAGGTACGCGCAGTGTGGTAGGACTTGTCGGCACTTATGATGACGGAATATTTACATTGCAACATCTCCACAGCATTGAACATAAAAGGCGCGCTATGGTGGACGGTCAGATAGAGGACATCGGCGCGGTTGCGCAGGTCGTCGTCGCCGTTAAAGAGGAGTTGCAAAGCAAGCTCGGCTTTGAGCTGAGCGACGTCTATGTTGCGGCGGCAGGACGAGCACTCGTGACCTGTAACGGCACAGCGGTAACGGATCTTGGCGAGGACACCATTGTGACACAGCAGATGATCTCGGAATTGCAGATGCTTTGCATACAAAATGCTTTTGACGAGTTACAGGAACAAAAGCGTAATGTCGGCATGACATGCGTTGGACACTCGGTGAAAAAGTACACACTTGATAACCATACGTTTTCCTCACTGTTAAACCACAAGGGGCGCATGATAAGTGCAGAGGTTATAGCTACATTCCTGCCGGAGCAGGTTGTGGACAGCCTTTATTCCGCCATGAATCTTGCCGGTCTCAGCGTTGCGGGTATGACCCTTGAGCCTATTGCCGCCATGAATGCCATCGTGCCGGAGGAGCTTCGCCGCCTTAACCTTGCACTGGTGGACATCGGTGCCGGCACAAGCGATATTGCCGTATCTGCCGGCGGTGCAATATCCGCGTATACAATGGCAACGATAGCCGGCGATGAGATAAGCGATAGCCTTGCCACCCATTATCTAGTAGACTTTAACATGGCGGAACAGATGAAGCAATCGGCTGGCACATGCGAGGAGATTGCGTACACAGATATCCTCGGTAACGAGGCAACGGCAAGCAAAAAAGAGCTTATGGATGTGATGGGGTCTGCGATTAAAGAGCTTGCGCGTACCATCTGTGACGACATAAAGGACGTGAACGGTAAAGCACCGCAAGCGGTTTTTCTGGTCGGTGGCGGCAGTAAAACACCGACACTTGCCGATATTGTAGCGCAAGGGTTGTCGCTGGACAGGTCGCGCGTCGCAGTCGGTGGTAATAACTACATGAAACGCATGGTAGAGGCTGACATTGATGTATCCGACCCCGAGTATGCCACACCGTTCGGCATAGCCATAACCGCCGCAAATGGTCTGCTTGAAGAGGGCAGTTTTGTAATTGTCAACGGTAAAAAATTGCGCCTTTACAAATCGGAGGGGCTGAGCGTAATGGATGCACTGCTTTTATTCGGTTTTCGTCACAACCAGTTACTCGGAAAACCGGGCAAGCCGCTGAGGTTCAACCTAAACGGCACCGATAAGATTATTACCGGCAAACATGCCATCGCCGCAACGATAACCCTCAACGGCAAAGCGGCAGGCATAAGTACACCAATAAACACCAAAGATGTCATCGAGGTCAAACCGGCAAAGGATGGCAAAGATGCGCGTGTATCGGTCGGTGATGTCGTGCCAAAAGCAAAGTCGGCTAAAAAAGTTTTTATAAACGATATCGCTTTCACCGTCGGCACGGTAGTCAAGGTAAACGACAAGTCGGCTGTGGCAAGCACACGTATACCCGAGGGCGCAAAGGTCAAATCATCGGCGGTAAACTCATTGAAGCACCTGTGCGCTCGTGAGGGTTTTGACATGCAATTTTTCTGTTTTACACAGGATGGGGAGACTGCAATTGCGCCAAACTATAAATTTAAAGGCGAGGAGCAGTTGACAATGATACCTTATAATGAGGTATCAATAGCACCCCCGACACCAAAACAGAAAAAGGTCGCAGTGGCAAAAGTCGAAGTGGAACCTCCTGCCGAAACAGAACCGGCACCACCGCCCCCACAAGAGCCGGAAGAGCCGCAGTTTAAAGTTTTTATAAACGAAAAGTCTGTGTCGCTTCCCATGCGCCATGACGGACGACCGTATCTTTTTGTCGACATGCTAAACCACATTAATTATGACCCGTCAAAGGCTAAAGGAAATGTATTAATACAAAAAAACGGCATTAGCGCCTCATATCTCGATGTTGTAAAGCAGGGTGATAAAATACATGTCAGTTATGAGGAGGATTAATGAGAGGACACAACAAAATAGTAAGGTGTATCTCCGCGGACGGCTCTGTTGTGGTCAGTGCACTGGACAGCACCGACATTGTAGCGGGACTTGAGCAGACACACAGCACCTCCGCTGTCATTACGGCGGCGCTTGGCAGACTTACGACAGGAGCACTGCTTATGGCGGCAGGCTTAAAGTCGGAAAAGGACAACATAAGTCTGCGCATAACCGGCGACGGTCCGGCGCGCAGTCTGCTTGCGGTGGCAAACGGCAAAGGAGAGGTTAAAGCCTACCCGCAGGTACCCGTCGTGGATTTACCTTTAAATAAATACGGCAAGCTTGATGTAGGCGGTGCCGTCGGCGCAGGCGGTTTTTTAAGCGTTATAAGGGATACCGGCTTAAAACAACCCTATATCGGCAATGTCGAGACGGTCAGCGGCGAGATTGGCGATGATATCACCAACTACTACGCAACAAGCGAACAGACCCCGACCGTTTGCGGTCTTGGTGTGCTCGTAAACCCCGACCTTACGGTACGCAGTGCAGGTGGATTTTTGTTGCACCTGTTGCCGTTTGCCGATCCGGCGGCTACCGTCACGGTGGAGGAAAACCTCAAAACACTGCCGCCGGTGTCCTCGCTGTTTGAAAGCCACTCGGCGCTTGAAGTCGCACAGCTACTGCTGCGTGGCCTTGAACCAAACGCACTGGACGAAACACCTGCCAGCTTGCACTGTGATTGCTCGCTAATGCGTGTCGAAAGCGCAATAGTCAGTCTTGGACTTGAAGAAATTAAAGGGCTTATTGATGACAAAAGGGAGACCGAGGTCAACTGCCACTTTTGCAACAAAAACTATACCTTTTCAAAGGAGCATCTGCAATCGCTGTATAAAAATCTTGCACGCCCCGAGTAATAGGTAGGGTTATTTGCTGTATATTCCCGACGGTTTTGCATATTCTCCCTTATTTGTCGATATCCTCCCTCCTTTATCGCATATGGGTATGTCGCACTAAAGTCGAATCGTACAATGCAAAAAACGTCATATCTTTGCGCAAACCGGCAGTGATGTTTGCAAATGTGACGGGGAAAACCATGCATACGAAACAATTGTAACAAAGAGGTTTTATGGACGCACTGCGCGGCAAAAGAACGGAATGGCTACTGCTTTTTTTAGTGTTGCCGCTTGTGTTCTTGATGTTTTTCGGTGTGTGGTATCTGCGTTCCGGCCAGATGCACGAAACAGTTCAAACCTCGTCAAACAGCGTGTGGGATCTTCGCAAGATTGACGTGGAGCGCTCGGTTATGACCGCCGCCGGTGATAACGCGCAATTCATCCCAAATAAGCACATACTTCCACAGGATTTCGACAAGTTTGATTTTGTAACAGATATCCCTTCCTACTACTCGCAATATTACACCATGAGGCAATATTTTTTATGTGAGCCGGGCGAGATTTACGGCATAACCATGCAAAGTATAGATTTTGCTGAGGCAATCTACATTAACGGCGAGCTTTATCAAACCGTCGGAGAGCCGCACACCTCAAAAGAATTAACCGTCAACGCTTCAGCACGATTGTTTTTCACCGTCATCGCACCCGAAGACGGTGTTATAGAAATAGTACGGCAGGTGTCAAACTTTGTGCACTCCACACCTAACAGAACCGAGCACATACGTATCGGAACTATAGAAACCGCCACCGCATATCACAACAATGTTTCGCTTATGAACGCTGTTTTGATTGGCATGGGGTTTATGATCTTCGTTGTACATCTGACGTGGTATACTTTACAGCGCGAGTACACCTCCAACTTTCATTTTGCATTTTTAGGTCTTTTTTGGTCGTTACAGGTGGCAACCTCCGGCGAAAAAATGATCACTGCGTTATTTCCTTTTATTCCGTGGGATGTATATTTCCGCATAGA
Organism: uncultured Oscillospiraceae bacterium; assembly: GCA_964369445.1. Taxonomy (GTDB): domain Bacteria; phylum Bacillota; class Clostridia; order Oscillospirales; family Ruminococcaceae; genus CAYJBH01. Next base: position 26,548 of record CAYJFU010000012.1, on the reverse strand, counting down.
GTTTATCACGATAGCGATGAGCGTTATTTCCGTTATCTACGCTATCGACGATATATTTTCCGGAATTATAAATAAAAACATTAAGGTTGCTTTTACAATAATCGGCTACGGCATTGTGTTTGTATACTCTTTTGCCGATCCCACCATTGTCATAAACATGCCCGAGCTTGTCAACATATATTTTATGCTGTTTGGTCTCTACGGCATAGTGGTTTTGCTCATCAGGTTTGCCAAAAGCAGATGGACAGATGTTGAAGTGATTATAATAATGCTGGGCATAATAGTTTTAGCGCTTGCTTTTTGGCGTGATACCCTTTATTTTAACGGTATCGACATAATAAGCTCTATAAGGATACCGTTCACGGATTTTGCAATGCCGGTATTTATGCTTTTCCTTGTTGTAGCAAACTTTTTCAACACCATGATGCGTGTCAAAAACCTAGAGGGCGAGCGCCGTGAGTTGGAAACCCAAAACGCAACTCTCGACCAACTGAACGCGTTAAAAGGCAAGCTGATGGCAAACCTTACACACGAGCTTCGCACTCCACTATCGGTCATATCCTCCTACGCACAGCTTGCCTCGGAAAGCCTAAAGGAAGATCCTACCCCAAAAGAGCAACTGCAAAAGGATTTGGAACTTATAAATAACGAGTCAATGCGTCTTGCAAGCATGGCGTCGGACATATTGCAAGTCTACCGCAACAATAATGTAGTGGTCAGTGATGCAGCATACTCGTTTTACGATGTCGCGCAACATATGTCAAAGCTGTGTATGCCTATGCTAAGCAAAAACGGAAACCGCATGACAGTGCGTGTCAGTCCCGACCTTCCACATATTTACGGAAACCGAGACACCTGCATACAGTTGCTGTGGAACATAATCTCCAATGCAAACGAACACACCCAAAATGACAACATACTGCTCACAGCACACGAGCAGGTGCGTATTGACACCATTCGTAATATAACGGTTATGGTGACGGATCACGGTGTGGGCATACCTCCGGAAATGTTACCGCACATTTTTGACCGTGAGGTAACCGGCAGGTCAAGCGGTGTGGGTATAGGACTGTCGCTGTGCAAGGAGATTGTGCAGGCACACGGTGGCATGATAACCGCCGAAAGTGTACAGGGCGAGGGAACAGTTTTTAGTTTTACTATGCCGATAGTAGGGGCCGGTCATGCCGAGGTAGTCGGTGATATTTCTCCCCCACCTAAGTAGTTAAAGCAAGATACCTAACTTTATAAACGCAAAAAACGTTGTTTCTTGAAAGGGTATATCATGAACAAAGAAGTTTTACTTGTCGAAGATAACGCGGCAATAATGACCGCAAACGAGCGAGCACTTGCAAGTGTTGACTGTCACATACAAAAAGCGACAACCATCGCCGAGGCACGCGAGCACCTTACAAAAACCAATCCGGCGGTTATCGTGCTTGACATTATGCTCCCCGATGGAAACGGTGTGGAATTCTTAAGTGAAATAAGAGGGCAAATAAACTCTATTGTGATTTTTGTATCGGCACTGGACACCAAAGATGACATGTTGAAGGGACTGAAAGCCGGTGGCAACGATTATATTACAAAGCCGTATGATCTCGATCTGTTTCGCGAAAAGGTGCGAAACGCACTGCGACAGGCAAGTACTACAGCCGCTGAGCCCTCCGTCGCGTCGGGTAGGTTAGTCGTTGAGCCGTTTTCACTTGATACTGCACTTAACATAGCCTTTGTGGGCGATATTGAGTTGCGTCTGACACAAAAAGAGTATGCACTTCTGCTTATGTTGCTTGAAAATCCCGGCAACATTATAAGCCCCGACGAGCTCTACCGATTTGCATGGCAAACGGATATGGTGGGAGATGCCACAAGCCTGTGGAAACACATTTCCAACCTCAAAAAGAAGATAGAGGAGCATGTATCTATAGAAACGGTGCGTATTTTAACCGTCAAAGGCAAGGGTTATAAAATGGAGATAGCGTTGTAGTTGACTTTATAACGCCATCTGTTTAAGCAGGGGAATGCAACAAAAGGTGTTCCCTAGGTTGTTGGCATTGATTAGCTTTATAGTCGGTAAGTTTGAAAAACAATACAGATTTCAAGCTAACCGACTATAACTTTATCGTCAACCACTTACCTGCTCTAAAGCGAATATAACCCATAGCAAATCTTATTACCTGATCACAGAACATGCCCATCCATATACCGAACAAACCCAAACCCAGTGGATAGCACAGTATGTAACTTGCCGCCGGTCTGACAATAGATACGCTGATAAGCGAGGTGAATGCCGTGTACTTTGTATCGCCCGCACCGCGCAAACTGCCAAGTATCGTCACCTGCTGAATCTGCAAAAACGTAACGATGCACAACACTATCATGATCATGTTGCCGTAGGCTAGCACCTGTTCGTCGTCGGTGAACAGCGAAAACAGACTGCGCCCAAAAAATATGCTGACAAAGGATATCCCCATTGCACATATAAGTCCTATCCTCTGACAGGCGATACCGTATGCTTTTGCGAGGTCGGCTTTCCCCATGCCGAGGCTTCTGCCCACAAGTGCGACGGAGGCAATGGCAAGACCGTCCGCAAATGAAAAGGATATACCCATAAAGTTCATGCCTATTTGGTGTGCACCAAGCGCAATGGTACCGAGGTTTGCAACCGCCACCAAAAACAGCAAAAAACCTATGCGCAACAACAACTGCTCCACCAGTGCGGAAACGCCCACCTTTGTAAGCGCATTTATATCTCGCTTTGAGGCAAAAAAGCCCTTGACCGATTTTATATAGATAAATTCACCGGCTTTGAACACGGTGCATATGCTGACGATGCACCCTACCATCGAACCTATGACGGTGGCAATTGCCGCCCCCTCTATACCCAGTGCCGGAAACCCGAAACGCCCCTCAATCAGCAAAAAGTTTAAAATGATGTTTACAATATTGGCACTCATATTGGTGACCATAGATATCTTTGTTTTGCCTGCACCGCGCTGTGAAGCGTTTATTATATATGTTAGACCATTAAAAGCCGTACCGCTCATCACTATTCGCAGATATGACACCGCCATGCCGTGCGTCTGTGGTGTGGAACCGACAAATTTTATTATTGCGTCGGTGCCAAATAAAAAGGCAAGTGTGATAATTACAATGAACGCAGCACCGACTAGCAGTGACATTCTGAGCACTTTGTTTGCACTTTCGCTGTCATCCTCACCTTTGCGGCGAGCTACGACGGCGGAAATCGCCGTGGCCATCGCTACAAACACGCACAAACCCAAAAACCTCGGCTGTGTGCTCAAACCGATTGCGGCAACGGCGGATATGCCAAGTGTACTAACCATCATGGAGTCCATAAACATGGTGAGGCTGACCAAAAACGACTCCAACATCGTCGGCCATGCCATAGCTAAGGTGTTTTTATAGATAGTCCTACGGCTTAGCCCCGAGTTGTGATAGTTGTCGTTTCGTGTTGCATAAGAGCTTGACATGTTTTATCCGATCACAGGTTATAATTTTTTAATTAAAGGAGTTGCCGCACTAAAGGCAACTTGCACAAAGGACTGATGTATTTGTGCAAACCGACAATAATTCATACATCTGCGGCCACCATTCAATTATAACACAGTTAGGCTAAAAAAACAAATACAGTTGTTAATCTTGAAATTCGCCGCAAGACAAACTAGGAGAAATTTCTGTTATCAAGACGTAGGATTGAGGACAACGTAGAAAAGTGGAATTTCTGCCGGGAAGAAGTGGTGTTTTTTATGTTAAATGACTATAAGCTGCTGCTAAACTAACACTCTATTGCTGTTATGAGCAAAGCCAACAAAACAGCTTCGCATCCCCTTTGCGTTTGTAAAAACTTTTTGAAAACAGTTGAAATTGTGCCGTGCCTGTGATATAATAGGCGTGTTGAAAAACAAAGGATTTGCAAAGACAAGAGCAGAATTTTTGTCAACTTAAACAAAAACCCCAAGTAATTCCCTTTGAATTAATGAGCATTTTTGTGACAGATGACTGAATTTTGTCGTTGCTTTTTGTAAAGTTGACTTTTTCAATATGCCAATGCTACGCGGACAAATTGCGCTACTGTGGCTCAATGGCAGAGCAGCTCATTCGTAATGAGCAGGTTGTCAGTTCGATTCTGACCAGTAGCTCCATAATGTCGGATAAATCCCCCACCTTGTGTAGGGGGATTTGTAATAAGACGACTTTAAAACCGAAACAGACCCGCAAAGTTGAAATATATGAATTTTTTATTTAAAAAAGCAGCAACCTTACTTTTAATAATGGCGCTGTTATTTGTGACAGTGTTGTTGTCGGGTTGTGCGCCAAACTACGTGGACGGTGTCTATCGCGTGGAGTTTAGCACCTATGACAGCCTGGGCTTTAAGGAATATATCGACGCCACGGTATTGGATGGCGAGATAATTGCAATAGAAATCAACGGTATCGACAAAAACGGCGTGACAAAGACGGACAACAGCGAGTATAGTATAGCCATGGAACTTGCCACCGGCACGACTCCCGACAAGGTGTACGAGACGCTTAACAACCGCTATCTTCTGCTTGCCGCTGACAAGGAAAGCGAAGAGAGTGTCGATGCGGTGGCCGGTGCAACGCTTACCAGCACAAATTACGAGCTGCTTTTTGCGGCGCTCGCAGAGGCGGTAATCTCCGGTGAAACGCTGACCTATATTGACCTGCCGCCCGGCAATTAAAGAGTGTTTACGTTGGTGAAAAACAGCCTAAAATATTTATGATGCCGCACAATTTATGCTTAGTAAAACTATTCAAAACACATCGAATTTTCCTGCAAATCGGAAACAATTTCACAGGATAAAAAAATGGAGGACTTATGAAAAAATTTATAATACTTTTATGTGCAGTATTGCTTACGCTCGGAGTGACAGGTTGTGGGGCGAAAACGACCGACACAGCACAGTATGATGACCTTAACACCACCAGTTCCGATGCCGGTGTCAATGCGCAGTACGACATTGTGCTTGCCGCCATCGAGGAGGCATACGCCGACGGTACACCCGAAAACGTGGAGGATGTCGTCAGAACTATAGCCACCGCTATGCCGGTCGGTGACCCTGCCGCCGAAGATCCTATGGCGGACGGTAGTGTCGATGTTGTCACAACTGACATACTGTCGTTTTTGCAGTTTAACGTCGATGCAATAGAAGAAGTCAGCGGACTTATAACAAGGGTGAACGTATCCAGTAACGAGCTTGTTGTCATTCGCGCCAAAGACGGCATGGTAGACACCGTTGTCGAGGACTTTATAAAGCGCCGCGACGACAAGGTTGCAGCCTTTGCGGAGTATCTGCCCACCGAATATGAAAAAGCACTTCACAGTAAGATAGTCGTCAAAGGCAACGACGTTATATTCGCAAACCTCGGTGACGTCGAACAGTATGATATGTTTAATGCCGAGGGGTAGTCGCAGTAACTTCCAAAGGTCAACAACTTAAGCACACTAATATTTTCCTCGAGAATGGACAGAGGGGGTTGATTTAGCGGTAACGCGGAAAATCAAATCGGGAGCCATGTATTAACACCCTATTTCCTAAGATTGTTGACATTGAATAGCTTTCGCAAACGCGACAGTCGCTTGATACAATAACTGCAAGGAGTGTTAAGGATTGGTTTTTAGCAGTCTGACATTTTTATTTAGATTTTTGCCGATAGCGCTCGGGGGTTATTACCTCCTGCCCTATCGGTTTAAAAATGCGTGGCTTTTTGTCATCAGCCTTGTGTTTTATTCGTGGGGCGAAGTGCGCTACTTCCCTATTATGATCGCCTCCACCGTCGTGGACTATGTACTATCCAACCTCATGCAGAGACACGACAACCGCCCGAAATTGCGAAAAATTTACCTGCTTTTGTCGGTGATATTTAACCTTGGTATGCTGTTTTTCTTTAAGTATACCGACTTTTTCATCACCAACATCAACGCGCTGAGCGGCGCGGACATTCCGCTTTTACAACTGACATTGCCGCTTGGCATAAGCTTTTACACATTCCAGACGATGTCCTATTCCATAGATGTCTACCGCCGCAAACTGCCGCCGGAAAAAAACATTATAAACTTTGGCGCTTATGTTACGATGTTTCCGCAACTTATCGCAGGCCCTATCGTTAAATATTCCGACGTGGCAGAACGCTTAAACATGCAAAAAGGGCGTGTCAACCTTCCTATGGTGGAAGATGGCATCAAGCTTTTTATCTTCGGACTTGCCAAAAAGGTGCTCATAGCCAACAGCGTCGGCGCGCTATGGACAGAGGTTGGCGTTTTAGGGTACACCGAGATATCGACACCGCTTGCGTGGCTGGGTATCATAGCCTACTCACTGCAAATTTACTTTGACTTTTCCGGTTACAGCCTTATGGCTATCGGACTTGGCAAGATGCTCGGCTTTAACTTCCCCGACAACTTTAACCTGCCCTACATCAGCCGCTCGATAACAGAGTTTTGGCGGCGCTGGCACATGACGCTGTCCGGCTGGTTTCGCGAGTACGTGTACATTCCGCTCGGTGGCAACCGCAAAGGACTTAAAAGACAGGTGCTCAACCTTCTTATCGTATGGACGCTGACGGGTTTTTGGCACGGCGCGGACTGGAACTTTGTGCTGTGGGGACTGTACTATTTTGTACTGCTCACGATTGAAAAGCTGTTTTTGCTCCAACACCTCGAGCGTCACAGGATTTTAGGGCACGTTTATTCGATATTTGCCATTATAGTCGGTTGGGCGCTGTTTGCGGTCGTCGGTCTTTCCGATCTCGGAAACTTTTTGCAGAGCATGTTTCTGCCGCAGGACGGCATTTCGGCGCTTTACTTTTTGCGCAACTACGGCGTTGTGATACTGATAGGCATATTGTGCTCCACAAAACTGCCCACGCTTTTATACGAGCGCATAAAATATCGCCCGGCGCAGATAGCGGTGCTAATGCTACTGCTGATTGCATGTATGGCGTATCTTGTCGATGCAACTTTTAATCCGTTTTTGTATTTTAGGTTTTGATTATGAAGTATGTTAAACGACTGTTAAAGTTTCCGCTCGTGATAGTGTTTATGGGTTTTGTTGCCGTGTTCTCGATAGTGGACAGCCTGACACCGGAACAACAGCGCACCGACTACGAGGTTTTAACGACACGGCCGAACTTCAGCCTGTCAGAACTGCTGAACAACCGCTACACCCCAAAGTACGAGCAGTACGTTAACGACCAGTTTGTACTGCGCGATGAGTTTATCGACCTAAAAAGCCGCTTTGAATGGCTTTTAACCAAGGTGGAGAACAACGGTGTTATCTACGGTGACGATGATAACATGTTCGCAAAGCTTTTCTTTACCGAGAGCGAGCAGTTGAAACAAAATACAGCCGCCCTCGGTGAGTTTGTGGGGCGGCACGGCGACAAGGTTACCGTGCTGATAGCGCCGGTTGCAAGCAACATTTTGCAGGACGATTTACCCTTTAATCCACCTATGATAGACGAAAACGCAGTTATAGACGACATATTTGCGGCGGCGCAGGGCGCTAACATTGTGGATGTACGCGACGTACTTTTACAGCACAGCGATGAATATATTTATTACCGCAACGACCACCACTGGACGACCTACGGCGCGTATCTTGCGTATGAGCAGTATACCCAAACCCACCAATTGACACCGTTTGACTTGTCATCGGCTGTGGCGGTGAAAGTGCCGAACTTTCTAGGCACCCACTACTCCAAAAGCAAGTACTTTGCGTCAGTGCCCGACACTTTAACCTACTACGAGCTTGACAACACCCTCACCCTTGACGGTGAAGAGCTGCCGATTTATGACCTCTCAAAGACAGAGCAGGCGGACAAATACGCGATATTTTTGCAAGGGAACCCTGGTTTTGTTGAGGTGCAGGGTGACGGTAAGGGGCGCGTGCTGGTCATCAAGGACAGCTACGCCAACAGTTTTGTGCCGTTTTTGACTGCAAATTACGAACGCATAGATATCATAGACTACCGCCTGTACAACGGAAGCGCCACCGAGCTTATAAACGAAGAACAGTACGACGATGTTTTGATACTTTATAACAGCACTACATTTGCCGAAGATGGAAATTTTGCAAAAATATTGTTCAATTGATTGATTTTACACAAATGTTATGTTATAATTATTTAGGTAAAAATGGAGGTTTTAATAAATGAGCGTAGTAGAAATAATCAGTGGAGTTGTGCTAATAATAAGTTGTGTCGTCATTGTAGGACTGGTCTTGCTTCAAGATTCCAAAGGCAACGGACTTGCCGGTGCCATCGGCGGCGGAGAGATGCTCGACGCGGCAAACCGACTTAACACAAAAGATGTCATGCTTGCAAGGCTGACCAAAATTGCGGCAATAGTACTTTTTGTCGTGACGTTACTTGTAGGACTTTTCAGCATCTATTTAAAGTAAATCAGTAACAAGAATACAGAGACGATGACGTACTGTTGTCCGAGAGAGCTATCAAAGGCGGTTTTCGGATAATGGTGCTCATGCGTCTCTGTTTTTTTGCATTTATTAGTCATACTTTGTCAATAACTTAGTGGGGGGGGTGTGGATAATAGCGCTAAATCAATTACCTAGGTCCACTCCCGTAGGCGGGGAGATTATAGAGAAAAAATCCAAACTAATATAGTCAATTAATTTAAAAAACGCTACAGATTAGCGAGCAGAAATTTCGCCTATCAAGGCGGAGGATTGAGTAATACTGTATGTAATACGATTGACGCAGGCGAATATAGGCGGAATTTCTGCCGCCAAGATGTGGTGGATTTTAAGTTAATTGACTATATAATCGAAAGGTGGCAATGATGTCTTTAAAGAAGAGGATAGTTTCAACCTTGCAAAAGCAACCGCTCACATCCGGCGAGCTGAAGCGGTTGTTCGGCTCGGGCAAAAAGGTTTCTGTCGCGCTGAAAGAGTTACGACAGCGTAAAAAGATTGTCAAAAACGACAATGTGTATTATGTTGCACAAAGAGCAAAAACATCAAGTGGTACGAGTGCCGTCATCGTGAAGCATGCCGGACACTTTGCCTTTGCAAAGCCCGATGTTGGTGACAAGGACTTTTTTATCGGCAAAAAACATCTGGGCGGTGCGCTGCTCGGTGACAAGGTGCTGTTGCGCGTTATAACTCGCGGCGACCGACCGGAGGCCGCAGTTGTCGGTATCATCACACCCACACAAACTGCAACCGGCATAGTGGCTCAGTGCGGTGAGCGGTACGCCGCCCTGCTGGACGGTTACGGCGAGCGGCTTGAAGTGCTTATAAAACGATCTGACGACAGCGGTGCCACGGTGGGCGAACGCGTTGCAGTCGAGCTTTCCCGTCATGATAACTATGACGACATGCGCTGTGTCGTGCAAAAAAGGTTCGGCGAGTGTGACACCGCACTATCCGCCGCAAAGGCTTTGCTGTACGGTGCCGGCCTGCGCCAACACTTCCCTGTTGCCGTCAAAGAGGAAGCGGAATCATTGCTGGCACTGCAAACCTTGCCCCAGCCAGACGACGAGCGCCTTGACCTGCGTGACATGCTTATCTTCACCATCGACGGTGCCGATACAAAGGACATTGACGATGCCATATCGCTCGAAAGGACTCAGCAAGGGTGGTCGCTTGGCGTGCACATCGCCGATGTCAGCCATTATGTAAAGTCCGAAAGCGCGCTAATGTCCGAGGCTGCTTTGCGCGGATTTTCCTTTTACTATCCCGGCAACGTGATACCCATGTTGCCTTTTGAGCTATCAAATGGACTTTGCTCCTTAAACCCAGGTGTCGACAGGCTCTGTTTTTCCTGCATTTTAGAATTGTCACCGCAGGGCGAGCTGATAACAAGCAGTTTTGTTAAAACTGTAATACGCTCCGCCTTTCAAGGTGTGTACAGCGAAGTTGACGAGGTGCTGAATGACACTGCATCACCAAATATAATGCAAAAGTACGCCGCCGCACTTCCAACACTTAAGGAGATGAAAACGCTGGCGGATATATTAAAATCACGGCGCGTAAACGGTGGCAGTGTAGAGTTTGACCTGCCCGAAACCGGTTATGTTTTATCGGAACATGGCATGGTGGAAGATGTTTACAAAAAGCAACGGCTTGTTTCATCGGATATAATTGAGGAATTTATGCTTGCGGCTAACTGTGCCGTCGCTCAGGTAGCGCGTGAGGTTCGCCTGCCGATACTGTACCGCGTGCACGACCTCCCATCACAGGAAAAACTTTACGACCTTAAAACGTTGCTCAGCCGAGTGTCTGACAGCGCACCGCAGTTCAATCCTGCGCATCTGACCGGCAAAGAAATGTCACAGTTGCTCGACCGCTACAAGGACAGTGACCTTTATGGGTTTGTCAACCGCTCGTTGCTACGCAGTATGGCAAAAGCCGAGTACAGCACCTCGCCACTGGGTCACTATGGTCTGTCGTTTAAAGATTACTGCCATTTTACCTCGCCCATAAGGCGCTACAGCGACCTTGTCACCCACCACGTGCTCGCACATTTCAGCCGTCATCACGACGCAAAACAGACGCGTATGCTGTTTGAAGAGGCGGCACAGCAGGGCGCTGTGGCGGTTAACGCGCAGGAAATACTGTTCCTGCGTACCGAGCGCGACATCCGTGACAGATTTACGGCGGAGGGCATGAAAAAGCACATCGGCGACACCTTTGACGGCATAATCTCCGGAGTCACCGAAAACGGCGTCTTTGTAACGCTCCCCAACACGGCAGAGGGACGAATACACATCGCCGACCTGTGTGAGGATTACCTGCTTTATGAGGAAGGGTATTGTCTGCACAATCAAAACAACACGCTCCTTTACCGCATTGGTGACGGTATAAAGGTGCGTGTTGTATCGGCAGATTCTGCCGGTGGGCGCATTGATCTGTGCCCCGAGGGGTTTCAAATTTAACAGCGTATGTCATACGCTTTATTTCAACGTGGCTATAAGGGTACTGCTACACCGTTTCAGCAGTGTTTTGCACAACACCTGCGTCCGGTGTTGTTTGTTGTACACCGCTTTCAACCGTCGTTGCGCCACCGCCTGTTTCAGCCGTTTCTATCGCCTGCACCGTTTCGTACGATTGCTCTTTTTCGTCTTCCAGTACTTTGCGTTTTTTAGGGTCATCATTTTCCCTGATATTTGCAAGCGAAAGCATATAGAGCTCAGGATCGTTTTCCATTAAAAACTTATGATCCTCCGCCGACACCTTGTCGCCGTCCATAATCGCCTCTGATATCTCAATGCACTTTATCTTTGATTCCATAAGCTCGTTGAGCGCTTTTGCTTCGCTGTCAGCGGCCTCAATGTCGGTTTTCATATGGTCAAGTCCGATTTCGTAAAGAGAGCGTGCCTCCTGTTGTTGCTTTTCAAGCTCAACCAGTGTAGTTATGCTCTGCTGGGTACTGTCTCCAAAGTGTGGCGCCAACCTGTCATGGCGAACAGACGCGCTCGCCGCCTCGTGATGCTGAGCCGAAACCGAATGTGCATTTGTTGCATTTAAACCTGTACTAAAAGCCTGCTGTGCGACACTGTATTCAAATGTACTCATAATACACCTCTGTGCAAAAAAAGTCTTCTATAACAATAACATCGTGTTTAGTTTGCAAAAAATTAGGGGTATAGCAAAATTTTTGTTTCCTGTTAGCACAATGCGCATGAAGTACAAGCACATGTTATGACTATGCCCAAAGATGCCGAACCCACCCTTTCCACCGACGAGCGACAGACAGTAGAACTGGGACTATTAATGATAAAAAAGAGCATGGATGATTATAGGGATAGGGAAAATGATTTAACTAGTTTAGAGAGGGTTGAAATTTATTAGAAAACCACAAAAAGACCGTCCGGTGGACGATCTTTTTGCTTAAGTGCTATTTAAAATAACACCTTTCATCAATGCAACATGCAAGTGATAGCAGAAACTACTAATACTTGCGCTTTCTTGCAGCCTCAGCCTTTTTCTTGCGCTTTACGGATGGTTTTTCGTAGTGCTCGCGTTTGCGAACCTCTGCCAATACACCGCTACGTGCGCAGGAGCGCTTGAAGCGACGCAGTGCACTATCTAAAGACTCGTTTTCTTTTACACGGACTTCCGCCAATATTTGTCCCCCCAGTACTTATGGCAATGCCACAGATTTTTGACAGCTTTTTGATTTAAAGCTTAACAAGATATATTATAACTCAATGCGGTGGTAAAGTCAAGATTAATTTCACAAAATGTGGCCGATAACGGTGATTTAATTTTCTGCACCCCTTACCCTTGATGCCTCGTGGTGCCCAAAGCTATGTTGCCGTCAATTGGACTACATCGAGTATTCCAAAAAAAACAGCATATTGTTTTGAACAAAAAAACATCATGACACCTATTGCATCGTTTGACTGGCACAAGGCGCTCGCCTTTTTATCAAACCCGAATACTTGCGCCCTCAACGATAAAATCGGCGTTTTCGTCGAGTACCTGCTTAACGCAATTTAAGAACTCCTCGGTTTGTGCCTCGGCTATGCCGGTGAAACCGCTTTGGTCAATAATTTCATCTATCTGTGTGCGCGTCAACTCAAATGCCGGCTCTTCGGCTATGCGCTGTAGCAGATTGGCGTCCAGACCGTTTTTGAGGTCGGTCGCCGCCTGCACGCTCAGTGTGCGGATGTGCTCGTGCATTGTCTGCCTGTCTTTACCCTGTTTAACGCAGTGCATCAGTATGTTTTCCGTCGCCATAAACGGCAGTTCGTCGTAAAGGCGGCGCTTTATCATGTTGGGGAACACGCGCAGTCCGCTGATGATATTTGTGTAAAGCGCCAATATAGCATCAACTGCCAAAAACGCCTCCGGTATGCTCAAACGCCGGTTGGCGCTGTCGTCAAGTGTGCGCTCAAACCACTGTGCCGAGGCAGTAAACGCAGGGTTCAAACTGTCTATCATGACGTATCGTGCAAGGGACGCTATGCGCTCACTGCGCATGGGGTTACGCTTGTAAGCCATAGCGGACGAGCCGACTTGACCGCTCTCAAACGGTTCCTCCACCTCGCGAAGATTGGATAGCAAGCGTATGTCGTTGGAAAACTTGCAGGCGCTCTGTGCTATGCCGGACAGCACCGATAGGTTGTAGTAGTCCACCTTTCGCGAGTATGTCTGGCCGCCCACCGGATAAATACCGTCAAAGCCCATCTTATCGGCTATGAGCACCTCCAGTTTTTTCACCTTTTGCGTGTCACCCTCAAACAGCGACAGAAAACTCGCGGCTGTACCGGTTGTGCCTTTGCACCCAAAAAACTTTAGGTTTTTTATGGCAAAGTCCAGTTGCTCCAGATCCAGTAACAGTTCCTGCAACCACAGTGTAGCTCGTTTGCCCACAGTAGTGGGTTGTGCCGGCTGAAAATGCGTAAATGCAAGGCACGGCATATCTTTGTATGTATCCGCAAACTCGTAGACCGCTTTTATACAGCTTACCAGTGACTTTTTTGTCAACAGTAATGCCTCGCGCTGTTGCAGCAGGTCGGTGTTGTCGCCCACAAAACTGGACGTGGCGCCCAGATGCACTATAGGGCGTGCTGATGGGCATTTGTCGCCGAACTCATGGATGTGCGCCATAACATCATGGCGCAACTTTAGCTCGTATTCCGACACCGCCTTGTAGTCTATATCGGCGACATGCTCACGCATCTGTGCAATCTGCTCGTCACTTATATCAAGCCCCAGCTCCTTTTCGCTCTCGGCTAGCGCTATCCACAGCTTGCGCCAATATCCGAACTTGTTGTCGTCGGAAAACACAAACTGCATTGCATCGCTTGCATATCTGCCGCACAGCGGACTTTCGTATCTACTTTTCATATTCACCTCTATATTTTTATACTAATTTCCGGTTAAAATATGGCTATAAACGCAGGCAAACTTCTTCTATAGTAATAACGCGGCTTAAGAAACACATGATGTATTCCGATTGAGGCTGATACAGCTATAGGTGAAATTCGGCAAAGTTTAGCCTTGTTTTAATCAGAGATTAGCATTTTTAATCAACACAGCCTAAAAACGTCACATCGTAACCCTGATCGTAAACAGCATCTATAACATCCTGCTTTATATCGCTATCGGAGGTCACAGTAAGCAGTTTTGTATCGAGCACGAGAGTTTTGTCCACAACTCCTGCAACACCCTCCACTGCCGACATCACTGCCGCGACACAGTGCTCGCAGGACATGCCCTCAACGTTAAATGTGTATTTTTTCATAATTCCCCCATCAACTTTGTTTCATTTCGGAATGGCTCAAATTGACAATAAACGTGAAGTTCTATTCAATATTGAGCTGTTTTTCTGTGTACCGCTAAATCAATTCTCTTTATTTGTGTTGCGTGTCGCTAAATTTCAAATAACGCAACCTAAGTGCGTTTGTTACCACAAACACCGACGACAAACTCATGGCGGCGGCGGCAAACATGGGATTTAAAAGAGGTCCACCAAAAGCAAAGAGCAACCCTGCGGCGACCGGTATGCCCGCCACATTGTAGGCGAACGCCCAAAATAGGTTTTGCTTTATATTGCGCAACGTCAACCGTGACAGCCGTATAGTTGCCGCTATGTCCGACAATTCATTGTGCATGAGCACAATGTCGGCACTATCCATGGCTACGTCGGTGCCACTGCCCACGGATATCCCGATATCCGCCTGCACAAGCGCCGGAGCATCGTTTATGCCATCACCGACCATTGCAACAGTGTGTCCTTGCGTCTGCAACAATGCTATCTGCTCGGTTTTGCCCTGCGGCAACATGCCTGCCCTGTAATCGTCTATGCCGACTTGCTTTGCCACTGCCGCGGCGGTAACTTCATTGTCTCCCGTTAACATAATAACATGAACATTCAACTTTTTCAAGTCCGCCACAGCATTTGCGCTGTCGGTTTTTATCGCATCCGCGACCGAGAGCACCCCTGCTGCCCTGCCGTCTATTGCAAGATACATAGGTGTCTTACCATCGGCTGCAAAGCGCCTGAAAATCTCACGTGACGCCGTTATTTCGACACCGCTTTGCACCATAAGACCTTCGTTGCCGAGCAGTACTGCCACGCCGTCCGCCGTCACCGAGACACCGCCGCCCACAACTGCTTTAAAATCTTCAAGTTGCACCGTCGGTAGATTTTTATCCCGCGCTGCATCTGTTATCGCCTTAGCTATGGGGTGTTCACTGCGACTTTCTGCGGCGGCGGCAAGGGTGAGCAGTCGCTGTGTGTCGATATCGCCAACAGGCTCTATATCGCGCAACACCGGTTTGCCGACTGTCACGGTGCCGGTCTTGTCCAGCACCACCGTATCGACTTTACAGGCGCGCTCCAAAGCCTCACCGCTCTTTATCAAAATTCCGGCACCGGCACCGCGCCCCGTTGCCACCATTATGGCGGTGGGGGTTGCAAGACCCAGTGCACAGGGGCACGCAATCACGAGCACCGATATGAATATCGTGAGCACAAACTCCGTCGATTGACCAAATATCGCCCAAATTATCGCCGCTAGCAAGGCAATACCGATGACGACCGGCACAAAGTAGCCGGCAACAATGTCAGCGGTCTTTGCAATGGGCGCTTTACTGCCCTGTGCCTGTTCCACAAGCCGAATTATCGCCGCAAGCGCTGTTTTCTCGCCCACCCCGGTAGCGCGGTACTTGATGTACCCGTTTGTGTTGACGGTGGCGGCAAAAACCTTGTCGTCCTGCTGTTTTTCTATCGGTATGCTCTCACCGGTGAGCATTGATTCATCTATGGCGGTTTGCCCTTGGACTACGACACCGTCTACCGGTAGCGCCTCACCGGGTCTTACTATTACGATGTCCCCAACTGCCACACTGCTTGCCGCAATGGTTTGTTCCTTACCGTCACGCTCGACGGTGGCGGTTTTTGGCGCGAGATTTATCAACTTTTTTATCGCCTCACCCGTCCTGTGACGCGAGCGTGTTTCAAGGTATTTGCCGAGCAATACCAGCGCTATTATAACACCCACCGACTCAAAATAGAGCGAGTGTGCAAAGTGAGCGTGTCCTGCCGCTATGCGGCTTAGTGAATACAAACTGTATAAAAATGCCGCACTACTCCCAACTGCAATAAGGCTGTCCATATTGGGAGAGCGTTTTAACAGCGCCGGAAAGCCGACGGTGAAAAACCTGCGCCCGCACAGCATAATAGGTACGACAAGTATAAGTTGCAACAGCGCAAACGCAAGCGGCAACCTCTCGGGGCCGAGAAGATGAGGGAGTGTGAAACCGCCAAAGGAAACCATCGGGCTCATTGCAAGGTAAAGCAATGGTACTGCAAACGCAAGTGCAGTAAAGGTTCGGCGTTTCATCTGTGCCAGTTCGCTTTGTCGGGTTTGCTCCTTTTGGGCGTGACTTTTGTGATTTGACACGCCGTACCCCAGCGAGACAACCTTTTGCGTGATATCCTCTGCAGTGGCAGTTGTAAGCTCCACGACAAGGTTTTCCGCCGCGAGGTTCACCGCCGCCGACTGTACCCCCTCCATGCGCCCCACAACACGCTCAATGCGGGAACTGCAAGCGGCACAGGTCATGCCGGTTATGCTAAATTCGTGTTTCATATGGGATTCTCCAATGTGGATAAAAAGGATATTTTAATTTGTCTATCAAACTACAAGGGGCTTTCTTTTTCGGACTGTCGCAGATGTGTTTTGGAACGAATCAAAAATTGTACAATTATGGGCATACTCCACCACAGGTGCGGAATATGCCCATAACATTGACTGTTTTTTTGTACATACACTCACTTTTTTAACGCCTTAAAAATTTCAACCTCGTTGTTACCTATATCGGACTTGAAGTTTTGCTCATCGCGGTATAGGTTTCCGCAGGTACATTCCTCCGAGCCCTTTGCGTCAAGCGGCATGTAGTACCCGCACTGCACACAGCGTGCGTAAAGTCCGGGTTTGCGTTTAAAAGTTTTGGATAAAAAGCCCGTGGCCTTTGTTCCGTGACCTACATAGCTGAAGTCGTATTGCTTTTTTAATGCCTGCTGTTGTGCTTCTATTTGTGATTTATCTATGTTCCAATTTTTTAACATTATAACCCCGACAAGTATTTACACGGACATGGAGTTGCCAACAATTAATCTTTCGATGGGTGTGGAATCTGTGTCGATTTGATTTTTTGCATCCTGTACCCATGCCTCCGGCAGGTGATAGGTGCACAGATATACTTCTAAATCAACTCTCTTATTGTCCGCTCCCGTTTTGAATAATTATTTTATTGCACCACCATTAATATCTGTCATTATAACAAAAAAGAATCCATTATTCAATACTAAAGTTATGACTTTTAAAAAATTTAAACAAGGACATGTGTTTAAGCTGTCGCACTTGCAAAATGTTTTGATATTGCTATCCCAATTAAATTGCGGTACGAAAATCGGCAAGTAGTTTGTTCCGTAGTTTAAGGAAACGGTTCTTTGATACCGAAACAAGGCAAAATCTCCACCGAGATTTTCCACTATTTTGTCGGGGGTGCAATATTCTACCCTAAGTTATTGACTTGAAAATTATATCTCTGTCTTCCACAAACCGTGCAAGTTGCAATAAGAGAATACTGCAACCGGCTTATCCTCGACAAATGAAAAGCATGCACTGGGGGTCTCATCCGGGTCAAAACCCTTGCGCTGTCCACCCTTTTCTGTTTGAACGTACACAAACTCGATGTTGTGTTCCTGCGTCATGGGGTGCGCAACAGATCCGACATCAACTTTAATGTTGCCGGTGTCGTATTTTGTGACTATCGGCATGTGCTTTTCTGTTGCGGCATCAACCGTGTTCGGCACAAGTTCCTCCATCTTTTCACCGCAACATACAAGTGGTACACCTTTGTTATCTATCATTCCTATCAAATTTTTGCAGTGCTTACATAAAAAAAACTTTTGCATACCAGCCACCAATAAAAAATAAATGTGTTGTTTATATGGTCAGATAACACTGATTTATGTCGTGAAGTATAACGTTAAACATTTGCTTTGTCAATATTTTTTGCAATTTTAGTATAATTATTTACAAAATCAACTGATTTTGTATTAAATCGTTTTTATATGGGTAAAAGTAAGCAAATTTTGTAACCTTTTTTGAGAAGTAAAATAGCGTGAAATCTACAAAGCTTGCCAACTTATTTGTTGCTTCGACAATGTTTGATGTTTTGTGCTTAACAAAAAAAACTGGACAACCAACTGAATTTATACTATAATGATAATGGTTATTAATAGCGGAATACTACATTATGAGAAACACAAAACAAAAGCAAGAAATTTTATACGCTGTGCGCCATCTGCACACCCATCCCACAGCCGATGAAATCTATACCTATTTAAAACAGCACAACTCAAAGCTCAGCTTGGGCACGGTGTACCGCAACCTTAACAGGTTTTCCCAAACCGGCAAGATTAAAAAAATTGCCGTTTCCGGTGCCGGTGACAGGTTTGACTTTCGACTGGACGATCACGAGCACTTTATCTGCGAACAGTGTGGCTGTGTCACTGATGTCGAGTTTTCACAGAGCATACTTGAAATGCTGTCACAGCAGTGCTGTGCGCGCCTTATCAGCTATGACCTTATGCTTTACGGCTTGTGTGAGCAATGTGCTTACGCACAGGACAAAACTACAACCTTGTCAGAGCCTGTAGGGGTCACGATGTGAGACGTGTCGCATTAAGCTCCTTATTCTTAAAGGTTTTGGCGGTTGTGTTGATGTCCGCCGACCATGTTGCATACTTATTTTTGCCCGGCTTTTCAACCGCCGGGCTTGTTTTGCGTTCACTTGGGCGCATTGCCATGCCTCTTTTTTGCTTTTTGATGGCGCAAAGCTTTGAGCATACCCGTAACCGCAAAAAGCTCTTGCTCCGCTTGCTCTTGTTCGCCGCGCTGTCGCACATACCGTTTGTGTTATGTTTCAAATATAGTATGTTTGAAAAAACCAGCGTTTTTTTAACACTGGCATTGGGTTTTGCCGCACTTTGGATATGCAAATGCGAGCGCCTTCCAATAGATCTGCGTGCGGTTTTGGTGGTGTTATGTTGTGTCGCATCTATGATAGCCGATTGGGGCTATGTAGGGGTATTGTGGATAATCTGCTTCGGCCTACTGAAAAATCGGCTGTGGCAGATAGCTGCGTTTGGGGCAGTCGGTGTATTCGGATACATACTGCCGCATTACATTAAGTCTATTTTAGGCGGCTACAAGTTTTACATGCCGGTTATTTTCATCTTGGCTGCAATACCGATATTTTTAATATATGACGATTGCATCAGACCTGCGCGCTCACCGTTTGTGCGCATTGCATTTTATGTGTTTTATCCGCTTCATTTAACTGTGCTTTATGTTATAAACAGTGCTTTGTAACCGCTTACTTTGTGCACAAGTGGCTGATATATTTTAGAGTGCCCCCCTGCAGTGTTGGTAGCACTAAAATTAAACAAAATGGTACAAGTTCGAATTTAATTCGTGCGCCCTGCCTTATCCTCATCTTCGCCCGATTGTTTTTGTCGGTGCTTTGAAACAAGCGTTGTCACCAGTGTAAACACTACAAGCACCGCTATAGAAATAACAAGCCCCCACGGATTGTCCTGTATATCGGTGGCTGTGTATGACATGTAAACATATATGGTGGTTCCCGGCAACATTCCTATCAGTGATGCTATTGCATACTTAAAATATGGAATTGAAGTAAGTCCCGGCACATAGTTGACGACGTTAAACGGAAAAAGTGGAATAGCGCGCATGTAAAGCACATACAAAAAACCGTTTTTTTCCATCTGCTTGTCGATTTTGTCCAAAAACGAGCCGGATTTGATAAACCGCATAACAAAATCTTTACCTGCAAAACGCGAAATCAAAAATGTAAGTCCGCACCCGATGTTGCTGGCTATAACGACGATTACGAGACCTTGCCAAAAACCAAACAGCGGTGCTGCAAGCAATGTGAGCGGCAAGCCCGGCACAACGAGTACAACCGCTACAGCATAAAATACGCCGAATATAACCGGCGCAAACGGTGATTGTCTTATACTTTCAATAAAGGAAGTTATGTAGCTAGGTGTCAAAAAGTTGCGTAGCGGTGTCAAAAACAAAACGCTAATCAAAACACCCAACACGATAAACGGTAAAAACTTTTTCAGCTTTTTCATCTCAGTTCTCCTTTTTTTGGATAAGCACTATCTCAGCTACCGACTTATTGTCTTTCATAATTAAATGAGACGAGAATAAAAGTGTACTGCAAATATTTAAATGACTAGGCTATTTTATCACACGTGCTATGTTGACAAAGCGCACCACACCTGTTAAAAATACTATTATCGTAAACGCAAGCAGGGTGTAGCCGGCGTACTGCGGAAAGATCAACATCAACACAAATGTGATGAACGTCTCGGTACGTTCGGCAAAACCGGGGTCGTAGTGCATGCTTTTATTGCTGTTGTTTTTTATGAGAGCGCCAGCCACCGTAAAGGTTGAAAAGTTAAAGAGCACCGATATAAAAAAAAGTATATAAAATAATCCAAACTGCGGTGCGGCTATATAAAAACCAAGTATAAATGCCCCCTCGACCATTCGGTCAAACACCATGTCAAGAAATGCCCCCATTTTAGAGCTGTTGCCTGTCAACCGTGCGACCGTGCCGTCCAGCACGTCGAGTAAACCCGAAAGCGCAAGCAATATACCGCTCAAAGCGTACTGCTTTGTCGCAACCGCTATCGCCGCGCCGATTCCGACCACCAGTGCCGCTGTCGTAATTTGGTTTGGGGTGGCTTTTGTTTTGACAAGTGCATGTCCTATAACGCTGAAAACCGGTTGAACAATTTTTCTGTACTTGCTGTCTATCATGATTGACTTTACTCCGTATTGTGTTGTATTTGCTTTCTGATTAATTGGTGAACAAAAAATCTTAACACCTTATAAATTACTAGCTAATTTTTTTTGTATGCTTTCCTAAGCCTGTGGCAAGGGAAATCAAGCCCGGGAAGCAACATTTTTACATATAAGTTAACAATGCTTTGTTGTAGTTGCTGTGAGTGTCGCACAAAGTACATTTATGCACTCTTCTTTTTGCTTCATACCCTTTTGCAAGTTGGCAACATGCTACTTTGCACGCATATTTATTATGCTTTTCAACAAATTCAGTTGCCACTGCTTTGCGTGCTGTTTGCGGTATGCCGATGCCGCCGCTTTATAAATTTCTGCCTGTGTGGGATAGGGGAAAATCACGCTGTTAAAGGTGCTGATGTTCAGCTTTGCCGTCACAGCAAGTGCCGCTATTCCAATAAGCTCGCCGGCTTTGTCCCCAACGACAGTCGCGCCGAGCACCCTGCCTTTGCGGTCGGTGGATATCTTCAAAAAGCCTTTGAGGTCATTTTCCGCCCTTGCCCTGTCGTTTTGAGCCAGCGGAATGTTTATCGCCTGTGCGCCGGGGTCGGCATTCAGGGCCTGCTCATGCATAAGCCCCACATGCGCCACTTCCGGCTTTGTATAGGTGCACCAACTTATGTTGTTATAATTCGTTGTAACATTGAGCCCAAATAGCGCATTTTGTATAACCACACCCGCCTGATAGCCCGCCATGTGGGTGAATAGATATGGGCCGCACGCGTCGCCGCAGGCAAATATGCTTTTAACGCTTGTGCGCAGGTTTTTATCAACGGTAATAAATCCTCTTTTGTCGGTTGCAACCCCTACGCTTTCAAGGTTGAGACCGCTTGTCGACGGCTCTCTTCCGGCACTGACGAGTATCGCATCGTAATAGTCGGTTGACTTTACCCCATCCGTTTCCAGTGTGATGTTTATGCCCTGCTCGCTCTTTTGTACAGCCTGTACAGTGGAGGACAACGCGAAGTTTATT
>CAYJFU010000012.1:0-4645 GCA_964369445.1 uncultured Oscillospiraceae bacterium | reverse complement strand
AAGTTTATTCCGTCTTCTTTCAGCGCCTCTAGCATTATGGACGCAACCTCCGGCTCGTCCTTTCGAAACAGCGTTTTGTTACGATCAGACACGGTGACCTTGCAACCGAGGTGAGCGAAACCTTGACCTATTTCAAGTCCTATAGGGCCTGCACCTATTACAAGCATCGACCGCGGCAGAACTTTTATACCGAAAATCGTGCGGTTTGTGTAGTATGGTACGCCGGCATCTGCAATTAAAGGCGGTACACGCGCGTCGGAGCCGGTGGCGATAACGATACTGCGCGCTGTGTAGCTTTTGCCGTCAACATTTATGCTGTGCGCGCTCTCCACCGTTGCCCTTTTACGGAGAACCGTGACACCCAACCCCTCAAAGCGCTCCTGTGAGTCGTGCGGTGCGATGTCTGCTATAACCTTTTCTACGTAGGCGGTAAGCTGTGCAACGTCAAAATCCGGCATGGAACATCGCAGTCCGAATGCCACACCCTCCTTTATATGTGCGCCCAAATGTGCACCTTTTAAAAAGCTTTTGCTCGGCACACATCCATAGTTAAGGCAGTCTCCACCCATGCGTTCTGCCTCAGCGAGCAGCACACGTGCACCGAGTGCCGCCGAACCTGCGGCGACAACAAGACCCCCACTTCCGGCACCTATAACGGCTATATCATAATCATACGGCATCAAAACACCTTGCTAATGTTTTATTAGTTGTAGTAATTATATAATACTTCTGTGTACAAGTAAAGCGAAATGCTCGTTTTTGCACATTTTTGCACATTTAAATAACATTTTTGCATTATTTTGTTGCAAAAACATTTTTTGCAAATTAAAATCGAAAACTTTATCGGAAATATGCTTTTTTGTATGCTTATATGCCGCAATAAAGAGTATTAAAGTATACAAAGGCAAGATGCGCTTAAGATTGCTGCCCCACCGACGGCGTAATTAATAGATAATGAAGAAAAGAGTGTTAAAAACCCTTACCCTTCCCTTTTCGGAATGTCTTTGACATTTGCAAGAAGTTATTTTGTGTGTTTTTATAAAAATCATTACTAAAAATTGTCATCTTTCACAAGTTGCTCACAGCTTATTCACAACAGTGATTTATTATTGTTATTGAATTGTTTTCAGAGGTTTTTATGAGTAAATTTAAATCATTTGTCAAAAAGCGCAGGGTACTTATCATTGTTTTAGTTATCATCATCATAATCATCGCGGTAGTGGCGAATTTTATCAATTCTGCATCACAGATGGCGCAGATGTTGGTACAGCAACCGTCAATATCTGGGTTGTCACGACAATCGCTGGAAAATGTCATCGTTGCAAGCGGCACAACCGCTTCCTCCGACAGCCGTTCGGCGGTGGTGTCGGGTTCAACGGCAACCGCAAACGCAAAGATAACCGCCATCAATGTCGAGGTGGGTGATGTTGTCACCGAGGGGCAAATTCTCGCCACACTGGACGACGAGGCAGCTATGGACAACATAGAAAACGCAAACGAAAAGTATTCCGATACTGTAACCGACATAACCGAGAGCGGCAGGCTTACCGACCACAATCTTGCCATTGCGCAGGACGCATACAATGATGCCGTCAACTCCTACAACGAGCAAAAAGCGGCTTACAACGCACAAGCTGACCCTTTGAAAGCGTCCATCGCCGCGCTAAACGCCGAGATAACTAACATCACTACCGCCACAGGCGAGCAGGTTGCACAGGCACTGACAGCGTGGGGACAGACTGTCGACCCGACGATACCACTCGATGGGTTACAAGCGGCTGTAACGGCACTTTACAACACCTTTGACGACGCGGCAAAAGCCGATCTAACCAACGCACTTACGGTAAATACATACAACACCGTGACATCACTGCAACAGCAACTTGCCACCAAAACTGCCGACAACCAAAAACTCATCGCCGAACAACAGGCGACACTTGACAAGATAACCGCTGAGTTCTCAGCGACCGAAACACAGCTTTTAAAGTCGGTGGAAACGGCTCAAAACTCGCTGACACAGCAGACGATACAGTCCGAAACTTCCGATATACAAAACGCACGCAACCTTGAGGATTTGAACGAGGCCATAGTCGACGCGCAGGAGTCGATAGAGGACACCTACATACGCTCCCCGATGAGCGGCGTTGTCACAGCGCTCAACTTCCGTGAGGGCGAGGTACTGAGCGGCGCTTTGGGCACAATACAAAACCTCACCGCTATGGAAATTAACCTTTCAATACCCAGCTACGACGCGGTTGTGTTGCAGGTGGGCATGGCGGCGGAAATAACCACCGACTCCACCGGCGACAACGTTTTGCAGGGTGTCATCGAGAGTATATCTCCCATTGCAATGGATCAACAGGGCAACTTTAGCGTGACCGTGTCCATCACCTCCACCGATGAAAACCTGCGTGCCGGCGTACCGGCTGAGATAAGCTTTATGATAGATAAGGTAGACGATGTGTATGCCGTGCCGCTTGACGCGGTTGTCGAAGAGGACGGAAGTTATTATGTCTATGTGTACGACACCATGCCGACAGCTGAGCAATCCGCACTGGGCGAGCAGGACGGCCGTCGTAAAATAAAGGTTTCCACCGGCATGGAAACGGACTACATGGTGCAGATAACCTCCACCGAGCTTGCCGACGGCATGTTGATTTTAGAGGATCCGCTCGGCCTAAACGTGCAGTCCAACATGTTTGACAGTATGATGGGCGGCAATGTTGTTGTTGCGACAGAAACAGGTCCCGCCGGCGGTCCCCCGGCTGGCGGTAGCGGCGGAGGTAGAGGCTAATGTCCGCTGACGTAATTGTACTGAAAAATGTCTACAAGCGCTATTTTGAGGGCAAGGAAAACGAGCTGTGCGCCCTTGATGATGTGTCGCTTACGATAGAAAAGGGTAGTTTTACCGCTATTGTCGGTGCGTCCGGCAGTGGTAAATCGACACTGATGAACATTGTGGGCGCACTGGACAGACCCAGTGAGGGTGAATATCTGCTTGACAGTGTCGATGTCATGGCAGCTGAGGACCACGAGCTATCCGGCATACGCAACAGCAAAATAGGTTTTGTATTTCAAAACTTTAACCTCATACCGCGCATCAACGCACAAAAAAACGTCGAACTGCCAATGCTTTACGCAGGTATGTCGCACAAGGATCGTTTGAACAAGAGTAAAGAATTGCTTGAAACGGTCGGCATGGCAGACAGGATGCACCACAAACCAAACGAGCTTTCCGGTGGTCAAAAACAGCGCATCGCCATAGCGCGTGCACTGGCAAACGACCCTGCCATAATACTCGCGGACGAACCCACCGGTGCACTTGACTCCAAGACCGGTCGACTTGTCATGGATATATTCCACGACCTGCACCGCAACCACGGCAAGACGATAGTTTTAATTACGCACTCCCCTGAGCTGGCACTCGAAACGGACAGGATTGTGACGCTTGTCGACGGCAAAGTTGTAAGCGACTGCCCGGGAAAGGGGTATAATGAGCTTAACTGAAAACATTTCTCTGGCGCTGACGGCGCTTTGGACAAATAAAATGCGTGCCCTGTTGACGATGCTCGGTATTATCATCGGCATCGGCTCGGTTATCACCATCTTTACCATCGGTAACTCGTTAAACGGTTACATAGCCGGCGAGATGGCATCAATGGGCGCAAACAACGTCTCGCTTATGATTCAGCAACGGCAGACCGAGGGTTCAGGCGGCGCAATGCACTTTGCACCTCCCGGTAAAGAAGACCTGCTGAGCGAGGACGATTTTGCCGAACTTACCGCGGAATTTCCTGAAGAAATAAGGGCAATAGGCATATCTCACAGCGTCGGTAGCGGCACCGCCACACAGGAGGAACAGTACGCAAACTTCTCCATATCGGGTGTTACCGCCGATGAGGCAACCATCAACAACATCACGATACTTGAGGGGCGCTTTTTACTGCAGCGCGAGATTGACGACAACAAAAACGTTGCCGTTTTGTCCGACAGCTTTGTGGAAAACTACGGCTTTGAGGGCAATCCGATAGGCCAGCAAATCATGCTCGACACGGCAAACTATCCGCCGGAGTTATTCACCGTGGTAGGCGTCTACGAGTATGAGCAAAACAGCTTTATGCCCTCTACCAGTAGCGATCAAGATGTGAGCACGACCGTTTATATTCCGTACACCTCGGCGCAAAAACTCACCAATAATGACGACGGGTATGAATATATCACTTTGCTCACCCATACCGGCATCGACAGCACACAGTTTGCTACCGATGTTACAAACTACCTCAACAATCGCAAATACGCTAGCAACGAGGACTACGAGGTGTCGGCATTTGCTATGGACAGCATTATAGAATCCATGACGAGTATGCTTTCAACGTTACAGCTTGCCATCTCAGCCGTTGCGGCTATATCGCTTCTTGTCGGCGGTATCGGGGTTATGAACATCATGCTTGTTTCCATCACCGAGCGCACAAAGGAGATCGGCACACGCAAAGCACTTGGTGCTACCAACACTTCTATACGCTTACAGTTTATAACCGAAAGTTCTATAATATGTATTATCGGTGGTGTAATCGGTATAATTTTCGGTGTGGCACTCGGTTCATTGGCGTCTACGCTATTGCAGTTCCCCGCCACGCCGGACCTT